>CAZWVA010000070.1:0-13483 GCA_964636885.1 uncultured Spirochaetia bacterium
CGAAGCGATTAAAGCAATCGGATTTTATAGACCTCTCTTTCAGCCTAGAATCCCAAGCCCCCCTCTGGAATATAGTGTTCGAGGGATTTGATCAAGAGGTCGTTCTGGTATCGAGATTCGAGGGCAAATACGTGGAGGCCATTCGAATACTCTATAGATTCGGTGCGATTCTCGAGGAAAAATATAAGGACTGCGAGGTAGAACCCACGAGTTCGGGACTCGTTATTAAGAAAAGGTTTCCGACAAACGACCTATCTCTTATCCGTGAATGGACAGAGCTCATGTATAAGATCAGAGAGGAAATGACCGAGCTTGTAATCAAAGAGTTGGGAATAGGCTAGAAAACGACCTTTTCCATAAGCGGACCAATCCTTTCGTCTTAGCCCTCCGTACGTTTCTTCTCGATGAGTTCGAGAAGAAACCTCTCCTGAGCCCAGAGGTTCATTAGGATCTGTTTCTTAATATCGGGTACATGGGAGAAGGACTCCTCGACCTTCTTCCTAGTCTCCCTCAGTTCTTCTAAACTCCGCTCGATCTCCTTTATCTCCTCTTCGTTACTCATACCCATTCTCCTTTTGCGCCAAAAGGCCTCGTCCGCCCTATTTCAACATGCAACCCAAAATGATGAAATGGAAACCCATATTCCGGATACATGTATCACCTTATACAGAAAAGTTAAAGAAGAATAACGTCCCCGGCAACTATCGTCTCGGTCGTTCCGTCATCCCTTCTTACCACTAAATACCCGTTTTCATCCACACGCAAGGCTATGCCCTCTATTACGCTTTCCCCAAACCTCACCTGTACCCTGCGATTAACCGCTCCCCACCTTTCCGTCCACTCTCTTATAATCGCGGGTTTTCCTTCTTCGATAAACCTCTTATACCATGTCTCAAGCTCGTTAATCAGGTCGGAGGCGAACTTCAATCTCTCGACCTCCCGCCCCGTTGCCTCTCTAAGGGAAGTCGCTATCTCCGCAACCTCTCCCATCTCCTTCTCCATAAACTCCTTTGTCATATTTAGGTTTACCCCTATTCCCACCACGGTAAAATCGACCTTATCTCCCTTGGGCTGCATCTCGGTTAAAACACCCGCTACCTTCTTCCTCCCTATAAGGACGTCATTGGGCCATTTTATGAGTGTGTCCACCCCGAGTTTCTTTATCGTCTCGGCCACGGCTATGGAAGCAACGAGGGTGAGAAGAGGCGCATCCTTCGCATCTATCGGAGGACGAAGAATCACGGACATATATAGATTTAGATCGGGTGGAGAGATCCACCTCCTATGGAGCCTCCCCCTTCCCCTGGTTTGAGAGTCAGAGATCACCACGGTACCATGAGGAGCCCCGTTCCTTGCG
Source organism: uncultured Spirochaetia bacterium (assembly GCA_964636885.1). Taxonomy (GTDB): domain Bacteria; phylum Desulfobacterota_D; class UBA1144; order Nemesobacterales; family CSP1-2; genus CAZWVA01. The sequence goes on from CAZWVA010000070.1 coordinate 1,358, forward strand.
AGTTCAGATCCGACTTCATTTGTAGAACCAACCTCTTCAAACAGATAGAGAACCCTTCCCAGAGCCTCGGTTTTAAGCTGCTTCTTTATCGATTCGGCCAATTGGGTTTTCATAATGCGTCCTCCGTTAATGAATCGAATATACGTCTAAGCTCCTTTACATGCACCCTTTATCTTTTATTCGCCTCCATCCATAATTCGTGGCTGAAACCTTTAGTCGAATAAACCCGCAATCTCTGGATGCCAGAGCCTAAAGTGGTTCTTGTGAACCTCGGCATACGCACCCTCTTTATAATGCTTATCGTAAAACTCAAGGTCAAGATGGTGGGCCTGAAAAACGAGCCTTACAAACATGGGATCGAGAAACGCCGGAAACCTCCCATAGTTTTCATAAACGTATGTACAGAAATCCTTTACGATCTGTACCCTCTCCTCAGACGGGTGGTATTCATCCCGAAGCACCCCCTCTGGATTCTGATAGGGATAAGGGTTTCCCACCTTCCAGAATTCCCCTCTCATTTTTAGGAATCTGTCTACGGCCTCGTTCATATCCTTAACGTAGGGCGGACATAGGGATTCAAAAACGCCGTCACGTCCTACAGGAACGGGGTTCAACATGGTTCTTAGGCTCTTTTCAGGGGTTATGAACCTGAACCCCAGTCCCTTGTATGACGGATTCACACCAAGGGCGTAATGTGGAAGGAGCCCGGTAAACGCCCATCCACCAAGGCCAAGTGCCTGAAGGGCGAGGTTCATATTCTGACATATAAAGGCCTGCTCTACGTTTAGAGTCGTAAGAACCCGGAGCTCAAGATCAAAAAGGGACATCCTCACGTCGTTTCTTATGTAACCCTTTCTAATCCACTTATCCAGGCCGCAGGACCTCCCGCCGTTTAGCTCATCTATTATGTTGAACCCGTATTTTGAGCCGAAATATATAAAGAGGAGAACCATGTACTCAACCGTCGTGTTTGTGACGGGGATGAAAAAGGTGGTTCCCGGCTTATTGGCGTTCCACGCGTTAAAATCAAAGAGCCCGGGTTCCCCTTTAGGGAGGTCGGCCCTTCCATCCTGAAGCTTTATTAAACTCCTCCTAAAAAGCCGTAGGACACCTTCTAGTCTTTCCTCCTCAGACCTGCCGGTAAAGATCGAGGTCTCCCCATCCTCCGGCATGAGGTTAAAGAGCTTTACCATATACACACCCTTATCGTTTGTGTAAAAGAGCTCTGTCGAATGGGAATTGCAGGAGCATGGCCATGAACGCCCAGTCCATTGGAAAAGCCAAGAGATCCCCGTTCTAGGGAGATCGCCAAGCGAAAGCCCAGTCATCCCAGTTCCAGCCCATATGAGAAAGGCCTCCTCAAGCTCCGTAAGAGGTATCGGTTGAAACCTGGATTTATACCTTAATGTTCCCTCGGTCATCTCCATTCCGAGACCGAACCTTCTTGATCGCCTCGTAAATATCGCATCGAGAAGGCCGAAGTTCAGTGCAACGTTAAGCCCCTCTGGAATATCCATGGCTTGATCCTCCCTGTTCCCCTATATTGTATACAATAAGGCAAATTAAATGAAGCTTCTCATTCTACATTTAGTTTGTTAAAATGTGTCCGACCCCGCCTGTCTCTTGGATTATAAACGTAAGGTCTATTCTCAAACATGAGGGTGCCAAAAGAGTCAATGAACACCGACTCCCGTAAGAGCGGCAATCCATGCGATTCTTCATACCTTGGGCGAAAAATAGGTTTATCCCTATGGATATCTATATGGGTTTTATTCCTCCCCCGGATTGAGAAGGAGTTTTTGAGATGAGAGGGAAGTAGCTTCAGGGCTCTCGAAAGACACTAATGGAAAGTCACAACGAATATATAAACACAAGAACCTCTCGCCCCGCCTTCCTGCGTCCGCGAATCGTCTCTTCGATTGTCTTGAGTACATTTGCCGTATAGTAACGGTACCACTCATAGTCCGTGCAGGCTACCCCGTATTGAATCTCCACCTAAAACCCAACGGGTTATTAGGCCTTTCCCCAAAATACACGGCAAGGAATTCGATTTTGGTTTTATTCCCCGTCTTTGGTATACTTAATTGCGTGGATTTTAAAAGGTCTATGTTACCTTACACTGTATTAAACAAAGGGACGGTAGCAGGGAAAAACACGACTTATCCTAGATAGACGAGTGCCTGATAAGAAGAGAATGAAAGCCTCGCTTATGTCTTTCCCCTCTTTCCATAGAGACCCAAAAGAGGTATGGATTTATCTTGAAATCAACCCACTTGGAGGAGGAACTATAGGGAAAAAATGCAAGAAACCATAGAAGTAGAAAACGGCGTTACAAAGGAGATCCTCTTTGAGGATAACGGGGTGCTCAAGCAGTTATACGGGGAGCATAACGAAAACCTCAAAGAGATAGAGAACATATTCAATGTGAAGATCTATTCGAGAGGGGGAAAGCTCAGCCTAAGGGGGGAAACCGAGGAGGTTGAACTGGCCCATAGGTTCCTAAGTGAGATCTACCGCCTGATCTCGAGGGGGTATTCGCTCGACCCGGGAGACATAGAGCTTGCCGCCGGAATTGTGACGGAGGATAAAATCCCGCTCGAAGACATATTCCTCGACACCGTGTGTATATCGACGAGGAAGAGGATAATAGCCCCAAAGAGCCTGGCCCAGAAGCTCTATATAGAAGCGATCCGAAAGCACGACATCGTTTTTGGTATAGGCCCCGCGGGGACCGGCAAAACGTACCTCGCAATGGCAATGGCCGTTTCCGCATTTGTAAACCGCGAGATAAACCGAATAATCCTCACAAGACCAGCGGTTGAGGCAGGAGAGAAGCTGGGATTTCTTCCCGGAACCCTTTACGAGAAGATAGACCCATACCTGAGACCGCTTCTCGATGCCCTTTATGACATGATGGATTACGAGAAGGCCACAAGGCTGATAGAAAAGGGCGCCATAGAAATAGCACCCCTCGCATACATGAGGGGAAGGACACTGAACGACGCCTTCGTCATACTGGACGAGGCCCAAAACACCACTTCTACCCAGATGAAGATGTTTCTTACAAGGCTGGGATTCAGCTCAAAGGCGGTAATCACAGGAGACGTTACCCAGATTGACCTTGCCGCAAACGAAAGATCCGGGCTTATGGAGGCGGAATCCCTCCTTAAGGGAATCGAGGGAATCGAATTCGTCCACTTCTCCAAGAGGGACGTCGTGAGGCATCCACTCGTAAAGCGGATAATAGAGGCCTATGAGACAAAGTGAATGGAGCCGTACTAGACCTGTTTTACCGAGTACCCGATTAGATTTCCTCTGGAGGTTCCTATGGAAAAAAAAGTCCTTTTAATCCTCTTTCTTTCGGTCTTCTTAGGATGTGCCCGTGAGTGGCAAAACCCGAACACCTCGCTTCCTGCCAGGGAGTTAAAAATACTCACCATCCTGGCAAACCCCATTGTCTACGATAGCGCGGGGGTGATAGTGGAGGGAAAGGTCTGGGATCTCAGATTCGATACCCTAAGGGAGAAGGACGTCGAGATCCCTTATACCCACTTTAAACTCGCAGATAGGGACGGTAACTTCGTTAACGTATTCGCACTGGGAGACATACCGGTTACAGAAGGAGACACGGTAAAGGTCTTAGGGGTATATAGGAGGGAATACAAGACGGAAAGCTACAGTTTCATTAACGAGATAGAGGCAAAAAAGATAGAGAGTAAAGGCCCTTAGCCCCGCAGGGGAAGGATCTCTAAACCACCCTTAAAATCCTAGTTGAGAGACGCATCCCTTAGAAAAATGGCCTTTTCCCTCGAGGCTCCCAGAGAAACGATCCAGATCGGAACCCCTGTGGTCTCTTCTATCTTATCCAGATAAAACCTTGCCTCACGTGGGAGGTCGGAGGCGCTTTTCAGTTGGGATATATCCTCTTTCCATCCGTCCATATCCTCGTAAACAGGCGTGCAGTTCTTAAGGACCTCTGTACTCGAAGGGAATTCCGTGAGTATTTCGCCCTTGTACTTATATCCGACACAGATCCTTATCCTGTCGAGTCCACGTAGAACGTCGAGCTTTGTTATGGCAAGCTCCGAGATCCCGTTTATTCTGGCAGAGTATCTGAGGGCCACGGCATCAAACCAGCCGCACCTCCTGGGCCTTCCCGTAGTCGAGCCGTATTCGCCCCCTGCCTCCCTTAACCTTGCCCCTAACTCCCCGTGGATCTCCGATGGGAATGGGCCTTCCCCAACCCTCGTTGTGTAGGCCTTTGCCACCCCGAGTACGGAATCTATCTTGGTTGGACTCACCCCCGTTCCCGTGCAAGCCCCACCCGACCCCGCACTCGATGAAGTCACGTAGGGATAAGTGCCGAAATCCACATCGAGAAGGGCGCCCTGTGCCCCTTCAAACAAGACGCTCTTTTTCTCGGAGATCAAGTCGTTTAGGAGCTTAGAGGTATCCGTAACGAAACCCCTTAGCTTCTCTCCATAGAGCATGTACTCTTCGTATACCCTTTTAATCTCAACGGGTTTTCTTCCAAGGACCCTTGTGAGATAGAGGTTTCTTTCCTCAAGCACGATCTGAAGGCGTGCAGAGAAGCTCTCCGGGTAGAGGAGATCGGAAAGCTTTATACCCCTTCTTGCGGCCTTGTCCTCATAAGCGGGTCCGATTCCCCTTCCGGTTGTGCCGATCCTATCGGATCCCATCCTCTCCTCCCTTCCGAGGTCTATCTCCTTGTGATAGGGCATAATCAGATGAGACCTGTCACTTATCTTTAGGTTTTCCTCATCCACCCTGAATCCGGCCGATCTCAGCTTCTCTATCTCCCCCAAAAGGACCTTCGGGTCTATGACGACCCCGTTTCCTATAACGGAGAGCTTCTCCTCTCTTAGGATCCCAGATGGTATGTGATGGAGGATTATGGTTTCGCCATCAAGGACTATGGTATGGCCCGCGTTATTCCCCCCTTGGTACCTAACCACGACATCGACCTTTTCGGCGAGTAGATCGACTATCCTTCCCTTTCCTTCATCGCCCCACTGTGTGCCAATCACGACTATATTAGCCAAACTCAGATCCCCCTTTTAGAAGCTCCTCTAGATTTGAAAACTCCTTGCTCACCCCGCTTCTCGACTCGATCAGTTTTATCTTCTTCGGCGTCTCTAAGAAGATCACCCCGTAGGAGTTCGAAGCGTGGTTCTCCTTTATCCTCAATCTCCTCAGGTTCGGATCTGCGTTAAGATCGAGAACGACCTTGAAACCGCTCGATCTCAGCCATTCCGCAAGACGTATAGCCTCACGCCTTAGGTTCAACTTCCTGGGTATAACGACGAAATGGATCTGATTGTTCTCAAGATGCGTTCTCGTGACGCTAAGTACCGATTCGACGTCTACGGCGAATCCGGTGGCGGCGATATCGTATCCGTACTTGCCTATAAGCTCATCGTATCTCCCACCCCTTAGAAGGGGAGAGGGGGTGCTTGGAGATATAACCTCGAAAGTAACCCCGGTATAGTAGTTAAACCCCCTGAGTTCTCCGAGGTCTATGTTGATCTCGCAGTTAAGCTGGAATTCATCGAGTACGCTAAGGACGCTTTCCAGCTCCTCTACATAACGCCTGACGACGCTCGTTTTTCTTACCTTGTTCAGTATGTCTCTACCACCGTAGAGCTCCGGGAGAGAGAGTATGGTTTCTTTGATCTCCTTAGGAACGGAGGCCTTCTCCACCGCCCTTCCCAAAGCCTCCTGGTCTTTTTTTTTAAGTGCCTCCTCTATCTCCTTCCTAGCGTTTCCCGTCTTTGTAAGGAGGAACCTCAAAAGCCCGTTATGGCCTATATCGAGAACGGCGTTTTTTATCCCCACCTTTCCCAATGACTTTACCGAAAGCGCTATCGTCTCGGCGTCGGCTTCGGGAGAGGAAGGACCAACGAGTTCACATCCTACCTGGAATATCTCCCTTTCCTTTCCGCTTCCCTTCTCCTCGAATCTAACGACCCTCCCGTTATAACAGAGCCTGAGGGGTTCGGTACAATCCCTGAGTCTGGTTGCGACTATTCTGCCCACCTGCGGCGTTATATCGGGTCTCAGTGCCACAACGTCGCCCGTCGAGGGATCGACGAACTTTAAAACCTTATCCCTTAGATCCTCTCCGAGTCCCGTCGAGATCGTCTCCAGGAATTCGAAAAGGGGTGTAATTACGATCCTATACCCCCAGCGGGAGAACTCTTCGAGGAGACACTCCTCGACTCTTTTAATCTCTTCTGCCCTATCCGGCGGGAAGTCCCTTACCCCCTGGGGCAGACTAAGGCGCTCAAACATCTAGAGTATAACCTGTGTAACCGATATTATATTGGAGAGCTTTGATATCTCCCCTATAACTTCCTCCGGGACAGGGGAGTCCACGTTTATAAAGGCTATCGCCCTGCCACCTATGCTCTCGCGTCCGAGGTGCATACGCGCTATATTTACTCCCCTACTCCCAAGTAGGGTGCACATGGCACCGATAACCCCGGGCTTATCGTAGTTTTCACCTATGAGCAGATATCCCTGGGGAATGACATCGAGCGAAAACCCGTTTACCCTCACGAACCTCGGTTCCTCACGACCGAATATGGTTCCCGCAACGTGCTTTTCACCCCGATTGGTCTTTACCCTTATGGATATCAGGCTCGTAAAGTCCTCCGATCTCGAGGATCTGGATTCTATGACCCTTATCCCCTTCTCCCTTGCGATAACCGGGGCGTTCACGTAGCTCACAACGATATCCATTATGGGAGAGAGGAAACCCTTAAGAGCCGCAACGGTAAGCGGTGCGACATTAAACTCAGAAACCTCACCGCTGTACTCGATGTGGATCTCCTCGACGCCGCTCCTACAGAGCTGTCCCTGAAAGCTTCCCAGCTTCTCCGCAAGCGTGATATAGGGCTTCATCACCTTGAGGAGTTCAAGGCTTATGGAGGGCATGTTAACCGCATTTCTCACAACGCCATTTACGAAGAAGTCGACTATCTGCTCGGCTATGGCGACAGAAACCTTTGTCTGCGCCTCCTCCGTAGATGCGCCAAGATGAGGGGTAAAAACCACGTTATCCTCGAGTGTGAAAAGGGGATTATCCCTATCCGGTGGTTCCTTCTCGTAGACATCGAGAGCCGCACCCCCTACCCTACCGGATTTTATCGCCTCGTGGAGATCGTGCTCGTTTACTATGCCCCCTCTTGCACAATTGATTATGATCACACCCCTTTTCATGCGCATAAAGGCCTCTTTCCCTATGAGGTTCCTAGTATCCGGTGTAAGTGGGGTATGGATGGTTATTATATCGGATTTCTCGATGAGATCGTCGAAGGAAACGAGTTCCACACCCAGCTTTGTAGCGGCCTCCCGTGTGAGATAGGGATCATAGGCGATCACCTTCATCTTAAGGCCGATCGCCCTTTCTGCGACGAGCCTTCCTATATTCCCAAGCCCTATAACACCGAGCGTCTTTCCGAGTATCTCCCTTCCCTTGAACCTTTCCCTTTCCCAGAGCCCGGATTTCAGGGAGAAATGGGCCTGTGGGATCCTTCTCGCAAGTGCAAACATAAGAGCGATCGTGTGCTCCGCCGTGGTAACGGCGTTCGCCTCAGGGGTATTCATGACGACGATACCCTTTCTCGTCGCCGCCTCGACATCCACGTTATCAACGCCTATCCCGGCACGCCCTATTACCTTTAGCCTATCACCCGCGGCCTCTATGATATCGGCTGTAACCTTCGTACCGCTCCTCACAATGAGGGCATCGTAGTCCCTTATTATCTGCTTTATCTCCTCCTTGGAAAGCCCCTTCTTTGCGACTATCTCCAATTCCGGCCGGGATTTAAGCAGATTTAACCCCTCTTCCGACAGACCATCAGTAATTAGTATCCTCAAATTCTTTCCTCCGAGAAAAAGGCAAGGATGAGCTTAACGCAATAAAATATATTTGAGCTATTAATGATTGTCAATTGAGGGTTCGATCGAACACCCTCTCTCCGGGTCATTCACCCGCTCTGTAAACGGTGATTCTCCAGTATTACATTGAGAACGGAAGGAGATTAGGTTAACCTTAAACCCTAACCATGACCGAAGAAGAAAAGATGACGTTCCTCGAACACGTAGAGGAACTAAGGAGACGGATCCTCTGGTCCCTCGCTGCGGTGCTTATTTGTTTTATACCCACCTACGCCTTTTCCGAGAGGCTCTTTGACATCCTCATGCGTCCCATAATAAAGAGTCTCCCTGAGGGAAGCACCCTCATCTTCACAAGACCCGCCGAGGGGTTTATGACATACCTCAAGGTTTCCCTCTTTGCCGCACTGGCCCTGGCGGTCCCCTTTATCCTCTATCAGGCATGGAGATTCGTGGCCCCTGCACTCTATAAACACGAAAAGCAGATAGTTATACCGTTTATCCTCTTTGGCACTCTTTTCTTTGCCCTTGGTGCATCCTTTTGCTACTTCGTTGCTGCCCCACCGGCTTTTAAGTTTCTCCTTTCCGAGTATTCCTCGGATTATGTAAAGGCCTTTCCTACAATAGGCGAGGCCCTATCCTTCTTCATGGCCCTCCTCTTTGGTTTCGGGCTTGTGTTTGAATTCCCGCTGGTTGTGTTTGTCCTAGCGAGGCTGGGAATCGTGGATTCTCATATGCTTAGGAATAAGAGGAGATACGCCATATTCATATGCGGTATAGCCGCGGCTGTGATTACACCGACAACAGATGCACTCTCGATGATGTTTATGCTCGTTCCTCTTATCGTCTTCTACGAGATCGGGATACTCGTAGCCTGGATATTCGGGAAAAAGAGCAAAGAGGTCACGGTATCAGAGGCGGATAAAACCGTTTGATGTGTTACTCTTCCTCCGTCTCTACCCTGAATCTCGGATTAAATCCACGAAGGAGTACCTGCAACCTCCTCTTCATCTCCTCAGGGTCGCCTTTACCAAAGAAGAAGGAGCCGTCCTGAAACTTCTTAAGCTGTCTAAAGATCTCGTTAAACTCCCTCGGTCTTTCCACCGCCCTCTCGTAGCACATATCCTCCCACCACCTTCTCAGTTCCTCCCTACTTACATTCTCAACCACGATTCTAAATGGGGTGTTTGGTTTATACCCCGTTTCCTCTTCCTCCTTCCTTCCCCTCTTCAGTGTGACAGGGGAAGACTCGTTGACCCTTATCTCGGCTCCGGTTGCGCTCATCCTACTCAGTATCCTCTCCTTACGTTTTTCAAGCTCCTCTATCTCCTCCTCGAGTGCCTTTATTTCGGAACTCCCGATGCTGTGGATCATCTGAAATCCCGAGTAGGCAACCTCCCCGTGCTCACCTATATCCAGGCCCTCCAGTTCCTTCTCTATGGATACCCTGAGCCCCACTACGGCCTTGAGAATGGAAAGGATGATTAGGGTGCCGAAAAAGGCAAAGGCCCATGTGGCCACCACTGCGATAAGTTGAACCTTGAGCTGGTGTGGATTACCGAAGAAAAGGCCATCGTTTCCGGCCGCATTAATGGCCTTTGAGGCAAAGAGTCCGGTTGCGAGTGCCCCCCATGTCCCGCCAATCCCGTGCACCCCTACCACATCGAGGGAGTCATCATAGCCCAACCTCGTCTTCAGGTTACACGCAGTGGAACAGAAGACACCGGCCCCTGCCCCGATGATGATCGAAGAAAGGGGCCCGACAAAGCCAGATGCGGGTGTAATAGCCACAAGTCCGGCCACCGCACCGCTTGCGGCACCGAGGACCGTAGGCTTACCCCTGAAAATCCAATCCATGAGGACCCACGAGAGCGCCGCCGCCGCAGTTGCCATATGGGTGGCCACAAAGGCACTCGTGGCCAATCCTCCAGAGGTAAGTGCACTTCCCGCATTAAACCCAAACCAACCCACCCAGAGTAGGGCGGCCCCTATTATGCTAAAGGGAAGATTGTGTGGGGGCATGGCCTCCCGTCCATAGCCTATACGCCTCCCAAACATGAGGGCGGCGGCAAGTGCCGATACCCCGGAACTTATGTGCACCACGGTACCGCCGGCAAAATCCAGAGCCCCCAGGTTTCTAAGCCAACCGTTTATCCCCCACACCCAATGGGCCAGCGGATCGTAGATAAATGTCGCCCAGAGAAGGGTAAAGAGTATAAACGTGCCGAACCTTGCCCGTTCTGCGAATGCACCCGTGATGAGCGCCGGAGTGATGATGGCAAACATCAACTGGAAAACCATATAGGCCTGGTGTGGGATTGTAGGGGCGTACCCCGGGTTAGGATCGAGTCCAACCCCCTTTAGCCCAAACCAGTCCAGGTTACCTATGATCCCCCACTTGTCAGGCCCAAAGGCGAGGCTATATCCCCAGAGCGCCCACTGAATGCTTATAAGGCCAACGATGATAAAGCTCTGCATGATGGTGCCAAGGGCGTTTTTTGCCCTGACAAGACCGCCGTAGAAGAGGAAGAGTCCCGGAATGGTCATCATCAAGACCAAGGCCGAGGACGTGAGCATCCAAGCGGTGTCACCTGTATCAATCTTTGCTTGTTGGGAATCCTGGGCAAAAGAGGGAGATAAAAATAAAAGGAACACAAATACGGTTAAAACCAAAGTCGGAATGTTTAAGGCCTTTCTTACCCCATTTTCTTACCCTCCTCATGGTAGCTTCCTAACGTTATTTTATCATTTGTGCCGTCAAAATAGAAGACAAAACGATTCCAATCGAAAAGCCACTTTGGTATAATATTCGTTATAAAAAGAACACCAGGAGTAGGGGTTAGGTCTGGTGAGTAAAGGCAACGGAAGCGCCCACCGCATTAAAGAAAGCAACCGGTCTTGGATTGATAAAACCAACCTCTCAACCACTTCAGGCGGATCTCCCGGAATTCCCATAGAAACAAGCGGCCCCATCATACGGGTTACGGATCTCATCAGTCCCATGATCGATTAGCTCATACTCGGCTATCCCTCGTCTACGCACGGTCTTCATCCATCCCACGTTCCCAAAACCCACCCTACGTCTTAGAGGTTGGATAGGGGCCGCATGGTTTCAAAGGAATATTTAAGAAGGAGGGATAAAAAATGTTAATAGCGCTTATAGTGATAGTCTTGGTTTTAGGGTTTATTGGGGCCGCTCTTGCCATCAGGTTTTACGTAAAGACCCCACCCAACATGGCCCTTATAAGAACGGGACTCGGGGGGAGGCGCGTGGTCATAGACGGAGGGATACTAGTGCTTCCAGTGGTCCAGCAAACGAAATGGATATCGCTTGAGACCGTGAAGCTAAAGGTATGGAGGGTGAATAAGGAGGGTCTAATCACGAAAGACAGGTTTAGGGTGGATGTGGGTGCCGAGTTCTACATGAAGGTCGAACCTAAAATAGGGGATATTGAGACCGCCTCCAGGAGTCTTGGGGACCGCTCCTTAAACGCCGAAAGCCTGAGGCTGCTCTTAGAGGAGAAACTGGTCTCGGCCCTCAGGGCCGTTGCCGCCGAAAAAAACCTCGTCGAACTCCACGAGAACAGAATCCAATTCGCAAGAGAGGTAAGGGAATCCCTTAGAGACACCCTACTCTCAAACGGACTCACACTCGAAGACGTTTCCATATTCCACCTGGATCAGACCAAGAAGGACCAGCTCGACCCTAATAACATATTCGATGCGGAGGGACTCAAGCAGATAACGGCACAGACCTCGCAGCGCATGAAAGAACGTAACGAGATAGAGAAGAACACGGAGGTCGCTATAAAGCAGAAGGACGTTGAGGCCATAAAACTAAAGCTCAAACTAGACCAGGAAAGGGAGTTTGCCTCTTCAGAGCAGATGAAGGAGGTTGAGAACTACAGGACTCTAAAGCGTGCCGAGGCCGAGCAGTTTAAGTTCAAACAGGAGATATCCGTAAGAGAGGCCGAGATCGAGAAGGAGAAATACCTGATTCAGAAGATGCAGGAAAGGGAAAGGGCGGAGATAGAGAAGGAGCTCGCAATTGAAATCGCCAGGCTCGCACGTGACATAGGGATAATTCAAAAGGAAAGGGAAAAGCTCGAAGAGGAAAAGGCAAGGCTTGAGTCAGAGGCGATCAAAAAGAGGTACATACAAAACGTGGTTACGGTGGAGAGGAAAGCGGAGGCGGAAAGGGAAAGG
>CAZWVA010000071.1:0-12560 GCA_964636885.1 uncultured Spirochaetia bacterium
ATGAGAAAGGGGAATTCGTCCTCTATTTTAAGGGGATAAAGCACGAGGGGGTTTCCATAGAGATCAGGAAGGGCGGGAATACGAAGACCGTCGGTGCGACCGTAGAGGAGGGGAAAACGGTGTCTCTTGGGGTTATTTCCTTCCCATAGGTCGTTCGTAGTAAGAAAACCTTTAAAAAAGGAGGTCTAAAATGCCAGAGTACCTATCACCGGGTGTATATGTAGAGGAGATCGAGATCGGTGCAAAGCCGATTGAGGGTGTAAGTACGAGTACCGCTGGGTTTCTTGGCGAGGCTGAACGGGGGCCGACCATACCGCGATTGGTAACGAGTTGGCTCGATTACCAAAGGGTATTCGGAAGCTACTTCGGTACTGACAAGTACCTTCCATACGCAGTAGAGGGGTTTTTCATGAATGGTGGAAAGCGCTGTTACATAGGGAGGATCGTTAAAGCGGGGGATGTCGCCGCGGCCACCGCCTCGTTGAAGTTGACGGCGGGAGGTGCCAATGCCCTTACTGTAGAGGCCGTCGGCGAGGGTGCATGGGGAAACCGCGTTGCGGTAAAGGTTACCAAGGGAACGCTAAGTGGTTTCAGAGTAGGCGTATTTTACTGGAAGGAGCTCCCCACTACGCCCTATGACCCGGAAACCAATCCTAAGGCTACCCCGCGTCCCTCGGTGACCGAGGTCTTTGATAATATTTCAGTTACCGAAACATCACCCGACTATTACGAAAAAAGGATAAATGGAATATCTAATCTTATAAGGATATCCAGGAAGACCGCCGAAGGGGATACTGGAGCCGCTCCCGATCCTACACGACATGAGGGCACTGCCCAGGGTGGAGCGGCGGGTCCGCCGCCCACCATAACCCTTGCCAATACGGCCTCCGGGGTTAACGACGCTTATAACGGGATGCGGATAGAGATAACGGGAGGTACTGGAAGCGGTCAGGTCCGCACGATAACCGATTATGACGGGGCCACCTTTGTGGCTACCGTGGACTCACCATGGACGACCGTACCAGATAATACGTCTCAGTATCGTGTTCATCTGCTCGTGCCCCTCTCAAACGGAACCGATTTACTCGGAGGCGAGGGCACTGCCCAGGGTGGAGCGGCGGGTCCGCCACCCACCATAACCCTTGCCAATACGGCCTCCGGGGTTAACGACGCTTATAACGGGATGCGGATAGAGATAACGGGAGGTACTGGAAGCGGTCAGGTCCGCACGATAACCGATTATGACGGGGCCACCTTTGTGGCTACCGTGGACTCACCATGGACGACCGTACCAGATAATACGTCTACGTACCGTATTATCCCGACCCTCGTTTTGGCTGACTATCAACGGGCAGATACTGACCAACCAGGGAACCGCAAGGGGTTGACTGGCTTCGCAGGGATCGACGAGATCTCGATCGTGTATTCGCCTAATTCTATGGCGGCGCTTCCCAACGAGGCTTTAGCCGATGCCTTGATAACCCATTGCGAGACCCTAAAGGACCGATTTGCTATTATAGATGCGGCGCAGGGCTCTAAGGACGTTTCCGTTTTGGATCCACGTGGTAACAATGACACAAAATACGCGGCCTTCTACTACCCTTGGATCTATGTTATCGATCCGGAGGCTGGATTGTTGCGCCTGATTCCACCGGGAGGCCACGTTGCCGGGATCTATGCCCGAAGCGATATAGAGAGAGGGGTGCACAAGGCCCCGGCAAATGAGGTGGTGCGCGGCGCCGCCGATCTGGAATTCCAAATCACCAAAGGCGAGCAGGATATCCTGAACCCAAGAGGGGTTAACGTTATCCGCGCCTTTCCCGGAAGGGGGATCCGGGTCTGGGGGGCTAGAACCCTATCAAGCGATACGCTCTGGAAGTATATAAATGTCCGCCGTCTTTTCCTCTACGTTGAGGAATCGATAGAAGAGGGTACGCAGTGGGTCGTATTTGAGCCCAACAACGAGAAGCTCTGGGCGAGGGTGAGGGCGACTATCACAGAGTTTCTTACCCGTGTCTGGAGGGACGGCGCCCTTATGGGGACAAAACCCGAGGAGGCTTTCTTCGTAAAATGCGATAGGACCACGATGACTCAGGACGATATCGATAATGGAAGGCTTATATGCATAATAGGCATAGCGCCTGTAAAGCCCGCGGAATTCGTGATATTCCGTATAGCCCAATTCCCCGGCGGTTCGTCTATCACGGAGTAACTCGGTCGATTGGTATGACGCAAGATGGGAGGTGGGGATGCAGGATACAATGACGAATCGTGTATCGTGCATAGGTCCGTGTTTATCAGTGGCTAACCGAAGAGTAAAATAAGAAGGAGGATATAAAAATGCCAAGACAGGACCCATATAGACAGTTTAGGTTCCGTATCGAGATCGACGGGATCACGCAGGCCGGGTTCAGCGAGTGTACCTTTGGGGATACGACCACAGATCCGGTCGAGTACAGGGAAGGGGACGAACCCCCTGTTATGCGGAAGCTATCGGGACTCACCAAATTCGGAAATATAACCCTTAAATGGGGCATTACCGATTCTATGGAACTCTATAACTGGCGGCAGCAGATTATAGACACGGGTGCGGAGGGGGCGAGGAAGAACATCTCGATTATCCTCGTTGACGAGGCTGGAAACGACAAGGCCAGGTGGGATATAGTCCGTGCGTGGCCCAGTAAATACGACCCTCCCGATTTCAGCGGCAAGGGAAACGAGGTTGCCATTGAGACACTTGAGATCGTACACGAGGGGTTTAAACGGGTGTCCTAGAAAAGGGTCCGAGTAACCGAACGAACTCGGTTACTCAGTGGCTAGACGTACTTTTATGAGAGAGGGAGGTGGCATCATGGCGTTTCAAACAGAATTCGAGTTTACACTGCCCAGGGGGTATGTGGATGAGAATGGAAACCTCCACAGGAAGGGGATTATGCGCCTTGCTACGGCCGCGGATGAGATCCTGCCCATGAAGGATCCGAGGGTACAATCGAATCCCGCTTATCTCACCGTTATATTGCTTTCAAGGGTGATTACGAGGCTTGGGAACCTGGAGTCTATCAACCCAAAGGTCATAGAAAACCTCTTTGCCTCGGATCTGTCATACCTTCAGGAATTCTACAGGAGGATCAACGAAAACGGCACCGGCAGGATAAAAGCCTCGTGTCCGAAATGTGAACATCAGTTTGAGGTGGAGGTAGAGCCGCTGGGGGAATAGCGGGCTACCCCCTCGATCGGATATACGAGGAGGTAGCCTTTATCGCATACCACTTCCACTGGCCCTACGAGGAGATTATGAACATGGAGCATAGGGAGAGACGGAGGTGGTGTGAGGAGATCTCTAAAATCAACCGTCGACTCAGCGGAGAGAAAGAGAGGAGTATCCTTGATGTGGAATGATTAAGGTAGAGGAAAGGACGATGCCTACAGGAGAAAAACCGTACCCCCATACGTCCTTTAGATTTCGGATAGAGATAGAAGGTATCACGGTTGCCCTGGTATCAGAGGTCACGGGGCTTCAAGTAGAAACGGAAGTAGAACCCTATGAAGAGGGCGGAGTAAATGACTTTGTGCATCAACTCCCCAAGAGGACCAAATACCAGCACATAACCCTCAAGAGGGGCATTACGGATCTAGACGAGATGTGGAGATGGCATCAGGAGGTGGTGGATGGAAAATTCAAACGGAAAAACGGGGCCGTCATTCTTATGGATGCATCTGGCAACGACAGGTGGCGCTGGAATTTCTTTCAGGCGTATCCCGTGAAGTGGACGGGTCCCGACCTTAAGTCGGATAGCAACACCGTTGGCTTTGAGACAATCGAGCTTGCCCATAATGGTATAAAGAAGGGTTAAAAGATGAAGGGTACGATTACCGTCTCCGATTTGCGCTTTCATAGAAGGATAATGGATAGGTACCGGAGGGGGAAGGTCGGTCTCTTCGGTTTTCCTATGATGGTCTTTTACAAAAACACCCTTCCCATTCTGAAAAGGGTTATGGTGGGCATCTCGCTCCGGCTTTATTTCAGTGTCCTTATCCGAAATTCTTCCTCAGTTCTAAGAAACGTTTGGGATATTGGAAGGCCGTCTTCGTGGTTCTGGATCGAAAAACACGTATCCCCCGTTTTAAAAGGGATTCAGGGTTTGAGTAGGGAGATCCGGCATAGGTTCATGCTCCGTCTTCCAAATGCGATCCTTTCCATCGGCTGGGTTTCTCTCCTGCCGTCCTTAAATATGTTGGCTTTGCTAAAGTCGTCCAGGGTGGAGAAGTGGATAGAGATGAGCCGCCCGTTCTTTGGTCTAAGCGTCCATAAACAAACCATAAGACCTAAAGCACCGGAAATGGAAAGTTCGGTATCGGGAGGTAGGGGATCCCATTCCCATATCCTTTTTAAGTATGGATCGCCCGCGGTTCTGCCTCGGCTCAATCCACATCTCTATAAGGTGTTTCGAGTTTATAACACCTCTATAAACGCCCCAAGGACGGATGCTAGTTATATAACCCAATCTGGTGGTGCTACCCTTAACACGGGAGTATTGGATTTCTACTTTCACAGACAGAGAAGGATAGAGCAGGAGGTCGATGAGATTAAAAGAATCGTGATTGAAGCAGGTGAAGAGATTAGAGAAAGGTCCCTCTCCCATCGTTACCTGGGAGAGGTGGATTCAGCCATAAAACGGCAACTCGACATCGACCGCATTTCGGATCAGGTCTATCGCAATATCGAGCGTAGGATCAGGATGGAAAGGGAGAGGAGGGGAATGTAGATGCTGGTAAAGGCCTTTTTAACCAGGAAGGATAATCCCACGCTCGTTGTGCCCTGCCTCTTTAATCCCAAGGAGCTGAGTGTCGAGAAGAGCAATCAGTTTGCGGAGGTGAATGTCCCCGGTCTTCCCTCTCCAATATTTCAGTTTGTAAGGGGAAATGCCAGATCGGTGACCATGGACCTCTTTTTTGATACCTATGAAGAAGGGATAGATGTGCGTGTTTTTACAGATCGGATTACCGGTTGGGATGCGGGTAGTATGTTCAGCAAGCTACCCGGTGCGTCAAAGGGGTTGATGGATATAGACTCCGATCTCCACGCCCCGCCTGTCTGCCTTTTCATATGGGGGGCCTTCATATTTCAATGCATAATCGAGAGGGTTTCCAAGAGGTTTACTATGTTCCTTCCAGAGGGCATTCCGGTAAGGGCGACCCTGAGTGTTACCTTGAAGGAATACAGGGAGGTGGAGGTACAGGTTAAGGAGATCTCCCTCCAGTCATCCGATCTCACGAAGAGATGGGTTGTCACACAGGGAGACAGCCTATGGTCCATAGCCGCCAAGGAGTACGGAAATCCCGGGGATTGGAGGCTTATAGCCGAGGCGAATAATATCGACAATCCACGAATACTCAGCCCCGGTCAGGCGCTTGTGATCCCGCTAAAGGAGTAGATGGAATTGGCTTTAGAAAAAATATCAAAACAGACCCTGGATTTCTACGCCCCTAGATTCGAGGTGGAGATTAACGATCAGAAATTGATCGCAAATATATCGAAGCAGATCGAGAGCGTTACGGTCGAAGAGAGATTAGACGAAGGGGTTAGTTTCAGATTCACGATGAACGACGAATTCGATTTAACCACTCAACAGTTTAGGTGGCTCGATCATCAGCTCTTTAGAGAAGGAAACAAGGTTACCATAAAGATGGGATACGCAAATCGGCTATTTCCAATGGTGGTTGGCGAGATTACCAGTTTAGAGTCGAGCTTTTTCTCGGGTGAAACTACCACTCTTACGGTGGGGGGACAAGACCTCTCCTATGACATCGTTAAGAGGGTTTCCCCCGAAAGGACGTTTGTCGATAGGACCTATGGCCAGATAGCCGGGGCAATCGCCTCTCAAGCGGGGTTGCTTCTGGTCGTGGACGACCCTGGGAGGTATGAACCCGTTCTTCGTAAAGGTAGCGATAAGAGCTACTACGCCTTTCTTGAGGATCTGGCAAGGAAATCGGGCCGTGAATTTTCTATGGAAGGTCAGACGATGTACTTCGTAAAACCGAGAGATGACAGAAGGGAAATCCTAACGCTTGAGTTGGGGAAGGACATTATCGGTTTCCGTCCGACTTTTAGAACGACTGGGTTAGTCACGGAGGTAGAGGTAAGGGGGCATAACCCTCGCGACCCTAATACGCCTATCGTTGGCAGAGCAACGGCTGGAAGCGAAAGGCCTCAGGAACCCGGAAGGAGAACCGGGAGCCAAATAGCCGAAGAACGCCATGGAAGTGTAAGAAGGGTCATAACCAACGTGGTCGTTAATTCGGTGGAATATGCAAATGCGATTGCCCAATCCGAGCTGAATAGGGCAAGCGATACGCTGATCGAAGGGGAGGGGGAATGTATAGGTATCCCCCAGATAAGACCCGGTGTGAGTATCAGGCTTGAGAGGATGGGGAAAAAGTTTAGCGGAAAGTATTACGTTAAAGAAACGACACACACTATAGACAGCAGTGGTTATAGAACTAGATTTAAGGCCAAGAGGAATTCGGCATGAGTATATTGGATCTGTTAAGAAGTGAGGAACACGATGTAAGGCGCATCTATGGTATTGCGGGCGGCATAGTTACAAACAACCAGGACCCGGAAGGGCTTGGGAGGGTCAAGATAAGATTCCCCTGGCTCTCGGATAACAACGAAACCGACTGGGTGCGGATTGCCACATTGATGGCTGGTGGAGAACGAGGGAGTTTCTTTCTCCCGGAGGTAGGGGACGAGGTTCTTGTCGCATTTGAGCATGGGGATATCAATCACCCCTATGTAATCGGGGCGCTCTGGAACGGGGTGGATAGGCCACCCGAGACAAACAGCGATGGGAAAAACAACATTCGGAAGATAAGATCCCGAAGCGGTCATGAGATCATATTTAACGACGACGATACGACTATGCAGGAGAAGGTGGAGATTCACACAAGCGGTGGGCATAGGATCGTCCTCGACGATTCCGCCGGACGGGAAAGTATAGAGGTAGTAGACAAAACGGGAAGCAATAGAATCACCATCGACTCCGTTCAGAACTCTATAACCATAGAAAGTGCCCTCCAGCTTAGGATAAAGGCTACGGTTATAGAGATAGAAGGAACCGCATCGTTGACCCTAAAATCAAACGCCGTTTTAACGATTCAGGGGTTACCCGTGAAGATTAACTGAGTGTTAGGGAGGATCTAGAGAGGATATGCCACCGGCAGCAAGGGTGGGGGACATGACGAGCCACGGGACTCCCCTTTCCCCAGGGCCGGGTAGCTTTAACGTCCTCATTGGAGGGATGCCCGCCTGGAGGGCAACGTCTGACTTTCACGCTTGTCCCCTTGTGACGGGAGTTGTGCCCCACGTAGGTGGTGTAGTTGCCGTGGGCAGCTTTACGGTCTTTATTAATAATCTACCTGCCGCCCGTCAGGGAGACGTTATCGTGGAGGGCGGCCCTCCCAATACGATAGTCATGGGATGCCCAACCGTGTTAATCGGCTAAGGGGATGGCTAAAGAATTCCTGGGTAGAGGTTGGAAGTTCCCCGTTACGGTAGATGCTACTACCGGAAGGATAGCTATGTCCGAATACGAGAAGGATATAAGGGAATCTATATGGATCATACTCTCCACGGCAAAGGGGGAGCGTGTCATGAGGCCCGACTTTGGATGCGGGATCCATGACCTCGTTTTTGCTCCGGTTAATACCACGACGGTGAACCTGGTTCAAAGGGGCGTACAAGAGGCCCTTACCCTCTGGGAACCTAGGATCGAGTTGATAAACGTGGAGGTATCCACAGAGAGGGCGGACGAGGGAAGGCTACTTGTCAGTATCGATTACCGGGTGCGTGTAACAAACAACCGGTTTAACCTCGTCTACCCTTTCTATCTGAAAGGGGGATAGTCGATTGGTAGAGAACGATGAGGATAGAACCGCCTAAAATAGATCCAAGAAGGTTCAGCGATCTTGTCGGGATACTGAGGGAACTGGTCCCCCACTATACCCCTGAGTGGGTGGCTTCCGATGAGAAGGACGCCGGATACGCTCTCATCAGGGTCTTTTCGCATATAACAGAAGCCGTGATAAACCGCTTCAACCAGGTACCGCGAAAGAACCTCGTTGCCTTCCTCGATATGCTTGGGATTAATCTCCTTCCCGCACAGCCCGCCAGGGTTCCCATTACATTCAGGCTCGCAAAGGGCACCGACAGGGATACCCTCATCCCGGCTAGGATCCAGGCCGCGGCGGATAAAACGGAGGAGCACGACGAACTCCCGTTTGAGACGGAGGGGAGCCTCCTCGCCACGATAAGCAACCTTAAAGAGGTTATAAGCGTAGACCCTTTAAAAGACGGTGTATTTGTCCACACCCCGAATGTCGTATCTAAGGACGGGGAAGTGTTGGAGGAGCAGGTACCCTTTACCGTCTTCTCAGGCGATAACCGGCAGGAGCACGCTCTTTATCTCGGACATAAGGAGCTTTTTAATATGGAGAGCACCGGGGATTACACTCGAGGTCGATTTGGCACCCGGAACCGAGGTTATGGGTTCCGTCCTGAATCTCAGATGGGAGTACTGGGGAGAGGACAAGGAGAAGGGAAGAGACGACTGGATCGCCCTTCAGGTTGAGGAGGACGAAACGGGCGGATTCAATCGGGGAGGAAGGATTTTACTTCTAAAGACCGTAGAGGGGAAGGTCAAGGAAGAAAAGCTAGAGGGGGTCTTCAAGAAAACCTCCGGGGTGGAAATAAAGGACGAAGAGATCAAGCGTATAAAGACCCGTTGGCTTAGGTGTAGACTGGAAGACCCTCTAACCCCTGATTCGTCTATAGGGCTCCCCACGATTGATACCATCTTCCTCAGGGCAAGGCCCAGCGACCCAATCCCTCCAGATGCAGGGTATTTCAACGATGTGCCTTTGGATTGGACTCCGGTCACGATTGAGGCCAAGGTCATGAAGGTCCAGATCCCTTCGGTGATTGCGATGGCTGCAGATACGGTGACCGTTACGGATCTACTTTCTGTGGATTCCGTAGAGGGGTTTAGGATCGGAGACGAGATAAAGATCCTAAGAAACAACATAACCCAAGGAGAAGGAACGGTGAGTTACATGGGTTTTACATCTAACGAAATGCGGCTTACCCTTACGACCCCACTTACCGTTGAACAGGGTGACGTGATAAGGCTATCCAAGAAAACAACCAAGGTCTTTCCTTTTGGAAATCAACCCAGGCTCTATGATGCCTTTTATATCGGCAGTCAGGAAGCGTTCTCGAAGAAAGGAGCGGCCATCACCCTTTATCTTTCACTGGCCCGTTTTGACACCTCCTCCGGTCTAGCTCCTCCTCCGGCCCCAAAGCTCTCCTGGGAGTACTGGGATGGAAAGGGTTGGCAGGCCGTTACGGTTCTAAAGGACGATACGGATAGGTTTTTGGAGGAGGGGGAAGGAAAGGCCGTCGAATTCAAATGCCCTCAGGATATAGAGGAGACCGAGGTGAGCGGTCAGAAGAACTACTGGGTCCGTGCGCGAATAGTGGGAGGGGATTATGGGAGGGAGGAGTATACAGTCCAGTCAAACGGTGGGCAGAAGGTGAATGTGGAACGCAAGTACAATCTCCCTATTATCCGTGACCTAAGGATCGGGTACTACTTTGATATAAAGGAGGGGCTTCAGCACTGCCTCACCTACAACAACCTGGACTTCCAGGACAAAACCTCGGACTCCAAAGGGGAAGGGAAGGCCTTTCAGCCCTTCATCCGAATGGAGGATACCGGTCTCAATCTCTATATGGGATTCGACAGGGCACTTACAGGAGGACCGATACGCCTGTTCTTTGCCGCTAAGGAGATTCCCTATACCGAGGAGACAAAGCCAAAGATGGATTGGAACTACCGGGATAAGACCGGTTGGGGGCTTCTGGATTTTCTGGATGAGACAGAAGGGTTAATCGTGCAGGGACACCTGGAGGTCATAGGGCCTTCGGACTTTACCTCTTATGCCAGATTCGGACGGTTCCTTTACTGGATTCGGGGAAGCCTCGTAAAGGGAACCTACGAGTACCTTCCAGAAGTAGGGGGCGTATATCCAAATACGACCTGGGCGCTTCAGGCCGAGACCATAAGGGATGAAATCCTCGGCTCAAGCGATGGAGAGCCCAGTCAAACGTTTTCCCTCCTCAAATTCCCCGTTATTGAAGGACAGGAGATCAGGGTGCGAGAGGTTCTCTCTGAAGAGGAAAAGCAGGGCCTCATCGCCTCGCTTGGCGAGGATGTGGTCTTTGAGGTCAAGGATGAGAAGGGAAAGGTGATCGAAACCTGGGTATTATGGACCGAGGTTCCCGACCTCTTCGATTCCAAACCGGATAGTCGGCACTACACACTCGATCGTGCAACCGGTCGGCTCCGGTTTGGAGATGGTATTAACGGGATGATACCTCCTGGAGGGGATGACAATATAAAGGCGTTCTCGTATCAGGCGGGCGGCGGCGCCAAGGGGAATGTGAAGACGGGAGAGATTAAAACCCTTAAGTCTGCCGTTCCGGGGGTTGACAAAGTGGTAAACAATGTGGGCGCAGACGGGGGCGCGGATACTGCTACTCTTGAAGAGATGATTGAAATCGGTCCTGCCATGATAAGTCATAAGAGCCGTGCCGTAACCGTGGAGGACTTTGAATGGCTCGCCAAGCTCGCATCCAGAAAGGTGGTAAAGGCGAGGTGCCTTCCAAACACAAACGATAAGAAACAGGCCGGGGTCGGGTGGGTAACCGTGATAATAGTTCCGGATTCTCCGGATCCCAAGCCCTTTCCCTCTCTCGAACTCAGAAGAGGGGTGCGCCGCTTCCTCGAAGCCCACTCCGCAAGTACCCTTGGTTCGGTAAAGCACATCTATGTAGACGGCCCCCTCTACGTGGAGGTCGGTGTTTCTGCGGACGTGCTTGTCACATCGATTGACGTTGCATCGGAAGTGGAACGCGAGATTAGAAGAAAACTCAATGGCTTTTTTCATCCGCTGACCGGAGGTCCCGAAGGAAAGGGTTGGGACTTCGGTCGGGATGTTTCTGCCTCCGATGTTTACGCGTTGCTTGAGGGCATTGAAGGCGTTGACCACGTGGAGAACCTGAGGTTCACATATAATAAAGGGACTACCTCAGACGATACCGTGGAGATTAAGCGGGATTACCTCGTGTCATCCGGGGTCCATTCTATTAACCTCCGACTCAGGGCAAATGGTCAAATAAACACAGGAAACGAGGTGTAGAGATCATGGGCCTTCCCATTCCCAACCTGGACGACAGGACGTTTGATGAGATAGTAAAAGAGGCGCGCTCTCTTATAGCCAGATACGCCCCTGAATGGACCGACCACAACGTCCATGACCCAGGTATCACGTTTGTAGAGCTCTTCGCCTGGCTGGCGGAGATGCAGATCTATCAGCTAAACCGGGTGACCGATAGGAACTATGAGAGGTTTCTAAAACTCGTTGGACTCCATAGGTTCCCACCTCGGCCAGCGAGGACTGAGATCACGTTTAAGAACGTAGCGGACAAGAAGGCGATTAAGTCCGGTACACGGATCGTCACCGAGGTGGGTGGGGAGAGGGTGGTGTTTGAAACGGAGGAGGGATTTACCCTTATCCCGATCCTTCTCAAATCGGTTACTACGGCCTATGATTCGAGGGTCATAGACTATACGGATGCCAATGAAAAGGAGGGTGTCTACTTCCATCCATTTGGTGAAGAGGCCCCTCTAGGAGCAACGCTCGAATTGGGTTTCGATAATCCCCTTCCAGCGGTGGATATTCACATCACGTTTATCCTATCTGAGGAAGACCTCCCTATCAGGGGAAGACACGGGGATGAGGAAGAGGATGTCTCTCCATCTGTAGGTTTGGTATGGGAATATCTTGGCGGCGGGGTTTGGAATGAGCTTATGGTTACAAAAGACACAACACTGGGCTTAACGAGAGGTGGAAGAATAGCCTTTACCGGACCGGATTCTATGGACGAGAAAGAAGGCCTCTACCGAATACGTTGTCGTCTTGAGAAGGGACACTACGAGATCGTACCACGGGTATACCGCGTGCTCCTTAACACCGTTTCGGCGGTTCAGATTGAGACCATAGAGGAAGAGGACCTGGGGAAAGGGCGCGGGGTTCCCGAACAAAGGGTAATACTCAAGAAACCTCCGGTTATCAAGGGGAGCCAGAATGTTCAGGTTGAGAAGGAAGGGGGCGGTTGGGAGGACTGGGTCGAGGTGGATGATTTTGAGTCGTCGGGTCCGGACGATCCCCACTATGTATTTCACCCGGATAAGGGGGAGATAGCGTTTGGAAACGGTCTAAACGGACGCATCCCTTCCGAATCCCAGTCTATAAGAGCCTCCTACAAAACCACATTGGAGGAGGGCGGTAATATCCCCAAAGGGCAGAAGTGGCGGATTGATGAAACGGGGTTCGAGGGGATTATAGGGGAGAACCCGAAAGATGCTACAGGAGGCAGCCCTGCCGAGACCATGGAACACGCAATGGCCAGGGCGAAGAGGGATTTTAGAACACGCTAC
>CAZWVA010000072.1:0-4969 GCA_964636885.1 uncultured Spirochaetia bacterium
AACCGGTATTGGGACTCTAAACTTGCCGCTTAGTCCACTACTTGTTCGTGCAAGGTCATTTAAGCCTTTTTCTTGACAACCAACCGTCAATCCGTTACTTTTTTACGTTCGCATTGAACTACAGTATATAGTGGTTTAATGCCTCGATTTTTTCTAGAAGCGGATTTTTATATATAAATCAGACCCGGTATTTAATCGAAAGGCAGGGCTTTAAATACCACTAAATCCAAGAGGAGGTAGAATGCAGTGAGAATCGTCGTTATAGTAAGACAAACCCCGGATACGGAGGCGAAGATCAAGGTCGCTCCGAGCGGGAACGCGATTGATCCGGAAGGAATAAAATGGATCGTAAATCCCTACGACGAATTTGCAATCGAAGAAGCCATAAGAATCAAAGAGAAGTTTGGAGGAGAGGTCGTCCTTATAACGATGGGGCCTGCTAGATGTG
This sequence comes from uncultured Spirochaetia bacterium, assembly GCA_964636885.1. Lineage (GTDB taxonomy): Bacteria > Desulfobacterota_D > UBA1144 > Nemesobacterales > CSP1-2 > CAZWVA01. Next base: position 449 of record CAZWVA010000072.1, read on the forward strand.
CCGAAGCCCTAAGGACAGGACTCGCTATGGGCGCTGATACGGCAGTGCATATAAAGGACGAGAGCTTTGCGTTTACGGACCCCTATGCCGTCTCCAAGGTGGTCGCCCAGGAGATAAGAAACCTTGGAGGGTTCGATTTGATCCTTACGGGCAAGAAGATGATAGACGAGGAGACGGGTCAGGTGGGGATTCATGTGGCGGAGGACCTAGGTATTCCGCACGTCGCCATAGTCACCAAGCTCGAATTATCCTCTGATCAGAAGAAGGCGATCTGCCAGAGGGAGATAGAGGGCGGACAGGTCGTTGTGGAGGTTCCACTTCCAGCCCTCATCACATGCGAGAAGGGATTAAACGAGCCAAGATACGCATCCCTTCCCGGAATCATGAAGGCGAAGAAAAAACCGCTAAAAGAGGTAACCATCGACAGCATAGACGTTGGATCGTTGGGCCTAACCAAAGAGGCCCTAGGAGAGGCAGGTGCACGGCTAAGAACCTTATCGTACAGGATTCCCCAGATAGAGAGGAAGTTGAGGATCATTAAAGGGACAAAACAGGATATGGTTAAAGACGGGGAAATCGTCGAAGCGGCCCGTGAGCTTGTAAAGCTTCTTAGGGAAGACGCCAAGGTGATCTAGTTAAAAAAGGAGGAAGAAAACCAATGAGCAATGAAATCTGGGTAGTAGCAGACCTAACCATGGATGGTAAGGTTAGAAAGGTAACATTTGAGGGCCTATCCGAGGTAAGAAGGAAGCTAGCTCCCAAACTCGGAGGCATTGTCTGTGGCGTTCTTATCGGCTCCGGCGTCTCTGGACTCGCTCCTGAGTTAGGAAAATACGGTGCCGAAAAGGTCTATGTCGTCGATAACGAACTCTTAAAGGATTACACACCAGAAGGGTACTCGATCGCCCTTTCCGATTTAATAAAGAAATACGACCCTGCCGTAGTGATTACCGGAAACACATCCACCGGCCAGGACTTCTTTCCGAGAACCGCAGCCCGTGTCGGGGCGGGTCTCGCAATGGACGCAATCGATCTCGACCTAACCGATGACAACAGGCTTAAGATACAGAGGTACAAGTACTCGGCGAAATCAATCGCGACCCTGGAATTCCTCGATTATAAACCCATGATGGTAACTATAAGGCCAAACGTGTTTAAGCCTGAGGAAGAGCCGAAGAACGCAGAGGTGGTAAGCGAATCCGTAAACCTCAGCCCGGAAGACATAAAGACCAAGATCATAGAGGTGAAAAGGAAGCAGAGCGAACGTCCTGAGCTCACCGAAGCCGAGAGGATCGTTTCGGGCGGACGTGGACTCGGAAGCGAAGAGAATTTCAGGTACATATTCGAGCTTGCCGATGCGTTCGGTGCCGCCGCCGGTGCATCGCGTGCGGCTGTGGATTCAGGATACGCCCCATACGAGATGCAGGTCGGTCAAACGGGAAAGGTGGTTTCTCCGGTACTCTACGTGGCGGTAGCGATTTCTGGCTCGATCCAGCACTATGCCGGAATGGGTTCGTCAAAGGTAATAGTCGCAATCAATAAGGACCCTGAGGCACCCATATTCCAGAAGTGCGATTATGGAATCTGCGGCGATCTATTCGAGGTCCTGCCCGTGCTTACAGAGGAAGTTAAGAAACTAATGTCACAGGCATAAGCCTCGACCTCTAAATCGGGAAGAAAGGCACCCCGATTCTATAACGCAAAAACAGGTAGGGGCGCATCCCGCCCCTACTCCACAGAAAACCGAGGCTAAAGGTCTATCTGTTTAACCCCCTGTACCTCCTCCCCCAAGAACCTACAGGCAACCGAGATGAACGTTTCAGAGACATCGGTTAGATAGAAATCCCTCCTCGGGGGTGAGGGGTTTTTCCTTAATATGCCGTTTTCCTTAAGGACCCTTTCTATCTCCAAGGCCGTCTCCTCGGCGGAATCGATAAGGGTGATCCCGTCTCCCACGACCTTCCGAATCACGTTTTTTAAAAGCGGGTAATGCGTGCAGCCCAGTATAAGAACATCTATCCCGGATCCCCTAAAGGGCCCGAGATACCTCATGGCCGTAAGCTCCGCTATCTCTCCCTCAGTCCACCCCTCCTCGACCAGCGGAACGAAAAGGGGGCAGGCCTCGGAATAGACCCTGATTTCAGGGTCTATATTTTCCATGGCCCTTTTGTATGCGCCGCTTTTAATCGTAGAAGGGGTTCCTATTACACCCACCCTTCCCGTCTTCGTCGTTCTCACGGCCCTTCTCGCACCGGGCTCGATCACGCCTATTATCGGGATCTCAAGATCCCACCTCAGGCTGGGAAGAGCAACAGCAGAAGCCGTATTACACGCAACAACGAGGAGCTTGATACCCTTTGATATGAGAAATCCGGCATTACTCTGAGAGTACGTAATCACCGTTTTACTCGACTTCGTTCCATAGGGAACCCTGGCGGTATCCCCTAGATAAACGAGATTCTCATTGGGCAGTCTCCTTATGATCTCTCTTACAACGGTAAGCCCCCCTATACCCGAATCGAATACGCCTATTGGAGATGCGGAGGTACCTCTAATATCCGCCATGGGTTTAATCCAAGAGGTCTAAAACCGAACTGTAAAAATACGGTTTTAAACCCGTTTTAAATCAGTTAAATATATATAGACGTATTTTTTCAGTCAATTCATGGACAAAAAGAATATAAGGGTTCTTTTTATAGGCGATATAGTGGGTGAGGCGGGGAGAGAGGCCGTTAGGGCCTTGGTTCCACGCCTGGTGGAAGAGCACAAAGCCGATTTTGTCATCGCAAATTGTGAAAACGCCGCCGCTGGCAGGGGAATTACACCAAAGATATCGGACTATCTATTCGAGTGTGGGATACATGTTCTCACCTCTGGAAACCACATCTGGGATAGAAAAGAGATAATCCCCTACATAGAGAAAGAACCGAGGCTCCTTCGGCCCGCCAACTTCCCGAAATCGACCCCAGGAACCAGCCACGGTGTATTTGAGATAAAGAGTGGAGGGAAAATAGGGGTAATGAACCTTTGCGGAAACCTCTTTATGGATCCCTATGACAATTGTTTCCAGGTGGCATCGAGATTGGTTGAGGAATTAAACAAACAAAGCCGTCTTATAATAGTCGATTTCCACGCCGAGGCGACATCGGAGAAGATAGCGATGGGATGGTATCTGGACGGAAAGGTAAGCGCGGTAATAGGCACTCACACCCACGTTCAGACGGCGGATGAGAGGGTTCTTCCCAACGGAACCGCCTACATAACAGACATCGGGATGACCGGCCCTATGGATTCGGTAATAGGGATGGATAAGGAAAAGGCCATAAAGAGGTTCCTAACCCTCATCCCCGAAAGGGGCGAACCCGCCAGGAATAACGTTTGGCTTCACGGAGTCATACTGGATCTGGATACCGAAACGGGAAAGAGCCTGGGAATAAAGAGGATCGCCATTCCCATGGAATAAAAGCCCGATTTGCGGTTAGGTACGGGTTACTTTATCTTTAATACAGGAATCGGAAACCCAGCTACCCTCATTGAGAGACCATCTAAACACGCAAGGAGGGTATATATAATGATAGATATTGAAAAGGCTTTGCTTAATCCGGCAGGCGTTTTTGAAACACCCGAAGAGGTACTCGAGGCCAATGACATACCCAGGGAAGAGAAGATAAAGATCCTACGCAATTGGGAGTATGACATTAGGGAGCTTCAGGTTGCAGAAGAAGAAAACATGTTGGGCCCACAAGCACACGAGCTTGATAGGATAAGAAACGCCCTCCGCAAGCTCGATGCCGAACTGGACACGGAGCACTCACCACCAACCAAGCACGGCGGAATAAGACCAATGGGTAAGAGGTAAGAGATGGCTACTAGACCAGGTTTTTGGGTATGGGAGAAAGCGATTTAACCATTGCGAGGGATATGCTAAATTTATACGTATTCCAAATGGCCCTGCGTGGTTCCTATGGTTTTGGGAAATAGGATGAAGGATAAAAGCCGAGTGGAAATAGAATACTGCACGCAGTGCAGATGGCTCATGCGCGCCGCCTGGATGGCACAGGAGCTCCTTACCACATTTGAGATTGAGCTTGGAGAGGTGGCCCTTATTCCGGGGAAGGGCGGGATTTTTGAAGTCCGTCTTAACGGGGAGACGATCTGGTCTAGAAAAGAAAGGGGACGTTTTCCCGACATAAAGGAGTTAAAGCAGATGGTAAGGGACCGCGTCGCTCCGGGAAAGGACCTTGGCCACTTAGACCGATGAAGAAAGCATCAAACGGCCTCTTAAAACATTTTGGGTTGTATCCGTCTAATGACTGCTAGATGCCACGGGAGGGGAATATGGAAAAGAGATTTAAAAGTTTTGCCGAGTTTTATCCGTTCTACCTTTCTGAACACAGTAATCCGATAAATCGCCGCCTCCACTTCTTGGGGTGCGTTCTCGTTATAGTCATCCTCCTATACGCCGTCTTTACAGAGATGTGGCTTGCCCTCATCGCCCTTCCCATAGTTGGATACGGACTC
>CAZWVA010000072.1:4985-12503 GCA_964636885.1 uncultured Spirochaetia bacterium
AACCGTCCGGCCACCTTTACATATCCACTATACAGCTTCATGGGCGATTGGGTGATGTTTAAGGATATAATCACCGGTAAGATTAAGCTCTAATCGATAGTAGAAGACGAGCGCTTCATGTGCCGAGTGCGGATTTAGGAGTTTGATCACCCAACAGTGCACGAAACCTTGAGAGGAGAAATGAGAATACCCCGGATTATATCAATAGTATTCATAACGGTTCTCTTTCATTCTGTGGATCGATTAGAAGCCGTAGAACCAGCGGAGTCAATAGGCTTTTACACAGCGGGTTGCATCAAAAACTCCATCCCACTGCCCGAAGACGGCACGGGCTACCAGGTGATTCGCCTAAGCAGACAACGCTTCTACGGACACCCAGACCTTATCGAGTACATAAGATCTCTTGCCGAGGAGGTTATGGGTCGCCTTGGAGGCGAACTCCTTATAGGTGATCTATCGAGGAAAAACGGCGGCCCCTTACCAGACGACCACAGCAGCCATCAGATAGGTCTCGATGCCGATATCCTCTTCTGGCAGAACCCAGTTGCCATAAAAAGAACACTAGCCCTTAAAGAGAGGGAGAGAATCGAACCCCTTTCCCTTATGAACCCCGATTTTACGGGCATAGACCATTCGAGATGGAATCCGATATACGGCGGAATATTAAAACTGGCCGCAATGTCAAGGAGGGTAGACAGGATCTTCGTCAATCCATTCATAAAAAGGGAGCTGTGTAAGACGTATCGGGGTGAGGATTGGCTTGGGAAGATACGCCCCTGGTGGGGACACGACGGCCACTTCCACGTTCGCCTCTACTGCCCGGAGGGTAGCCCTCTCTGTAAACCCCAGGAACCCGTGCCCCCAGGCGATGGGTGCGACTCAGATCTGGACGGGTGGTTTAAGCTTGGGTCCCTAAGGGAGAAGAAAATCGATAAACCCAGGACCCAGAGGCCGCTGCCAAAGGAGTGTTTAACCCTCCTGTCGAATAACGGGTAAACCTCTCTCATAAACCCAATATTGATAATACACCCGACTCAAATATAATTAGGTCTATGCAAAACAGAATAAGGATAATAGACCTAAGCATTAGGATTGAACCCGCTCCGGGCCCGGAACACCAGAGGATTGAGATAAGACACGAGAGACATGAAGAGACCGCAGAATACATGATGAAGCGGTTTGAATGTAAAAGAGAGGACCTCCCAATGGGCCTTGGCTGGGCAAACGATTACCTAACGCTTGGTACCCATGTGGGAACCCATATAGATGCCCCATGGCACTACCACCCTACATCCGAGGGGAAGAGGGCAAAGACGATAGACGAGGTTCCGGTTGAGTGGTTCTACGGGGACGGGGTTGTAATCGACATGAGGCACAAGAAGCCGGGTGAACTGATTACAGTCCCAGACCTAGAGGGGGCACTGGACAGGATCTCATACAGGATTAAGCCCTTCGATATAGTTCTTGTAATGACAGGGGCGGACAGGCTGTGGGGCACTCAGGACTACTGGTCGAGGTTTCCGGGACTGGGAAGGGAATCCACGCTCTGGCTCTGCAATCAGGGGGTTAAGGTTATGGGAACGGATTCCGCTGGATGGGATCGTCCGTTTTGGGCAATGGTCGAGGAGTTTAAAAGGACGGGCGATAGAACCGTTATCTGGGGGGCGCACTTTGCGGGGATCGAGAAGGAATACTGCCAGATAGAGAAGCTCACGAACCTGGATCTCCTGCCATCCTATGGATTCAAGGTCGCCTGTTTTCCCATAAAGATCCGAGGGGGAAGCGCAGGCTGGGTAAGGCCAGTCGCTATAATCGAGGAGTGAAACGACGCTCAACTTAAAGTCGTTAAGGTTCCTCGTAGATCGGCCCAAAGCCATTCATCGATGACAAATCTTCTCATAGTTCGTCTACCTGATACGGAGCATCTTTTTCAGGTCTTCTAGCTCTGCTTCTACAAAGGTGGTAAGGCCGCCTTCAATTTGACCATTTTGTTGCACCTTTTGCTCTTCGAAGATGGTTTTTCGTCCTTCTTTCGTAGTGAGATAGCACCTGATTTCTTCCGGTGTGAGTCTGCCCTCAGCTACAACTGCAAGAAGAGAACTCAGAAACAATTCGCTGTGTGTCGTGAAGATGATTTGCTTTTGCTCCTCCTTGGCGATCACGCTTAACTGCCTGGCGAAGTTACGCAGCGCAGTTGGATGGAGATGGACTTCGGGTTCCTCAATGAGGATGGTCCGCACATATTTCAAGTCAATCAGTCACCAGAGATTAACACAGGGGATTAAGGATAGAGATAAAAAAGAAGAAGGCCTGTTTTATGCAAACACCCCCGTTAGCAATCGTGTGATCTTGCACAGTGGCCTGTGTAAGATCGCACGGTTCTTTGGGTGTTTCCCTTTTCTTAGCCCCTCCTCTTAGATGCAATCCATCCAAGATATTAAAAAAATAAATCTGGCACGTCTATTGCAATTTTAAAGCAAATAAGAACGCGTTGAGTGTATTGCATCATAGAATAAGAGGAAAAGAATGAGGATCAAGAAATTAATCCTGGCTTCCCTTCTCTGTATAGCGCTCCTTACAAGCTATGGTTGTGGTTTCCTTGCAGGGGCGGCGGCAGGGGGTGCAGGCGGATATATACTTAGGGATCAGGGCTACAAGGTAAGACCTCCCATAAAGAAAGAAACGGGCGAGTCGGGTCGTGTGGATACGCCTCCAAGGGGTTGATATGAACCCAATTATTAGATGCGTTGTAACTCACGTACAGTATCAACTTAACCCCTTAGGATAGAACGCCTTATTTCTTGAGGGACGATTCTCAAACCTTTCAAACCTTCCCTATAGCGTGTTATACTGAAAATGAGGGGCGGATACAAATAAGAAAAAACATAAAAAGGATACTTATATCTGTTTTCGCCTTGACCCTATTCGGTTGTGGGATACCGGCAAAGAACTCGATTAGAAGAAACGAGACCGGGATAAACCAGGCTTATTTAGGATGCCTTATGTATAGCTCCGATATACTGAAATGCCAGGACCTGAGATGGGGTGCAATGCTTGCCCTATCCAATATGAAACAACCTTCAACCGTTTCCATAGAGGATCTGAAGAAGGCAACCCCAGTAAAGGTGAAGTAAATCCCACCCGACTGCTGAAAGACATACGGATTGTGGAAATCACAAAAGACCAATAAGGAGTATTCCCCACACGATGTAGGAAAGTATTAATCCGTTAACGACCCCGAGCATAGGACGTATGGGATCATCGGTCACGAATCCTTCATCTCGACGCGCTCTTTTTCCCATTGCTTTCTCCCTGAGGTTTTTAGATGTTTGTGTTTCTCTTACAAGATCCGTGCCCGCAGATGTTCGAGGGAATCAAGGATATGGCACGGGAATCCGGTCGTGACCCTAATGCGCTAGAGCTTATAGTGAGGGCCAATGTAGAGGTATACGATTCAAGGCCTGATAAGAACCGCCCCGACTTTACCGGCACACTAGATCAGATTGCCGGTGACATTATGGCAACACGGGGGCTCGGTGCTGCAGAGCTTTTATTGGATATACAGTTCTCGCCGGGTGTCGAGGGTATAAACGACATCGTTTCCCTTATGGACAAACTTTGGAATATCGCCAAGTAGAATGACTCTACGGAATCCTTTTGGTGGTGGAGATGACGGGAATCGAACCCGCGACCTCCGCCTTGCGAAGCCAAAATTGAACTTGTGCCAGTTTGTCCGGATAGGTATAGAATATAAATAATATCAAATAGTTAGGTAATTTTTATCATCCTGTCCTCATAGAGACAAATACGTAAAAATAGACACCTTATGGACACCTCCTTGGACACCTGTTAAACTTGTTGGGAATTGTGGAAAGGGATAGGCTCCTCTTACCCCTTGCCTACCCCTAAAGGACTTGGCTTGAAAGATAATACTCCTTCCAACAGGAAAAGCAAGCCCGGAGTAAAATCAGGTTTACTTCAATCTGTTTGGAATAAGGAAGAGCTTGAAAAATTAACTCCACTAATTGAGCTGGCCTACTCTACACCTCCCGATTTAACCTCCGCATTGAAACTACAGGAAGAACCCCTGGATCTCCTGGCAGGTGCTTTGGGGAATCCCACCTTTAGCATCAAAGAAGAAATTGCCAACTTCCTTCTCTTGCGGAGCTTAAACGAGGACTTTTCCCCGGATCTGTACCCTTATCTTAAGTCCTTTACCTTAGAAGGAGATCTTAATCATCTGATTAATGCCGTAAAAGCTCAGGGCGTTAAATCCCTTCATTGCCCCATCCTTAAAATCATCCTGCATACTCTAAGGGTTAAGTTTCAGAGCTACCTGTACAATGGAGATAAAAAGGGGATGAAACAGCTAAGGAAATTGTCTGCTAAAATAGGTGAAGCCCTTCTAATAGAAGAACCCCTAGGGGATCCTATCTTAAAGCCCCTTACGTCACTCCAAAAAAGACATGTCCTACTCAGGTCCTTAGACCTCCACCTGCTGGAACTCTTCCTCAAAGGTAAAAAACGTAACGTGTTAACGAGTGAGTCATTCATCAAAGAACGTTACGCCGCGGAGCTGAGAAAAGCACGTAGAGAGAAAAAAGTCACCCAGAGCCTCATCAAGAAAGAGAAGGCCAGACTTAAAGGCGCCTCCCCTCCCGAAAGAAAGAAGCTGTCCTCAAAAATCCGAAGATGGCAACAGGAAGTAGAGGTGTTTAGCAGTGAGCGAGCCAAAGAGAAAACTATCGAACATCTAGTGCAGTTAACGGGCATTAGAATCGGTAAAAGGGAACTAGCCAGTATCCTTTATTCACCCACCCGGAAAAACCGCTAGATCCATCCTCTAATCATCCTGATTAAATTTGTGCAAACGTTGGATTTCAATTTTGCACAAATTTTAATAAGGCCGTTTATATACTTGTTTGTAATCCCATTTACAAATGGAGGTAAATATGAAAGTTGAGAAAAAGCAGCTTTCCCTAAAAGAAGCTTCCGAGGTTTACTCCATCCCTCTATGGACCATTCGGAAATGGGTCTTTCTCCGGGCTATCCCTTTTAGAAAGATCGGCAGACGCGTTTACCTCCCCGTGGAGAGGTTGGAGGCCTGGCTCTCGGAGCACGATGTGGACCCGAAGAGGGAGGAGGGGATGACCGATGAGCCGTGAACAACAAAAAAGCCCGGGCCGTGAACCCGGGCGGGAGGGAAGTTACATGACCAGCGAATATTATAACACTGGATTCGGGTCTGAGGAATACGTGCTTGGTGCCTTATTAGTAGATCCCAAATGGGCCAAATCAACCGTTGCGAAACTGAAGTGCGAGGATTTTTCTGATAAACGGCACGCCCTTATCTTCAGCGCAATCGAGGAGCTGGTACGCAAAGGGGTTGCTGTCGACGAGTTAATGGTATTCGAACACCTTAGGGCGAAAAACGTGAATATCCCTTTTGCATATTTCGGCCAGCTTCGAGACGCATTTATTACTGAAGCGACCCTACCCTACCACATAGCGCAATTGAAGGGCGCTTCTCTTGCCCGTAAAGAGTGGGAGATTCTCCAATGCTATAGTCAAGCACTTCAAAACGGCGCAGATGCGGAAACCCGCGAGAATTATCGCGGCAAGTTGCGGGCCCTATGGGAGAACGTTAATATATCCTCAGGGAGCAAACTGCGACCAATTCCGGCTTCAGAATTGCCCTCTGCCGAACCGGTTGAGTCTATTTGGGGAGGTCTGTTCTTTCCAGGGGCGATCACTCAGATTAACTCCGAACCAGGAGTTGGAAAGACAACGCTTATCTATAATTTCTGCTACCACGGAGCGGTGTCGAAGAGCTTCTTGGGAATCCCGTTTTCAGGCAAAGTACGCTCTCTGTATGTCGACCTCGAAACGCCCGGATGGTTACGAAGAGCAAAGTTAGTCCGGATAGCAGGGAGCGAAGAACTTCCGTCGGAGGTTCATTTCTTAAACGAATTAAACCTCAGGCGCGATTTTTCGGATCTCGTCGCCCTCTGCAGAGAGCAGTCCTACAATTTTATCATCTTCGATACTCAAAGTCGAGTACTTGGCATGACCGACGAAAATGACGCCGCCGAAGCCAACGAAGCCCTCAACTTAATGAGGCAACTAACGAAACAAACTCGATGCGCCCTTTGTCTCGTACATCATATCGGGAAGAGCGATAACGTTAAGGGGGTTTATAGAGGCCGAGGGAGTTCTGCGATAGCCGGCGGCGTGGACATAGTTGCCAATCTCGAGGCGTTGGCGGAGGACGCGGTGAGAATCTCCTTCGGGAAAAACCGAATCCTCGGCACGAATCCCACCCTCCACCTGCGGAAAAGTGGCGAGGATATGTTCGAGCGATATACCCCGCCAGGGGAAGAATCCGGGTTTTCCCTGTTTGAAGCTCAAAGAGTTATCCTCTCGTTACACGACGAAGAGCGCGAACTCTGGACGACGGCGGAGATTTGTGAAGAGGCCGAAAAAATGGGGTTTTCAAAAAGAACGGTTGAGCGCGCCCTACGGCGGCTAATAGAGGTTGGTCGAATAGAGAGGATTGGCAAAGGCAAATATCGATTCCGCCAAATCCGCCAACCCTTATATAATGGCGGATCTGGCGGAACGCCTGAAAATGAGGAAATTCCTGAATTTTTATAGGGACTTACGTTCCGCCAAATTTCTTGCAGGAATTGGCGGAAATTGAGAGGGTTGGCGGAAACTCTAACCCGATATAAGGGAGGTAAAAATGACCAGAGAGGAGCTATTAAAGAGAACCCTGGAAGAATTAGGTAAGAGATACCCTCCGGGGATGTATGCCTACCTCCACCATCATCACCCGGAGGCCTACCAGGAACTCCTCAACTTAGAGAGTACAATCTCCCAAACCTACCTTACAGGTACGATAGGTAAATTAAAAGAGGTGCTGCGACTGTATTGGAGATTCCACATTACCTATAAGGGTTATTTCCTAAACTCTCTAAAATCATCGGGGACGACCCTTGAGAAACCCGGGGTGGTAAACCTCCGCCTCCTCACCCTAACCGAACTCTCCAGGCGCAATATGGCCGTTGAGGTCTACTCCGAGCTCCTGGGGCAGACGATTTGGCTTTGCTCCAATGAGGAAATGGTTTCCCACGTCCTAGCCGATGATCCCCAAGCTGTCTGTTATACGGCAGAGGAGATTCGTCAATTACTCCGTCTAAGACCTACTCCAGGAGATATTAAACGCATCCATGAAGTTAAAACTGCCTTCCCGGAATCCAGTATCGTCAAGAGCTCGCCGGCGCCGGAGGATCAGATTTCCGGTCACTCTGAAGCCTGTGATTGCCCCTCATGTATCCCCGATTCCTGGGAGGACACCCATGGATAGGAAACTTGCAGACCGAATTAAACACGGCATCCGAGCCTGTCTGGAGGCTAGAGGTCAGGGACGCGATGTTTCAGACTGGCTAGACCATCTGTTCGGCCTGATAGACCTGCTAGAGGAGCAGTCCAGAACCGTTACAGTCCGTATGGGTAAGT
>CAZWVA010000073.1:0-12181 GCA_964636885.1 uncultured Spirochaetia bacterium
GAGGTCGTTAATCACGATCGTCGCTACCGCGATACCCGTGCATCCCCATGCAAACTCCTCTGTGACAAGGGCCGTCTCTATGGTGGAGAGCCCGACCCCACCGTACCTAGCGGGGATAGAGAGGTTTATTAGTCCGAGTTCACGTGCCTTGGCCACTATAGGGTGAGGGAATTCGGCCTTCTTATCGTAATGGCCTGCAATAGGAGCTATCTCTTTCCGGGCAAACTCCCTCGCTAGGTCCCTAATCATCCTCTGTTCTTCTGTTAAAGGAAACGCCATTCCTCTCCCCCGTTTCTTTCTGGCCCTAGTAGTATAATTTTACAATAGTAGAGACGTAAATGATACTAAAAATCCTGGCATCAAAAACGGGAAAGATCGGGCTCCAATAGGGTACTTCTTGAATCAAGTCACCCCAGCCGTTACGGTTTATATGTTTTCCATTCTTGTAAATGAGTGTAATATCATAGAGCGGGGATGACTCGAAAGGGTCGTCCACACGGTTAAAAGGCGGTAAAGCCATGGGAGACGTCGCTCTCGGTATCGATGTTGGGGGTACCAATCTGAGAAGCGCCCTGGTCGCTCGAAACGGAAGTATAACAAAACGCCTAAGCGTCCTCTCGGAGGCGGATAAGGGAATAGAGTGCATTATCAAGAACCTGGCGGGTCTTATAGAAGGGATTATAGAGAGGGAAAGTGTAGTCGGTATAGGAATCGGGATTCCTGGGATAATAGATTCGGCAAAGGGAGTACTAACCCAGGCCCCAAATATCTCTAATGTTGACAACTATCCCTTTAGAGATGTCCTTATGGAGAAGCTGGGAGGGGAGATACCGGTATTCATAGAAAACGACGCCAACTGCGCGGCAATCGGAGAATGGTGGGTGGGTGTGGGAAGGGACGTGGGCTCGCTTGTAATCATAACCCTGGGAACAGGCGTGGGGGGCGGTATAATACTCAACGGGGAGCTCTGGCGCGGGGCGGACGGAATGGCGGGGGAAATCGGACACATAACGGTCTATCCGGATGGGGCGAGGTGTAACTGCGGGAACTTCGGGTGTCTTGAGAGCTATGCCTCCGCAAGTGCCATAAGGCGCATGGTAAAGGAGGGCCTATCAGATACAGGGCTTGAGACCGTTCTTAGGGGAAAGATGGGTATGGTTCCTAAAGAGAGGATCCCTGAGATCGTAATGGAGGCGGCCATGGAGGGCGATGGGTTTGCCCTACGGATCTGGAATGAGGTAGGAAAGGCATTAGGTATAGCGATTTCAGACCTTGTAAATCTCCTAAACGTCGAGATGATAGTCATTGGAGGCGGGCTTTCCAACGCCTGGGATCTCTTTATAGACAGGGCGGTAAGAGAGGCAAAGAAGAGGGGGCTACGCGCCCCCACCAAGAGGGCTAGGGTTGAGAGATCCATCCTGGGAGACGATGCGGGCATCCTGGGTGCCGGATGCCTGGTGTTTAAGAACATAAGCGGAGCCTAGGGTTCCGGAGATAACGGATCGGGTTAATGCGTTCGACTCTATGAGCTTAGGGTTTGAAATACTTGAAGACGAGACCGTTGACGGCCCCTATGGGCTTAAGATCATACAGAAGAAGAACAACTACAGGTATTCTCAGGATTCGATTCAGCTTCTGGGTTTTGCCCGCGTAAAGGGAAAAGACGAGATTATAGACCTCGGAACCGGTTGTGGGATCATGGCCCTCATATTGGCCAAAATGGGAATAGGAAGGAGGATCGTCGGGCTTGAGATTCAGAAGGAACTCGTAGAGGTTGCAGAGAGAAACGTAAGGATAAACGGTTTTAAAAATAGGATCGAGATCTTAGAGGGCGATATAAGGGGCGTTGAGTCTCTCTTTTCGCCAGCCTCTTTCGACTACGTCATAACCAATCCCCCATATATCGAGACGAGAACCGGATTCATAAACCCCGGCTCAAAAAGGACAGTGGCCAGACACGAGGTTCTCTGCACCATGGACGATGTCCTAAACGCTATGGGATACCTACTTAAGCCCATGAGGCGTGGGGCATGCGTTTATCCGGCCTCCCGGTTTGGCGAGCTTATTCTAAAGGCAAAAGAAAGGAGACTCGAACCCCATAGGGTCCGGTTTGTCCATCCGAATCCAGAGGGGAAGGCTGAACTCGTCATGGTAGAATTCATAAAAGAAGGGAGGCCGAGGCTTGAGGTCCTTCCTCCCCTTTTTCCTACCACCTCGGCCTTATAATGCGGATACTAAGTGCCTCCTTTCCCTTCACCTTGAATCTATCGTCTATCCTCATCCCGCCTATCCACATTATCTCGCCCCTGCTTAGGAATATCGGGGTTCTGTATCTTAGGAACCTGGGAACCTTCTCATCGATGAAGAAGTCCTTCACCTTTTTCATCGTTTTCATCCCGAGCGGAATGAACCTATCCCCCGGATGGAGGTTTCTTATCTCAATGGGAAACCCGACGGAATCTATGTCAAAGAAGGCGGTAAACCGGTCTTCGTCAAAGGATTCCACCCCCCTGATTTCGACCTCAATCTCGACGTGAGGGAAATCCCATCTTCCTGTAGATGGAACAATGTATGAGAATTCGGGTTTCAGCCGTGATCTCCTGGTTACCAAGAGGAGGTCGTATCCCTTTGCAACCACGAGCCGGTCTGGAAGGGACACCTCGCCTGAGGGGCTTTGAGAGGAGAGGATCTCATCTACAGAGAATACGTGGGTGGAGGAGATCCGTCTTAGATCCCCTTTGAGCTTTTCTATAGCGATTCTTAAGACGGAAAGCCTTAATCCCTCAGGGATGGCCTTATACCGGGATACTATTCCAATCAGTTCGTCGTTCTCCCGATCGAAAACGTATTTGAACGCCCTCTCAGCCTCGCTTCTTATAAAGTCCTCTTCTACCCTAAATATGCTTGCCGCCCTTGCAAGGGTCTCCTTGATCCTCGGATTGTACCTCTCAAGCCTCGGGATAAGGTCGTGCCTTATCCTATTTCTAAGAAAAACCATAGCCCTGTTTGTGGAGTCCTCAACCCAGTTGATTCCCTTGGATCTTAAGTAACACTCGATCTCGGATCTTCGTGTCTCTATAAGCGGCCTTATTATGTAGCCCTCAGATACAGGGGGGATCCCTGAAAGCCCGAGGGGGCCGCTCCCCTTTATAAGCCTCATGAGGACGGTTTCCGCCTGATCATCCAGCGTATGAGCCGTTGCGATTCTCTGTGCTTTGTATTTATCCAATACCTCTTTAAAGAACCCGTATCTTAGAACCCTTCCCGCCTCTTCAAGGGAGAGTTTTGACGTTCTCTTAAATCCAATCGTATCTACTTCCTTGAGCTCAAATATAAGATCCATACCCTTTGCAATCCGTTCTACAAAATCGGCGTCTCTTTTTGCCTCGATCGGCCTTATTCCGTGGTTCAGGTGAGAGACGATTAGCCTTAATCCGTATTCACTGAGCTCGGTTAGAATGTAGAGTAGCCCAAGAGAATCCGCCCCCCCAGAAACCCCCACTACAACCGTATCTCCGGGGGTGAGCATGTTAAACCTCTTTATGGTCTTCCTTACCGAGGTTAATAAATCCGATTTGATTGGTGCCAAGTCCTCCAGAGATTATTATCCTAAATGCGTCTTCAACGCTTATCGAAAGCTCCCTAACCTCGTCTTCGGGGATAAGCATGTAATACCCACCGGTTGGATTAAAGGCGGTTGGAAGGAATACCCCAAGTAGCCTCTTCCCCGATTCCGCGTCTTGTATGACACCCGTTACGAACCCTATCGAGTATATACCCTTTCTCGGAAATTCAAACATCACTACACGCTTAATCCCCTCTAGTTCCTCGCCAAAGATCGTTTCGATTATATGCTTTGTTGCCTTATAGATGGTCCTTGCAAACGGGATCTTTGAGATAAGCTCTTCGCCAATATCAAGGAGCTTCCGGCCTATAAAATTCCTCGCAACCATCCCCGCAATAAAGACTACGAGGATCGTTCCTATAAGCCCTATGGCGAATGTAACAACACGAAACAGGTAGGGAGGAAGCTCCGAGAGCGGTCCTAAGAGGAACCTAGCGGGGGCAGCGCTTACAAGACTGATAATCCATATACCGAGTTTAAAGAGTATAAATACCGTGAGTCCGAAGGGGACGGTAATGAGAAGACCGGCAAGGAAATTCCGCCTAAAAGAACTAATGGTTTGCCTCATTCATTGGTCGGCTCTTTGTTGATGGCATCGCGTAGAAACCTACTCGGCTTAAATACAACCGCCTTTCTAGCCTCGATCTCTATCGTGTCTCCGGTGGCGGGGTTTCTTCCCTTTCTTGATTTTCTACTTTGAATCCGGAATGTACCGAATCTGGGAATCTTGATTCCTTCTCCGCTAGCCAGCTTTTCTTTAGCCATCTCAAAGAAAAACTCCACTATCTCCGCCGACTCCCTCTTTGAAAGCCCGATTCTCGTATGTATTACATCGGCAAGCTCTTTCTTCGTCATCTCTTTCTCCCCCTTTTATGTCTTTCTCAATTCCGCTCCAACGGTCGATTGAAGCCTGGAGAGCCCCCTTGCCTGGATATCATCCACCTCTTCGTCCGTAAGGGTCTTATCCGCAGCCCTTAGAACGATAGATACAGCCACGCTCTTTTTCCCCTTCTCGACCGAACCACCTTTAAACACATCAAACACGCTTACCTCTTCAATCAAATTGGGTTCTACCCTTCTTAGCTCATCTAGGATCTTCCCCACAGGCACGCCTTCATCGACGATCAAAGCTATATCCCTTCTGACCGACGGGAATTTGGGAAGCGGGGTGAATCTCTTCCCTGTGAGACTCGAATAGGCAAAGAGCTTTTCCAAATCGATCTCGAAGAGGAAAACCCTCTTTGAGACTTCGAGTTTCTCACGAATCCCGGGGTGAAGCTCGCCCATGTATCCTACCTCTTCATCCCCGATAAGAACCCTTGCGGATTTGCCCGGGTGGAGGAATTTGATCTGCGGGGCTTCTGCCTCCTCTGAGCCTATCGAATCAACAAACCGTGCCCTATTCGAAAGAGAGAAGGCCTCGATGATTCTTTCCAAGATCCCCTTTAGATCGAAGAAATCAAATTCCTCCTTGTCCCAAAGCTCCGGTTGTCGCCTTCCGGTTGCCACCGCAGCGATTCTTTTCACCTCTTCTGGGAGTCCGTATCCCCTCGGTATATACGCCTTGCCCACCTCAAACAGTCTTATATCCTGGACCTGACGATTGAGGTTGAGTATAACGTTTCTCATGATCCCCGGTAGGAGGCTCGTCCTCATAACCGAGCCCTCTCTCGTAAGCGGGTTCAGTATACCGAGAGGTCGGGTTCCATCAAATAAGGCGAGTAGTTCAGGGTCTTCAAAGCTATAGTTTATAACCTCGAAAAAGCCGAAGGATACGAGTATCTCTTTTGCCCTCTCCTCCAACATCCTCTCCCTTTTTAAACCATCCGTCGTCATGGGGATAAGGGGAATCGTTGTAGGTATCCTGTTATACCCATAGTGCCTCGCCAGCTCCTCTATAAGGTCTATCTCCCTGGTTAGGTCCACCCTAAATGTGGGAATCCTTAGGGTCATTTCGCCGTCTCTAGAACCCAGGATTTCAAGCCCAAGCCCCTCGAATATCCTCCTTATGACATCGGGTTCGATTCCCGTGCCGAGAACGGATTCCATGCGCCTAATGGAGAGCCTTACCTCCCTCGGTTTTATCGGATTGGGATAGGCATCTATTCTCCCCTTTGCTACCCTCCCGGAGGCAAGCCTCCTTATGAGCTCGGAGGCCCTATCGAGCGCCGATACGACGCCGTTCGGGTCAACCCCCCTCTCAAACCTGTATGAGGACTCGGACCTAAGACCCGTTCTCTTGGATGTCCTTCTAACCCTTACCGGGTTAAAATAGGCACTCTCAAGAAGGATGTTTCTTGTATCCTCTGAAACCTCGGTGTTCCCCCCACCCATCACACCCGCGATTGCGATCGGCCTTTTTACATCGCATATAACCAGGTCCCCTTTGGTTAGATCCCTCTCTACGCCGTCAAGGGTCTTTATAACCTCTCCCTCCCTTGCGGATCTTACGAGGATCCTCCCACCCTCGATCAAATCGTAGTCAAAGGCGTGAAGGGGCTGTCCCAGTTCAAGAAGGACGAAATTCGTAATGTCAACTACGTTGTTTATGGACCTTATCCCAGAGGCCTCGAGTCTCTTCTTTAGCCAGTCTGGAGAGGGAGCGATTTTCACATCCGTAATCACACGGCAGGAGTACCTGGGACACCCCTCAGGGTCTTGGACATCGACAGAGACGAGTTCCTCTATGTCCCTTCCCTCCTCTAACACCCCGTATTCCGGATACTTCACCTCCTTCCCCAGAATTGCAGCAACCTCCCTTGCTATCCCAATTACGCTCAGGCAATCGGGGCGATTCGGTGTGATCCCGATCTCAAAGACCACGTCGTTAAGCCCCAGGGCATCGATCAACCTGCTCCCCACATCTGCTGAATCGGGGAGGATCATTATTCCGTCCCCTTCGTCTCCGATCCCAAGCTCGTTTTCGGCGCAGAGCATCCCCTCCGAGACCTCTCCCCTTATCCTCGTGGACTGAATCACGATCCCTTCCGGGAACTTGGCGCTGGGAGGGAGCTTTGCCCCAGAGGGCGCAAGTGCCACCTTATCCCCCGTTTTCATGTTTCTTGCACCGCATACCACGCTGTAGTGCCTCGTGCCGTCTGTTACCTCGCAGAGAACAAGCTTCGAGGCGTTTGGATGTGGTCTAATGCTGAGGATCCGGGCAACGATTATATCTTGAAGCCCCTCCCCCATATACTCCAGGGATTCCACCTCGAGCCCAGCCATCGTGAGCCTTTCGGCAAGCTCCTGAGGGGGGATATCGAATTCCACGTATTCCTTAAGCCAACTTAGAGAGAATCTCATTTTCCTTGGAGAATAAAACTAAATAATTACATATTCTTAGAGAATGGTCAATATGCGGGGGGAGAAACGGGTATATTAGAACCCGGTTCTTCTATTGACTTGTCCCTCTTTATGTATATATGATTAAGTCTGGACTCCATAAATCTACTTAAGGGGTTATGAATATGATTGGGTTTCTGGTATTCATAGTGATCATAGGGATTCTAATCGCCGTATTTGTTGGCATATACAACTCCCTCATTAGACTGAGAAACATGTCGGAGCAATCGTGGTCGGATATCGACGTCCAGCTTAAGAGGAGATACGACCTTGTACCTAACCTCGTTGAAACCGTAAGGGGCTACGCATCTCACGAGAGGGAAACATTTGAAAAGGTGGTTCAGGCGAGAAACGCGGCGATGCAGGCCTCTTCCCCCGCGGATAAAGCCCAGGCGGAAAACGCCCTTCAATCGACACTGAGGAGTCTCTTTGCCCTTGCGGAGAGCTACCCGGAGCTCAAGGCAAACCAGAACTTCATAGAGCTTCAGAAGGAGCTCTCAAACATAGAAGAGCAGATCCAGCTCTCGCGCCGTTACTATAACGCCGTTGTTAGGGACCTCAATACGAAGATCGAAACCGTTCCAAGCAACGTAGTCGCAAATATGTTTGGATTCACAAAGAAGGAGTACTTTGAACTAGAATCCGCAGAGGAAAGAAGGGCGCCACAGGTTAAGTTCGGCTAAATGAAGACCGGGGCATCGATCCTTTCTATTTTCCTCTCTATTCTCTTCTTCCCTCCCTCCCTTCACCCAGAGGAGATAAGGGATTTCCACGTAGAGATACTAATAGGTAAGGACGCCTCGATAAGCGTCGAGGAGGACATCGAATACGATTTCGGTTATGAGTTAAGGCACGGGATATTTAGGGAGATACCCTACAGATACCAGGTCGATAGCCTGAGAAACTATAACTTGAGGATGGACATATACAGGGTCACCGATTTTAAGGATAGGCCTTACAAATATGGGGTAAGTCGAGAAGGCGGAAACGTGGTGGTTAAGATAGGTGACCCGGATAGGGAGATAACCGGGATTCACGGATACAAGATAGGGTACATGGTCGAGAGGGCGATCGTCTTTTTCAAGGACCATGACGAGCTCTACTGGAACGCTACTGGTAACGGATGGAGGGTTCCCATAAGAAAGGCAAGCGCAAGGGTCTACCTGGAGGGGGAAACACCCAAGGACATTAAAGCCACTTGCTATACGGGGGTCTTAGGCTCAAGAGGCCGGGATTGCACCTTCAGTATAACCCCAAATGGGGTCGAGTTTAACGCCTCAAGGGGCTTTAGACCAGGCGAGGGGCTTACTATCGTTATAGGGCTCCCCAAGGGGATACTGAAGGGGCCTTCCTCTTTAGAGAGGCTCTCATGGTTCGTATCGGATAACTGGTTCTACTCCATTCCCTTCCTGACCCTCTTTCTCATATCATATACCTGGTACACGAGGGGACGAGACCCTGAGGGAAAGGGGATCATCCCCGTAAGATACGAACCGCCAAAGGATCTAACCCCTGCCGAGGCCGGAACCCTCATGGACGAGCGCGCCGACATCATGGATATAACCTCAACCGTTATAGACCTTGCCGTAAGAGGCTATATCAAGATCCAAGAGGTTGAGGCCACAAGGTTCTTTTTCTTCTCAGATAGGGACTACAGGCTCATAAAACTCAAGGAACCGGAGATAGGAGAGCTCAAGGAGCATGAAAGAAGGGTTTTTTCGGGTATATTTTCAGGCACCGACAAGGAGGTAATGGTCTCGGATTTAAAGAACAGATTCTACACACACCTTCCGGGGATAAAGAAGGCGCTTTATGGAGAGCTCATAAGAGGTGGGTTCTTTCCCACCAATCCTGAGTACATAAGAAGCGTCTTTAAATGGATTGGGATAGGGATAGCGGTAGCATCCCTCTTTCTGGTTCCACATCTAGGTATAAAGCTCTCCCTTATCCTCTCTGGGATTTTTATTCTCGTATTTTCGAGGTTCATGCCAAGAAAGACGAAGAAGGGAGTATCGGCTAAGGAGGAGATACTGGGCTTTAGGGAGTTTATAGAGCGCGCCGAGGCGGATAGGATCAAAAGGCTCGCCAAAGACGATCCCACACTCTTTGACAGGGTGCTTCCCTATGCACTTGTGTTTGAACTAGGAGACAGGTGGGCCGAGGCCTTTCGCAATATGTATAAGAGCCCACCTTCCTGGTACGACTCCCCTAGATACAGGGGTTCGTTCTCGCC
Organism: uncultured Spirochaetia bacterium; assembly: GCA_964636885.1. Taxonomy (GTDB): domain Bacteria; phylum Desulfobacterota_D; class UBA1144; order Nemesobacterales; family CSP1-2; genus CAZWVA01. Next base: position 9,201 of record CAZWVA010000073.1, read on the forward strand.
GAACGTGTTCGTAAGCGACATCGGAAGGAGCCTAAGCGTTATGAATAGCACCTTTATATCCGCACCGAGGAGTTCGGGTGGCGCCGGAGGAAGCGGTTTTAGTGGAGGCTCAAGCGGAGGTGGGTTTGGCGGAGGGGGTGGAAGGTCTTGGTAGTTTGAATCACGATACAGGATGCATAGTGCAGGAAAAGATAGATAAATCATGCATCATTCTTAGCGATTCGAAACCAGTACACGAATAAACCTTTCTCCAGTTCTTGGTAGTTCTTAAGCTCCTCTACTATCTTCCAGAACCTATCGTTATGCCTTTTCTCTTATGTGTGCAATCTCATGAAATACCACATACTCTATTAGATACTCAGGCAGGTGTTTCATAAGGGAGTTAACGGTTGGCGTCAGCCGCACGCCGTGTTGGGCCGCGCGTGTTTGGAATAAGGCCCAGTTGCAAATACCCCTAGCTCATTTCCCCAAACCACCCGCGCCGCACCATCCACTTTGCCAATTCTAACACGGGCGAAACAGTAAAAGCCAACAGGACGACGATAGCCCAATCCACGAGTGGCAGGCTAAACGTGCCAAACGGGTCGTGCAGGAAAGGCACGTACACGATTAAGGCCAACAACGCCAATTCCCATACAATCGCCAGATTCAACCATTTGTTGGCAAATGGCTGGTTTAGCACCGAATGGCGGTCGGAGCGGAAGTTGTAGGCTTTGAAGAACTGAATCAATACCAGTGACACAAACGCCATCGTCCTGGCTTCTTCGATGCTCCGGCCAGAGTTCAACGCCCAGGCAAAAAGGCCCAGGTTGATTACCGCTGACCAAAATCCGCCCACCACCATCAAAGTAACGACCGCCCGGGTGAAGATGCCGGTACGCGGGTTGCGCGGCTTGCGGCGCATTAAGTCGAGTTCGGGTGGGTCTACGGATAACGCCAATGCGGGCAAGCCATCGGTGGCGAGATTGACGTACAGGATTTGCACGGCAGTCAACGGCATGGGCAGGCCCAGCAGCGCTGCTCCGGCCATCAAGATGATTTCGCCAATGTTGGACGAGAGCAGGTACATCAGATATTTTTTGATGTTACCGAAGATGACCCGTCCCTCTTCGACGGCCGCCACAATGGAAGCAAAGTTGTCATCGGTGAGTGTCATAGCGGCGGCCTCTTTGGTCACGTCCGTGCCGGTGATACCCATCGCGATGCCAATGTCGGCCTTCTTGAGCGCAGGTGCGTCATTCACCCCGTCGCCCGTCATCGCGACGACATGGCCTTTCTTTTGCAGAGCTGTGACCACCCGCAACTTATGCGCCGGAGAAACGCGAGCGTAGACTTCAATGTTCTCGACTTCGCGCTCAAACTCGGCCTCGCTCATCGCCTCCAGTTCTGTGCCGGTCACGACGCGGCCTGTCTTGAGCAATCCCAATTCGCGGGCAATTGCTTGCGCCGTCAAGGGGTGGTCGCCGGTAATCATCACCGGTTTGATCCCGGCTTGTTCGCAGGTCTGAATCGCGGCCTTCGCCTCCGGGCGCGGTGGGTCAATCATGCCCACCAAACCCAAAAATGTCATTTCGTTTTCGGCGTTTTCCAGTGATGCACCCGGTTTATAAGCTACCGCCAGAACGCGCAAGGCTTCACTCGCCATCTGGCGGGCCGTTTCCAGAATCATCTCTCTTCTTGCAGCGTCGAGCGGCGCTTCGCCCTCTTCGGTCAACTGCTGCGCGCATGAGTCGAGGATGACTTCCGGTGCGCCTTTGGAATAGGCAACGACACCCTCTGGCGCGGCGTGGAGGGTCGTCATGCGTTTGGTTTCGGAGGTGAAGGGAATCTCGTTCACGCGGGGAAACTGCAAGTCAAGGTCGGCTTTGGTCATCCCGGCTTTGGCGGCGGCCACCACCAATGCGCCCTCCGTCGGATCACCTTTGACATGCCAGCGGCCATCGGCCTCACTGTGAACGATATGCGCGTCAGAGGCAAGGGTTGCGGCCTGCAACAACAGTTTGAGGGGATCGGAGGGTTCGACGCTGAGGCCATCGCGCGAGAACTGGCCGTGCGGTTCGTAGCCCGCGCCGGAGACATCCCACATTTGCCCGGCCACAAAGATCTTGCGGACCGTCATCTCGTCTTTTGTTAGCGTGCCGGTCTTGTCGGAGCAGATAACCGAAGTACTACCAAGCGTCTCGACGGCCGGAAGGCGGCGCATCAGTGCATTACGCTTGACCATCCTCTGCACGCCGATAGCGAGTGAGATTGTGACCACGGCGGGCAGGGCCTCCGGGACAACGGCAACCGCCAGCGCGATACCGAAAACCAACATCTCAATGAAGGGTTGCCCACGAAACAGGCCGAGGGCAACAATGACTGCCACCACCGCGAAGGCGGCCCGTGCCAGGGCGTGGCCAACTTTATCCAGGTTTTCTTGCAACGGGGTCTTGCCGGTTTCAATCGTCTGAAGCATTTGGGCGACCTTGCCGAATTCAGTGTTCATGCCCGTTGCAACGACAACGGCGCGGCCACGGCCATAGGTCACAGCGGTACCTGCGTAGGCCATGTTCTTGCGGTCGCCTAAAGCCAATTCACCGTTCGTGAGGCGAGCGGCGTGTTTTTCCACCGGAACCGATTCGCCTGTAAGCGCGGCTTCTTCGATTTGCAAATTCACAGCCTCAATCAATCGGGCATCGGCGGGGACTTTGTCGCCTGCTCGCAAGAGAATAATATCGCCCGGCACAAGGTCGCGGGCCGGAATTTCAACTTCCGCCCCATCGCGGAGGGCGGTTGCTGTTGGCGCGGCCATTTGGCGCAACGCCTCAATAGCGCGTTCGGCGCGGTATTCCTGCACAAATCCCAACAGCACAGCAAACAGCACGATGACGGTAATGGCGATGGCTTCAACCCCGTGCCCGAGGAAGGCGGAGATCGCCGTCGCCACGAGCAGAATGAGGATCAACACATTCTTGAACTGCTCAAAAAGAATCCTCCAT
>CAZWVA010000074.1:0-11922 GCA_964636885.1 uncultured Spirochaetia bacterium
CGGTGAGGTTGGGATCTACTCCGAGGAATACAAGCTTCCCGAGGAGACCAAAGAAACCGAACTGCTCTCACTCATCGGGAGGCTAAATGAGGACGAAAAGATCCACGGGATACTCGTCCAGCTCCCCCTGCCCAAGCATATAAACGAGGGGAGGGTTCTTAGGGCCGTCTCTCCCCTAAAGGATATAGATGGGTTTCATCCTGAAAACGTTGGGTTTCTGGTTGAGGGGAACCCCAGGTTTATCCCCTGTACACCGCACGGGATAATAAGGCTCTTAGATTACTATGGGATCGGAATAGAGGGAAAAGAGGCCGTCGTAGTGGGAAGGAGCAACATAGTGGGGAAACCCGTATCCCTTCTCCTCTTACACCGTCATGCAACGGTTACCATTTGTCACTCACGGACAAGGCCGCTTGAGGAGGTGACACGGAGGGCCGATATCCTGGTAGCTGCTATAGGGCGGGCGAGGCTAATTACGCGCGATATGGTAAAGGACGGTGTGGTCGTGATAGATGTCGGCATAAACCGCCTTCCAGACGGAAGGCTCGTGGGAGATGTGGATTTTGAGGGTGTTAGGGAGAGGGCTTCCTACATTACCCCGGTTCCCGGCGGGGTTGGCCCTATGACTATAGCGATGCTCCTCTGGAATACATTGTCATCTGCAAGAAACTCTAAGGGATTATAAGCCCGTTTTTTTTACTCCACGTAGTTTCTTAGAATGCCTATTCCCTCGATCTCCACCTCGACCCTGTCTCCGCTATTCATGGGACCTATTCCTGCAGGGGTCCCGGTAGCTATTATGTCTCCGGGCAGTAGGGTCATAACGTGTGAGATAAAGCTTATGAGCCTTGGGACGTCGAATATGAGATTAGAGGTTCGGGAGTGCTGTTTCCTCTCCCCGTTTAGAAGGGTTGAGATCTCAAGGTCACTCGGATCTATCTCCGTCTCTATTACTGGGCCTATCGGAGCGAACGTATCAAACCCCTTTGCCCTCGTATACTGGACGTCCTTTGCCTGAAGATCACGCGCCGTAACATCGTTTATGCAGGTGTACCCAAAGACGTAGTTAAGAGCCTCTCTTTCCCTTACCCATTTTGCCCTCTTCCCGATCACAACGGCAAGCTCCCCCTCATAGTCAACTCGGGAGGACATGTGCCTCGGGTATATGATCCTTTCCTCATGCCCTATAATGGATGTGCTCGGTTTCATAAAAAGCATGGGTTCTTCAGGAGGTGCCTTTCTCATCTCCTCAGCGTGGTCCCTGTAATTCAGTCCTACCGCCACTATCTTGGTTGGGAAGCAGGGGGGAAGAAGCCTTAATTCACTTAGAGGGTATTCGGTTTTTGTTATCCTGTATTCTCCAAAGATATCCCCTTCGATCTCAAGAACCCTGTTCTCTTGAATGAGACCGAATCCGGTACCTCCGTCTTTACCCTTAAACCTAATGAACCTCATCTACTTGCCGTTAAAAGAGGGCTCTCTTTTTTGGAGAAAGGCGCTCATGCCCTCTCTTCTATCCTCTGAGTCAAAACAGAGTGATACGAGGGTCTTTTCCAGGAGAAGGGCCTTCTGGAGATCCATCTCTGAGCCCGCATTTATCGCGGTCTTTGCCATTCTTACCGCCCTCGGGCTCCTCTTCGATATTGTGATGGCAAGGCTCCTTGCCTCCTCCATCAACCTGTCGTGTGGTACTACCCTCTCTACGAGACCTATCCTCAGGGCCTCCTCAGCGTCAATCATCTCTCCCGTAAAGACGAGCTCCTTGGTCTTTCCGAGCCCCAGCACCCTCGTTACCCTCTGTGTTCCTCCCCATCCGGGGAATATGCCGAGCTTAACCTCGGGGAATCCAAGCTTTGCCCTATTGGAAGCGATTCTAATATCGCATGAGAGGGCTAGCTCGCATCCACCACCAAGGGCGTATCCGTTTATCGCAGCGATGGAGGGGCTTGGGTCGTTTTCTATGAGTCCGTATACCCTGTGTGCAAGATCCACGTACTCCTGGAACTCGCTTTCTTTCATCTCGTTCATCTCAGATATGTCTGCACCTGCTACAAAGGCCTTGTCTCCGGCCCCAGTGATGATCAGTGCCCTCAGCCCCTCCTTTGGAAGCACGTCTTCGAGAAACCCCTTGAGTTCGCGAAGCGTTTGCCAGTTAAGGGCGTTTAGAACCTTAGGACGGTTTATCGTAAGAACCCCTATGTCCTTTTCTCTCTCATAAACGATGAATTGAAATTCCATCTGAGACCTCCATACATTACAATAATCCAGCCTAAAACGGCGTTGTCAAACCGGTTTTTCAAAATGGGAAGAGAATGGTTTTAAAAGCGATAGAATGTGGCTAAGGGTGTTTGATTATCTTTTACTCAAATTAAGGATACGGTTGGCATGATTAAACTCAGGGTGATTCCGGGATCATTACTGTTACTCGCCCTTCTACTGCGCCTCACATTCGTTCTTGGGTTGCAGGAATCGCCACTCTACTGGGATGAGCCCTATTACAACGCATCCGCAAATAGGTATCGGGATGCCTGGAAGTCCGTTTTTAATCCTGAACCTACTATTCCCCTGTTACACAAGACGTTTAAGGGTAGCCTCCAGAAGGGGGAGTCTTATTCTATGGCCGTTGGGATGATATACGCCGTGTTTGGTCCGAGGCCAAGAGTGGTCTTCCTCTTTCAGGCGGTTCTTGACACCCTCACCTGTCTATTCATCTACGGCCTTTCGAGGCGGCTGGGTGGGCCCTGGGTCGGACTGATTGCTTTGGCCCTTGCAACCGTATACGAGCCATTCATCTTCTCTTCGGCAAGGCTTCAGACGGAGACATTTGCAACCTTCCTCTACATTGGGGGACTTTGGTTCGCTTTTGCCTCCCCCTCAAGGCGACGTGGGATGTTTGGTTTCATAGGTGGATTCCTGATAGCCCTTTCGTCACTGGCCAAGCCCGCACTCCAATTCCTCTTTCCACTGCTTGTCCCTGCTATGGCACTATCCGGTTTTAGTGGGTCTTGGCGCCTGTCGGCTAGATTGACCCTGGCTTTTGTAGCCGGTTTTTTTCTCTTAATCGGACCTAGGCTCGTGCTTACAAAGGCCGTTTCTGGAAAGGCATCGTGGGCCGGTACTCTGGAGCCAAGCGTTGAGCTTTACGCTGGTGCCGTGATTGAAAACCTGGGATGGAAGACGGACCGACTCAGCTTCGCCTATCCACCCCGCGACGAGTTGCTTGGTGTGTTGGGGGGCGATATAACACGTAGACCCACCTTTTCCGACTACAAACGGGCCACGTTACTTACCTGGTTGAATCACCCGATAGGAAGCGCCGGGGTCGCGCTCCATAAGCTATACGTGGCGTGGGTGCAACCCTATAACGACTCTCACCACAGGTTTCTCATGGGTCTTTCGGCTCAACGCTCCTGGCACCAGATCCTGCTTACACTGGGCGTGATAGGCATGGCCTTGGCGCTACCCTACGGATGTCCGAGAAGGGTCTCTATACCCATGATCATCGCTTGTCTCTATCTTTGGATGGTATACCTGGTGGTAAAGATAGAGGTGCGCTATGCGTTCCCTGTGATGCCTCTTATGGTCTGTTTTGCGGCACTTGCGATCACTGTACTTTGGGCCGGATTGAAAAGGGGCTGGTGCTCTAGGGAGAGGCGCGGTTTAATAACGCTCGTGATGACCTTGGTTGTGTGTATGGCCTTGGTTCGTTTGCTATCGCTTCCTCGCCTGCTTTCCCTTATGCCGCTTCTCGATCCCAAGGGCGCATACGGCCTTAGAACGGGGACCATAGTGTTTCTCATCGTATTGGTCTTCGTTTCTGTGGTTTGGGTTCTCTGCGGGGTGTTAAGCACTCGAAGGGCGATGGCCGCAATGGGTGTACCACTTGTACTTACGGTTTTGGTGTTTTTGGGCGGTCGGCCCCATTACCACGTTTGGCGTGAGTGGTGGTGCCCCTTATCCGTTGGTCGTGGGGTTATTCGCCAGGAATTCGTTCTTCCAAAGGGGCTGGGTTCGCCGAACAGGGCGGAGTTGAAACTGGACCTCCTACCCGGTCAAACCGGCGATTACGATCTGGTCGTTCGTGTGAACGGTAGGGAGATGAGGAGGTACTATGGGGGACCGAGGGGAAAGGATGCGGATCTCCCGAAGGAGGACTACTATAAGATCCTCTATGAACTCTGGCATTTCTATGAGGAACCGGTGCACGCATGGTACACGATACCCCTTTCCCCTGAGATCGTGTCCTCCGGTAATCGTCTCGAGGTCGAGGTTTGGGTAGAGGGGAAAACCGGTTCTGTTACGGTTTTTGGGGATTATCCGGCACCTAAAAACTCATACGACGGCCCGTCGCCCTTTTCTCCCGAGCTCCTGGCCGATACGTCCATATACAGATACCTCGGTACTGGGGATTTTCGGATGAGAAGGCGGATTAAGCCGGGTGGTTCGTCTCGGAGCGCCTTCTATACGGGTGGAGATTGGTCTTATGAGGATCTCTGTTTAGAACCGGGAAGGCGGTATGGCAGGTATAGGATCTTCCTCGTGCTTACACATGGGGACAGGCTTACGGTCTTTTAATCCGGGACCTAGTATTTCACCTCCTTAAGAAAGAGTCCCCATGGCGGGGCAGAGCGTACGAAGTGCGTCTTTTCTCCGGATTCCAGGACCCTTCCAAATTCCTCGACCGAGATCTTCCCCTTTCCCACATGAACGAGCGTTCCAACGATTAGACGAACCATTCCCTTGAGAAACCCCGTGGCCTCTATCTCAAACTCGACTGTATCATCGGCTTTTTCCTCCAGGCTCGCTCTTAAGACCCTCCGTACAGTGGTCTTTACATTGGTTTTGGAGAGAGAAAACGCCCTAAAGTCATGCTCACCCAGGAGTAGTCGGGTGGCCTCTTTCATGTTGGATACGTTCAGGTGGTCGGGGATGAACCAGGTCCTCTGTCTTTCGAGCGCCGAGGGGAAGGGGCGATTTAGGATCCTGTATATATAGGACTTGCTTTTGGCATGGAACTGTGCGTGAAAATCCGTATCGACCTCCTCTACCCCTTTTATCACTATGTCCTTGGGAAGAATGGAATTCAGGGCCTTCTGGAACTGGACGGGTGTCATCTTACTCCGGGTCTTAAAGTTGGCCACCTGTGCCAGGGCGTGAACCCCCGAGTCCGTCCTTCCCGAACCCATGGCGTTTATCTTCTCTTTCGTTATCCTCTCTATGGCCTTTTCCAGGACCTCTTGTATGGTTGGTCCTATCGGTTGCCTCTGCCAACCCAGGTAGTTTGTGCCGTCGTATTCGATAACGAGTTTTATATTTCGCATCTTTGCCTTCACAATATACAATCGGCTACGGGTAGCCCCATCTTAGGTTTTACTCCTCTCGAACTTTATCCTGGGATCGAGTAACAGATAGCATATATCTACCATAAGGTTGGCAAGCACTAGTATCACCGTATATACAATAGTGATCCCCATAACGAGTGGGTAGTCTCTGTTTGATACCGCAATCACGAAAAACCTTCCGATCCCTGGTATTGCGAATATGTGCTCCACTACGAAGGATCCGGTAACTAGATAAGCCGTGATAGGACCCAGCACCGTAACAACGGGGATAAGGGCGTTTCTAAGAACGTGTTTTACCACGACCCTGTTCTCGCTAAGCCCCTTTGCCTTGGCAGTCTTTACAAAAGGGGCCTGAGAGGTTTCAAGCATACTCGCCCTTATAAGACGGGCGAGGTACGCCGTGGGCCCGGCCGCAAGGGTAAGCGCCGGGAGCACAAGGTGTTCCGGCCTTCCCCAGAGTGCGGCGGGAAACCAGCCGAGCTTTACGGAAAATAGGTATATGAGCGCTGCACCTACCACGAAACTCGGAACGGACACAAGGGCGGTAGCGAGTGAGAATGAGAGGAAATCGAAAAGTCCCCTTGACCTTGTTGACGATATTATCCCTGCTGCGGCTCCAACCACGATTGAGATCAAAAGGGCGACCGCTCCTAGTCCGAGGGAGACGGGGAGGGTTTCTTTTATTACCTCGTTTACCGTTCTATCTATGTATTTGTATGAGGGGCCGAGGTCTCCGTGTGCCAGGTTATTCAGATAGATCGCATACTGTTTCCATAGCGGTTCGTTTAGCCTGTATTTCTCTTCTATGTTCCTGCGGATCTGGAGTGGGAGCCTCTTTTCCGTGTCGAATGGGCCGCCGGGAAGGGTTCTTAGGAGAAAAAAGGTGAATGTGGCTACGACCAATACAACCGAGGTTCCAGTAAGGACACGACCCAGAATGAATTTGAGCATTCACAAAGTAGACCCCGTCTTTAAGCCTTCTTTCCTTACCACGAAGGTTTCTTTAGAGAATAGACCTGCCGAGTCCTTTGCAAAGACCGTTATCAGGTTTATTCCATCGTTGAGCTTCACCTTTAAGGAGACGGGAACCTCTCTTCCAGTAGACGGGAGTAACTTGACCTTATCATCCCCCACAAACACAGAAACGAGCCGAACCCCGTCCTCGTCCTTTATTACGCCGCTTATGTCCACCTCCTGTGAACCTGTAGAAAGCGGGGGAGTTACTATGTCTATGGATGGGGGTTCTTCAAAAGACTCCGTGAACCCCAGGGCATCGGAGGGATTGGGTATGAGATTTGTAAGGAGGACGTCTTCTTTCTTTATCCAGCCGGTTAGATGGTCTTTCAGGTTGATCTTTAGCCATCCTTCCCTCTCCCCTATGGTTTTAAAGATCGCGCCCTTTTTAGAAACCCCTATTACGGGGGCCTCAACGAAGCTCCCTCCCCTTATCGGGGCTCCATCCTTTGAGACTACGACGTTTAGGGGTTTACTTATAAGACCCTCCCCTTTGTCTTTTTCGGGGACCTGGATCTTGCTGGTTAGACCCTCTCTATATACCTCATCTAAAACCTGGAGCTCCATATTTATATTCGGATCCGGTTTCTGTACGGTGAATATAAGCGTTTCCTCCTTTACCTCACCTGGACTTAGGTTCTTAAAGTTGACCCTTCCCCTCTTTAGGAATACCTTGTCACCGGAGAGGTTTTTAATGGCCAAAACCCCTTCTTCGGATACTCCCTTTCCTATGTTCTTTAGTCTCACGAGGAGCCCTATGGTTTCTCCAACCTCAGGGATTCCATCCCCGTTCCCGGACGATTCGTATCTTCCGTCATCCACGATTTCGTAATTAAATGCAAATACCGGTCTTGGGAGTCCCTCTATCTCTACCTTGAATTTGAAGTCTGGGAGATTCGAGTTATATGCGTCTTTAAACTGAAGGGTGACCTCGTCTTCTCTTGTTAGGGACCATTTGGGGATTTCAAACGGGAAACTCCGGTTTCTTTTCTCACCCGGATTCAGTTTGCCAAAGACCAGTTCCTTCCCGTCAAAAATCGGGTCATCGGACTTTGCCGTAGCGGTGAGTCTATAAGTCGGTATGGTTCCGGTGTTTTCTACCTCTACAGAAACGGTGCTTTTCTCTCCTGCTCTAACCTTTAGGTCTTCTGGGGATACCCTTACGGATATATTCGGCGTTCCCGAAGCCGCACCGTCAAGAGACCAATCGATCCCCATCTCCTGCCATTTCTCCTCTATCTTTCTCTCCTCCTCCTTACTGACCAGGTTGATCCTGTCCTTGGCTTCACTTAGTATCTCTTTTCTTGAAGAGGAGGTAGAAGAGAGTATTATCTCTTTGGCAAGGGCCACGTAAAAGTCGTTTTCAAGCTTCTTCCTCCTTTCCTCTCGGCTTAGTGCCTCTTCCGGGGTTTGCTCATCTTCGTTTTTGTTGGACTCCGAGGTCTCAAGATAGCTTATCGAGTAGATGGGCTTATCCTTTTCCTCTACCACCCTTTTCCCGTTCGATTTCCCTCCATGGTTGTTTTCGGAGGAACTAGGGATCACGTCTTTCGAAATAACGGCGGGTTGGAGTCTTATATCGGGTGTGATTCCAACGTCTTGGATAGAGATATCTCCTGGGGTCAGGTAATGGGCTATAGTGAGTTTAAGTGCGGAGCCGTCGTTTAGGTCGAATATCTGCTGGACGGAGCCCTTACCGAATGTCCTTTCACCTACGAGCACCCCCCTTTCGTTGTTCTTTATGGCACCTGCCACTATCTCTGATGCGCTTGCGCTTCCAGAGTCTACTAGCACCACGATCCTTCCATTAAAATCGTAATCCTCGTGTTTTGCATAGTAGGGCTTCTTCGAGTTCCCGACCTCTGTCGTGACTATGACCCCGCTCTTTAGGAATAGGTCCGATATCCTTTCTGCCTGATCTAAAAGACCCCCAGGGTTTCCCCTGAGGTCCAGTATAAGCCCTTTTAGGTTGCCGCTTTTCTTAAAGCCTTTCAGGCTTTCCCTTAGACTGCTCAGCGTGTTCTTCTGGAAGTCCCTTATCTTTGCGTATACGATTCCATCGCTTAGATTAAAGGCCTCAACGCTCTCTATATTTATCATATCCCTTACAATCGAGAACCTCTTTGGCTCCGGGAAACCCTCCCTCTGTATGTATATGTTAACCGCGGTTCCCTTAGGACCCCTTAGCTTGCCAACGGCCTCTATGAGGGACATATTTACCGTCGATTCGTCCTCAATCTGAACTATCCTGTCGTTTGGTTTTATTCCCGCCCTATAGGCCGGGGTTCCCTCGATCGGGGCAATCACGGTGAGCTGTTCGTCCCTTATCCCTATTACGATGCCGAGTCCTCCGAAGCTTCCCTCGGTCTCAATCGTGAATTCCTGATAGACCTGTGGCGTGATAATACCGGAGTAGGGGTCTAGGGTTTTAAGTATCTCATCCGTTACGGCGTATTCAACGTCAATTGCCTTTGGCTCCCTTGAGGTTAGGCGCGGTGTAATGAACTGAAAAACCTCCTCCATCCTATCTGCGACGCTATAGAGGTCATTTACCCTCTTCATATCGAATGTCTTTTCTTCACCCATTACCTGGACTCTAAAGAAGGGACTGTTTTTGCCCTGAGGGAAGTCCACAACAACCTCGTCCAGCGTCCTTTCGAGCTTTTCTAATCCTTTAGTGAGCATTGCCTTGGGATTAATGGCCGACTGGTCAACGTAGTACCTATTTACGTAGCGCATAACGAGGGGAAGTACGTTTATGGTACTACTCTTTATCTCTTTCTCAGAGTTTTGAAGCCCGGGTGAAAAGAGTAAGAGGTATAGTACGAGGAGGAAAACAAATACGATTAATTGGTTTCTTCTTATAAGGTCTAGGGTTTTTCTCAAGACTTTAGCTCCTAAAAATGGGATTCTTATGAACCTTCTATTTCGTAAGTACGGCTAAGTATTATTCTAAGTTAAGCGGCTAATCAAATCAAATCCCTTCTCAGTATCTCCTTTGCCCTTTTTACCACGTCCCCTATGGTTGCAGGTCTTCGGATTATATTCTCGAATCCGGATCTCCTAAACACTTCGGCCTCCTTCTCGTTCCCTGCTATTATTAGAACCGGAATGGATGGGGTGTACTTGCCTAGGCACTCGATATCTCTAGATGGGTTTTCCTGAAGCCTGTTGTCGTAGATTATGATGGTAGGTACCACACTTCCATCTGAGATCCATTCATCTGCCTCATCTACGGTTTCAACGGCGAGCGTCCTAATTCCCTCTTCAATCATCTGGGCTCTAATAAAAGCCCTATCTCTCCACTCCTTCATTACGAGTATAGCAGCCCTGAATTTCATAAAAGCCCGTTTTTAGGATTAATTATACTCGTTCCGTAAATGGAATCCCATATAGTTAACCCGTGGGGTTGAGAGGATCCGTCCTGTGAAGGCCGTTTTTATCCTAGAAACCCAAGGGTAACGATGTAGAAAGTTAAGGATTTGTGTGTTACCTTTTTAGACAATCGAGGTTAATACTGAGATCCATTTGAAGGAGGACGATATGAAAAGAAGGCTGGTTTTAATCTTTATGGCGGTAAGCCTTGCGTCTTCGGCTTTCTTTATTTCTTCCTGTGCCACGGTTCAACCCACGAGTCAGCGCACATACGAAGCGGCAGGAGTAGGTGCTGCACTCGGCTCCGTTGCCGGGCTTCTAATCGACAGGCATAACAGGTGGCGTGGGGCTGTAATAGGTGGCTTGATTGGTGCGGCCATAGGAGGTACTGTTACCGAGATATCCCAGAGGGCTGCACGTGAGGCCGCATACGAAGGGCGTCCCGTTGCCTATCAGAGTTCCGATGGGTTTCAGAGAGTCGAGGCGACACCCATCGGTTACGATGCCAACACGAAGTGCCACAAGGTTCGCGAGAGGATATGGCAGGAAGGAAAGTTGGTAAAGGACGAGGTAAGAGAAGTTTGCGAGTCGGATAGAACAGAGCCAGGATATAACTACTAATAACCCCAATTCGACTGTGCATAATGAGATCCGTCATCGCGGAAGTGACGAAGCAATCCAAAAAAACGGGATTGCTTTCGCTATCGCTCGTAGTGACAAATCTCTCTCGTAAAGGCGGTTTTATGTTTTTTCGTTTAGAACTCGAAATGGGTTGATTTGCCTTTAATCATGCGCCAGGTATGAATTTTTAGGCTTTATTGAAAAAACTCTTGACAAGCTACTTTATTTGTGATGTAATTGCTTTAATTTTAAAGGAGGATTGAGAGTGGATGTTATATGTCCAACCACCCTCACCCTGTTTTGAATTTATAAAGAAGGGGCAGGGTGGATTTCTGTTTTTGCCCTCTGGTTCTAGACTAGCCGCGATTTTGAGAATAGAGTAGGTTTAGGAGGAGAATTTGGAGGATACGAAGGAGGATGAAGCGTTTAACGGATCAGCAACCACTAGAGCCCACTTTTTCTTTCCTTATAAAAAAGACGAAAACAAGAAAAAAGGAGGATCTATATGTTTAGGGAAATATTCGATGACAAAAATCAAAAAAGGAGGAAGAATTCTATGCTGAAGAATAGCTTTGGGAAGTTAAAATACCTTTTTGTTTTGGCCTTTCTCTTGGTAACCCCGATTAAATCCTGGGGTGGTGCCCCCTTCGCGCTTAGTGTTAATACAGATACCGCCGATATGCAGTTATTTTCCTTCTGGGATCTAAGGGACAGGGAGAGCTTCGTACAGGTAACGAATACGGGTAGTGCTCCTGTAACCGTTCATGTTCAGATCTTTAATGCCGGAGACGGATGTGACGAGGTGGACTTCTATGACGACTATACACCACAGGACACCCACGTGTATAACCTTAGGGCGTTAACGAGGAATAACGGGACGCCTTTAAACATATCCATACCGGACAACGGGTATGGACTTATGGTTGTGACGGTCGTGACAGGTGTAGGAGGGATTTCCATAAATGACCCCGTACTCATAGGGAACTTCAGGGTTATAGACGATTCGGGTTATGAGTATAGGACTAATTCCGCCGGATACCTCGAATCTTCTGGTTCTGGTAATGACGTCTACACGATTAACTTTAACAACCTAAACGGTGCAAACGCATCAGACGTTGTTGGAGTGCTCGTTACTCAGGTAGGCCCCGGGTTTATTGAGGTGGTGGCGCAGGGAACCGGAGTTACGTTTGACGCAAATATATTTGACGCCGATGAAAACGTGATCTCCTGTGGTAACTTTACTTTTAGGTGCAATTCAAGCCAGTTTGACGTGGGTATAAACGACGCATATCCGGCCACAAAGGGAGGCCCTGAGATATGTAACGGAAACACGGATACAGTCGGGTTCCTGTCGCTTGCCATAGTGGATGAGGATCCGAATATTGACGATATATTTATTGGATTTGTTGGTTTAAACAACGGAGACGGCACTGGGAGCATGGACTCCTGGTGGGTTGGTTCTGCCGGACTTATTCCTATTCCTCTTTCCAGCGAGGATTGAGTGGGTTTTTAGCGTGAAACCAAAAAAAATAGGTATAAAGGAGGAGAAATCATGTTAAAGAGGTTGAAG
>CAZWVA010000075.1:0-11258 GCA_964636885.1 uncultured Spirochaetia bacterium
ATCTAATCTCATATGGGGTGAAAGGTGGAAGAGGAGCCTATTTGAAGAGTCCAAGGTAACCGGGCTTTCTAACTTTGAGCTTACACCGGAATTTGCGGCAAAACTCGGTGCGGCGTTTGCTTCCTTTTTCCCCAGAGGATCGTCTGTCCTTATGGGTAGGGACACCTACAGGGCTCCCAGGATGATAAAGCGTGCATTCGTTGCGGGTGTTCTTTCTGGAGGGGTGAACGTTAAGGATCTAAAGGCGATTCCTGTTCCCATTCTCCGCTACAAACTCCAGACGTTTGGTGAGGTAGGTGGGGTCTATTTCAGATACTCTATAGATAACCCGGAGGTGACAGAGATACTCTTCTACGATTCAAACGGTTTTGAGATGTCGGTGTCCTTTGAGAAGTCATTTGAAAGGATATTTCAGAGGGAGGACTTTCGCCGCGTCCATGAAGGGGCTGTCGGAAGGATATCGGATCTAAGCGGCATAGCGGATTATTACAAGGAGGGGTTCATAAGTACGATAAAAAGGGAGGTTATAAAGGAAAGGAAGTTTAGAATCGTTGTGGATTTCTCATTCGGTCCCTCTTCAGAGTATTTCTCTTCGATTCTTAGCGAGCTCGGATGCGAGGTGATAAGCCTGAATGCCTACGCCGTAGAACACGGAATCGGAGTAAATCCCGACCGTGCACTGGGGCTCCTTTCAAATATAGTAAAGGCCACGGATGCAACGGCGGGCTTCTGGTTAGACCCCTGGGCCGAAAGGCTCTATCTAGTGGATGAAGCCGGAAGGATATATAAGGATATGGACTCCCTTTTCCTCCTCTTCCACCTCATCGTTAAATTCGAGGAGGCGGGTGTTATCGCCCTTCCCCTTTTCGTTCCCTCTCACGTAGAGGAGGTCGCCAAAGAATACGGGTTTGTTATAAGGAGAACCAAAAACAGCATAAGGGCCCTCTCCGAGGCCGTGAGGGATAAGGACGTAAAGGTCGCAAGTTCACCGGACGGGAGGTTCATATTCACCGAGTTCCAAATCGCCTATGACGGGATGTTCGCACTGGCAAAGACGCTTGAGCTTATGGCAAGGCAGGGTGTTAAACTCTCAGAGGTATCGAAGGGGATACCCAAGGTCAATTTCCTCCACACCACCGTTCCCTGTGCTTGGGAGTCGAAGGGAGTGGTGATGAGAAGGGCATCCCAGGAGGCACTCGGCAAGAACGCCACTTTCCTAGATGGGGTAAAGATCTCTTTTAACGGTTCCTGGGTTCTCATATTCCCCGATCAGTATAGATCGGTTGTTCATCTCTACACCGAGGCCAAGTCCGAAAAGGAGGCCTCTCTCCTACTTAGAGAGTACACGGAAAAGATAGAAAGCTGGATAAAGGGTTAGTTCTCGTGAGAGGATTAGGTATGTTAGAATAGATCGCTTGTGATTGAAATGAAATCCGGTTGTTTCATCTAAACCATTAGTTCTAATGTATGTGATTGTGATGCGGATTAGATCCATTCGATTGAATTCGATGGCCCGTCTCCTCTCCTTTTTCCTCTCTGCTGTCCTATCCGTTAACTCTATATTGTATTCGGTTCAACCCTACCAGCTATCCTCGATCCGTGGTTCTAAGTCGTACTCGGTTTCTTCCTGTCCATTTCATCCGATCAAACATCCCGCCTCCCATGCGGTTCACCATTCGGATAGAGGGGACAAAAAGGATAAAAAGGGGTGCTGTCCCTGTTCCTTTTGCTGTATACATAGATCCCCTTTTGCATTCCATATACACTCTGTCAGCTTGTCTATAGATAGATGTATAGCATATCTATCCCAATTTGATGAGGGGGATTACCTGGGGGATTTCTCCAGGAACCTCTCGATCCGTTCTCCTCCGATTCCCGTAGATACGGTTTCATAAACCCCTTTTGCCATCCTGAGGGAGCCTTTCGGCTTTGCCGGGATAAGCCCTGCGACTTAAGACCCTTTTTATAGATGCGATTTCGAGGCTCTCGGCTTTCCTCAAAATAACAGGATACGTTTATGAAACCAGCCCTAGTTTTATCGGGAAGAGTGTAGTACGGCTTATAGTCTTTTGTGGATTCATGTAACCGTTTCACTCCCTCTGATCGGTTTATGCGGGAAGGATACGGTAAGAGGATCTCTTATAAGGAGGACGAATATGAAGAGGAAGTTGATTTCGGTGTTTTTAATCTTTTATTTAGGCGTTTCTCTTGTATCGTTAACCCCGCTCCCTTCATGGGCTCACGGATTTGCAGGCAAGAGGTTCTTTCCCACTACCCTTTCTGTAGAGGATCCTTTTGTCGTGGATGAGCTCTCGTTTGTCTTCGGATACCTGAAAGAGCCGGGCGAAGGCGACGAGCCATCCACCGATTCTTACGAGATATCCGCCGAATACTCGAAACGGATTACCAAACACCTTGGTGTTTCTATAGGAGACGATTATAGGTTCCTAGACCCTGATGAGGGCAAGAACGAACGGGGCTTTGGAAACCTCGAGCTGGGGGTAAAATACCAGTTTCTAACCAACGCCTTCCACGAGGCCGTTCTCTCAATTGGCATCGGGGCCGAAATCGCAGATACTGGAAAGCGTTCTGTCGAGGCCGAATCCTTCTCGACTATCTCCCCAGCGCTCTTTTTCGGTAAGGGGTTGGGGGATCTACCGGACTCGCTTAGATATCTGAGGCCCCTGGCCATTACCGGTGTCATCGGTTTCAACTTTCCAACCCGAAGTAGGGATGTGATTACGGTTGTGGATGAAGAGACAGGAGAGATCGAGCGAGAGGTGGAGAGGCATCCCGTCACGCTGAGTTACGGGTTTGCCATAGAATACAGCCTCGAATACCTTCAGTCCTTCGTCGAGGATCTGGGCCTTGGGGCTCCGTTTAACCGGATGATCGTTCTTGTGGAGTTCCCGTTTGAG
This sequence comes from uncultured Spirochaetia bacterium, assembly GCA_964636885.1. Classification (GTDB taxonomy): domain Bacteria; phylum Desulfobacterota_D; class UBA1144; order Nemesobacterales; family CSP1-2; genus CAZWVA01. Next base: position 2,919 of record CAZWVA010000075.1, read on the forward strand.
ACTGGTTTAAATCGCGGAGGTGGCGGCGATACAACGGGATTCATAAACCCCGGTATAATCTGGATAGGTAGATACATACAGCTTGGAATCGGGCTTCAGATCCCGATTAACGATAGGTCGGGTGAAGGCGTTGGGGTCCTTGGAATCTTGCATTTCTTTATAGATGACCTGTTTCCAGACACACTGGGACGCCCGATTTTCCGTTAAGGAGGTTATGGGTATAATGCAAACACTCAGGGTGATTGTAGTACTCTTCGGTCTTATTGCCTCTGGTGGATGGGCGGAGGTGGCCTCGGGACACGTCTTTCTCAACCATGCAGAACCCCCGGTTGGGGCGACGGTTACCTCCTCCCCAACCCACGTCCGAATCTGGTTTAATGGTGCCCTTGAGTCTGCCTTCAGCACGATTATGGTTGAGGACGAGGATGGAAAACGCGTGGATAAAGGGGATGGAGGTGTGGATCCCTCAGATCCTACGCTCCTCGAGACGAGCCTCGTTGCACTTACCCCCGGCACATATCGTGTTATATGGAGCGTCGTTGCGCGCGACGGGCATAGAACGAGGGGAGACTATACATTCAGGGTACGATAAAGGGACGGGGTATCTGGGTGCAGGACTGGGATATCTAAAGTCGTTTTCAACCGGCGTTCTTTCTGCTAATATTAAGTGCCTCGATTCTAATAAGATGTGTGTAAGGAGAAAGAAGCTATGGTAAAACACATCGTGATGTGGCGGCTCAAGGATTTTGCAAACGGTGCCGGTAAGGAGGAGAACGCCATTAGGTTAAAAGACCGTCTTGAATCCCTTAGGGATAAGATAAGCGAAATCAGGTACCTCGAGGTTGGCATTAATATTAACGGTTCGGAGGCTGCCTTCGATGTTGTGCTTTATTCCGAGTTTGATAGCCTGGAAGACCTAGAGGCCTATCAAAGGCATCCGGAACATAGGGGTGTAGCGGATTTCGTGAATTCCGTGAGGTCTGAAAGGGCGGTAGTCGATTACGAGGTTTAGGTCTTTTGGTTCTAATTGGGAGAAACAAGGTCCTAACGGTCTACCTCGTTTTCCCACCCTAAGGTCGGTGGGATTCCACTTATCTTCTCCCGTAAACAGGTTGACAAGGCGTTGGCTGAAAGCGTAATATCTTGCATATGACTGAGATAACCATAGAGGAACTCATAGAAAAGGCGAAGGAGAGGAAAATAGACCTGGGAAGCGATCCCAAGAAGGTGATAAGGTTCTATACCGGGCTTGGTCTTATTCCAAAACCGAAGAGGAGAAGGGTAAAGGGCAATAGAGGAAAAACTACCAGGCTTTTTTATCCGGAATCCGCCTTGGACAAGCTCGCTCAGATAAAGGCCCTAAAATCCGAGGGACTCTCACTGGATGAGATCCGTGACAGCTTCGCCCTTGAATACGTAAGGGATGCCTTGAGGGATCTTCTCAGTAAAGCGGACGACGAGAAGGTAAAGCGGCTTGCAAGCATAATCGGAACCAAGGAGGAGCTTGAAGCGATAGTGGAGGCGCCCCTTATCTACATAATAGAGGGCATGTCACAGGAGGAGGTTAAGAGGCTTCTCACCCTCTTTTGCGGGGTTGGGTTTTATGCCCTTCTCGAGGCGCAGGAGGCGCTTGAGGGGTTCAGGGTCAATGAGGCGAGGCGTGCGCTTTTTAAATCTATATTCTACAACTCGATAGCGATGCTCAGGCTTGCCCGTACGACGGGTGATACGAAGCTAGAGTCTACGGCGTCGGAGATCTATGAGAATATGGTTCTTGCCCCTATACGTAGGGCAAGCGAGCGTGTGAGGAGGGAGTTTATAAAGTCGGTCGAGGCGCATCTAAGGGAAAGGGAGGTGAAAAAGACGAGGTAGAGGGCTACTTAGAACCCGATTCTATGCGGTTTGATATGTAATCCGAAATGCTTATCACGTTTGCTAAAAGCTCCATATTTATCTCACCCTCGTCGATGCTTATCTGGAATTCCTCTTCCATAGCCAATATGAATTCGAGTGTGGCCACAGAATCAACACCGACCCCAAGCTCGATAAGTGGGGTATCATCCTTTATGTCTTCGGGGTTTAGGCCTTTAAGGAGTTTCTTTACTAAAACCCTCTTTACCCTGTTTCTGATCTCTTCCATTATCGCTTTTAGCTATATGCTATGTCTCTTAATACGCTTGTCAAGTTGGGTTTCTACATCAGGTATTCCCTGAGGACCTTGCCCGTCGGGCTCTTCGGGATCTCGTCTCTAAATTCTATTATACGCGGGATCTTAAAATCAGAGATCCTTCCCTTGCAGAACTCGTAGATTTCCCTTGTCTCCATCCTCTCCTTTGGGACTATTACGGCCTTTACGATTTCGTTTCCCCGATCGTCTTTAACCCCTAGTACTACCGCCTCTTTGACCTTTTGGTGCTTGAGAAGAAGGTTCTCGACCTCCTGTGGATCAACCTTATTACCGCTTATATTTATGAATAGCCTTTTCCGTCCCAGTATGTATATGTAACCCTCTTCGTCTATCCTCCCCAGATCCCCTGTAAAGTAGTATCCGTTCCTGAATGCCCTCTCCGTTTCATCTGGAAGACCGTAGTATCCGGTGGTCATCGATGGGCTTCTTACGGCTATCTCCCCGACCTCTCCCGTTTGGGCCTTGCTCCCGTCCTCTCTAAAGATCACGACCTCTACGTTCTTAACGGGCCGTCCAACGGAGTCCAGCTTCCTAACTATGTCATCGCTCAGGTTGATCGAGATTACACCCGTCTCCGTTGAGCCGTAGAGTTGCCTTGGATATATGCCGAACCTCTCGTGAAACCTGTAGAATGTCTCCCTTGGTAAGGGGGCTCCGGCCGATATAACGAGTCTAAGAGAGGAGAGATCCCTGGATTTCGGAAGGAAGGTCTCCGCGAGTACGCCGAGCATGAAGGGAACCGCTGGGAACACGGTAATGGATTCCCTTTCTATTAGATCGATCACCCTATTCCTGTTGAATTCACCCATGGTGTATATGGAGGCCCCCACCTTTATAGCGCTTATAAAGTTGCCGAATGCGTATGTGTGTGAAAGAGGAATCGCAAAGAGGATCCTGTCTTCCTCAGTCCAGCCGACCGTCTGGGTGTGGTTGTCCGCAAGAGCCGTGAGGTTAAAGTGGGTCCTTGACACGCGCTTTGGCTTCCCGGTAGAGCCTGTTGAATAGAGGTAGATCGCCTCATCGTCAGGCTCTATCCGGATTCCTGGGTTGCCTCTAATATCCCCATTGGAAAAGCGCCAGTCCGTTTTATCCCCCCTTATAACCGCAACCTGGCTTGCACCGGCTGAAACCCTTTCCGCAAGCGGTTTTAGTCCCTCTTCCGTAAGCGTAAGCCCTGCCGAGGAATGGGAGATGTAAAACCCGACCTCCTCTTCCTTGTAGGCCGTATTTATTGGAACCGCTATTGCTCCCGTGCTTAAAACGCTAAAGAAGCCCGTAATAAACTCGATCGAGTTGGGTAGGAATATGGCAACCCTCTTACCTCGCCCTATCCCCTTTGAGATTAGGAAGGAGGAGAGGCTTCTTACCATTAGACCCAGTGTCCCGTATGTGATCCTCCTATCCCCGTCTACGACGGCTATTCTATCCCGGTGCTTCTCTACGGACGATAAGAATAGATCTAAGACCGTATTCATCTCTTCATGGATACATCCCGGGGTATTTTAGACCCTCGTCCTCTGGAAGATCGAGCATAACGTTCATGTTTTGAACGGCCTGTCCCGCTGCCCCCTTCCCAAGGTTATCGAGGGCAACGACGGGTATAAAGACACCGTCTTGAAACCCGATCCCTATGTCGCAGAGGTTAGAGAACCTAACGTTCTTTACAGATGGGAAACCTCCTCTCTCATAGACCCTTATAAACGGTTTGCCCGAGTAGTACTTCTTATAGAGATCCAAGACGTACTCGTGATCCTTTTCTTCCCTGATCCCTACGTATATCGTCGTGAGTATTCCCCGGCTCATTGGGACCGTATGAGGGATAAATGTGACCCTGGTCGGGATGCCCCCTAGGTTTGAGAGCTCCTGCTCGATCTCGGACCTCTGATCATGCCCCATAACCCCATGGGCGGATACGGATTCGTTGGATTCCGGGAAGAGATGCTCCAGAGAAGGTGCCCTTCCGGCACCGGTGAGCCCCGATTTTGAATCCGCTATAACCGAATCCCCTTTGGCCAAGCCGCTTGAGAATAGGGGAGCCAGACCGAGTATAACGCTTGTGGCATAGCATCCAGGGTTTGCGACAAGACTGGCCTCCCTTATCCTTTCTCTATAGATCTCTGGAAGCCCGTATACGGCCTCCTTGAGGAGGTCTCTGTGTATGTGTTTCGTTCTATACAGGTTTTCGTAGATGCAGGGATCCCTCATTCTAAAATCCGCGCTTAGGTCTATTACGCGGGCTCCATTTTTAAGGAGCCTTCCCACAAAGTGCATAGAAGTGCCCTGGGGAAGGCATGAAAAGACCAGATCCACCTTACCGAGGTCCCCGAGTCGGGCTATGTTTACGCATTCGAGATCCAGGAATCCACGGAGCTGGGGGAATACCTCCTCTATCCTCTTTCCCGCGAACTTCTCTGATGTAAGCCAGGAGATCTCAACCCCTCTGTGGCCTACCAAAAGCCTGAGTAGCTCCGCTCCAACATAGCCCGTAGCTCCAAGAACCCCGACCTTTGGTTTCATCGCCTTCTCTATGTAGATTTTGAACGATATTTAGCGGGTTGTAAACTCTCCGGTTGCAGACGGAATACGGGTGATCTATTTCCGGTTAGGGCTTACACATCTCCCGTTATCCCCCTTGCGTGCTTTGTTTATCCTCTTTTATGCTCAGGCTAGATCCAGAGATTCGGACTGGTTAAAAAGGTGGATCTGGGGTTTCCCTATAACACCAGCCGTCTTCATGGCTTCTCGCAGTTCTTTGGACTGTATGAACCTCCGTGCCTTGGCAAGGCTTTCCCATTCGCAAAGGACGGTGAGATCGTTCGGGGCCCCCACACTCCGAAAGACCAGGAAACTCTTTTCGCCGCCCGCCCTACGCATTTCCTTGTGATTTTGGACCGCTTGCTTCCACTTCCTATAGTCTTTTACCTTATGCCGAACGATTATGTATGTCATATATAACCCCTTATGCATAAAATTTGTGTTCCCATTATCACACCTAGGCCTCCTCTTGTCAACCCGATAAGGTGTTTCTTAGGGTTCCATATGGTAGGCTCCGTATCATGGAATGATGAAGAGGTCTCTGAATTTGATATGGGAAAAAAGAAATTCGAGATGGAATGTATGGGAGAGGACGAGGAGAATCCCGATAGGGTAGAGACGAAAAGAGAATCAAAGAAGAGATTAAGGAAATCCTTATAGAAGACGGAGAATCCTTAAGAGATACAACGTGAAATCCAGAGGGGAATCTTCCACTAGCCCTCTTCCTCCGACTTCTCCGTGATGCCCTTAATAAAGAGGTCGGTAATCCATTTCTTGATGTCTTTTTGAGAGGCCTTTCCTAGTGTTTTTCTTATCTTTCTCAGGGGGATTACGGCTTTTGCAGCAGATCTGTGTCCACCAGCGCTTCCGAGTTCCTTAAAGAGGTCCCTTACGAGCTTTCCGGCGCTCTTTATGTAACCCACGTTTCTTACGGAGATGATGAGGTGTGATTTACTCACTATTCCAAATGCCACAGACCATTCGATTCCTTTTACCTGAATCCCGAAATCGGCCATTTTGGGGATGAGATACTCCCTTTCCACCCTTCCTAGGTTGACAAAAAAGATGCCGTTTTGTATCCAGTGATTGGCAAGGGCCTGACCGAAGGATCTCATCTCGGAAGGCGGCATCTCGGCACGCTCTATACGCCTTAAGAGCGCAAGGTTTGCGTTTGGATAGAGGAATGTGAAGGCTTCTATGTCATCGGGATTCGCATCTCGATTTAGCGATATCGTATCGGATTTTATCCCGTAGAGGAGCGCGGTTGCCAATCTCCCGGATATGTCCACCTGTGCGGCACGTAGGTACTTGGTGAGTATTGTAGACGTTGCGCCCTCCTCGGCCTTTATCTCGGAAAACCGGGTTTTATAGGAGCCTATCTGAGGGTGGTGGTCGATCACCGTGTCGACCTCTGGAAGGAGGTCTCCAAAGTAGGGTGGCTGAACGTCTACTAGCGCTATGGAGTCGAACCCCTTAATATCCTTGGGGCTTAGCTCCTCTAGGTCTATTTCGAGGAGCTCTATCATGGCGACGTTCTCGGGACGAGATATCCTCTCCCCCAGGTGTCCGATTATAGCGGTCTGCCGATTTCTTTTAAGGAGCGTTCTAAGGGCAAGGGCACTCGCGATCGAGTCCGGGTCAGGGTGGTCGTGAAGGAGGATGAGCATCCTTCTCGCCTCGCTGTGTACCCGTCTCAGTTCTTCCACCCTGAGCTCGGTCCTTGCTAGCCTCTCTTCCCGAGCGATCTCGTTTGAGAGGATCTTGTAAAAGGGTACGAACCTTACAGAGGGAGGCGGCTCATCGGGCTTGTCACCGTTACTCACTATTATCGGCGTCTGTGGGTAGTGTATAGAGAGCTCCCTCGAGACGTCAGGGGAAAAGCTCTTCTTCTCTATCATTATTATGCTAAAGGTGCCCGTCTGATTTAACGCCTCTTCAAGGGAACTCACCCATATGACCTCTCCCCTTTTTGAGAAGAGTCCGAGAAGCAGCGAGTCAAAGTCCCCTATGAATAGATACCTCGTAAGCTCCCTCTGCATACCTTAGAATCCGCTTTTTGTTTATAAGGCTTTACTGTTTTGGGTTTCTACAGGCCTCGCTTAGTCCTCTTATAAACTCACCGATCTCCTCGAGAAGCCCATTCCTGTTCTGGCCGTTATTCTCTATTATCTTAACGAGGGCGCTTCCCACGATCACTGCGTCGGCAAACCTTGCGATCCTGCTCGCCTGTTCAGGGGTTGAGACACCAAACCCGACTCCAACCGGGAGTTTTGTCCTTTTTTTTATCTCCTGAACGAGGGACTCGAGGGAGTAATCCATATCGGGTCTCACTCCCGTAACCCCTGTTACGGAGACCAGGTAGACGAAGCCGCTTGCGTTTTCAGAGACCAGTTCTATCCTTTCGGCTGTACTCGTGGGGGCGAGTAGGAAGATGAGGTTGAGCCCTGCTCTGTCTGTATGGGTTTTGAATTCCTCGGCCTCTTCGGGTGGAAGATCGACCACTAGAACCCCGTCTGCACCCGCCTTCTTTGCGTCTTCTGAAAACCTGCTTAGTCCGTATGCTAGAAAGGGGTTATAGTAGCCGAATATGAGGATGGGTATATCGGAATGTCTCCTTATCTCTTTTACTGCCTCTAGTACCCCACTAAGGGTCGTGCCGCTACGGAGTGCCCTTTCCGAGGCAAGCTGTATCGTAGGGCCATCGGCCATCGGATCTGAAAACGGGACGCCGAGCTCGATTATATCGGCTCCGCTCTCTTCGAGCTTAAGCACTATGTCCGGGGTTATATCGAGTGACGGATCGCCTGCCGTTATATACGTGACTAAGGCTGCTTTCCCCTTTTTTCTTAGTTCCTTAAACTTGTTCTCTATTCTCATGGCGTGTTTTAAGTCTCTATCCCAGTAGTCAAGAGGGCTCTTGTAAGTCGGGGTATCTGCTCTATCGATCTCTGCTTTCTTTGTTGGAAGGATTGATATATCCTGGTAAGTAAAACTTTAGGCTTCGCATCGATCATGCTTTTAGACAATCTAACCGTTTCCGTATTAAAGTCAAGAACCGGCTGTTCCATCGGGGTGAGGCCTATTTTAACGTATCGGCAACGACGTGGATATCCTTGTCCCCCCGACCGGAGAGGCAGACTATGATTATCGAGTCTTCCGGCATTGTGGGGGCTACCTTGGTGGCGTAGGCTATGGCGTGCGCCGACTCGAGCGCCGGGATTATCCCCTCAGTCTGGGATAGGAATTTAAACCCCTCTAGGGCCTCTTTATCCGTAACGTGTGTGTAGGACACCCTTCCAGAGTCCTTTAAAAAGGAGTGTTCAGGGCCGACACCCGGATAATCGAGGCCCGGTGCGATCGAGTGTGTGCCTATTATCTGTCCGTCTCCATCCTGAAGTATATAGGTTTTACTCCCGTGAAGAACCCCCGGCCTTCCAGCGGAGATACTGGCCGCATGTTCTCCCGTCTCGAGCCCAAGCCCCGCGGCTTCGACCCCTGTCATCCCTACGCTCTCCTCTTCCAGAAACGGATAGAAGAGTCCCATGGCGTTTGAACCCCCTCCCACACAGGCGATAAGGAGATCCGGGAGCCTCCCCTCTTTTTCGAGTATCTGCTCC
>CAZWVA010000076.1:0-1579 GCA_964636885.1 uncultured Spirochaetia bacterium
AATCGTATTTTTATCTCGCGGCTACCTACGGGCATCTTGCGCTCTTTAAGGGGGGAAAAGAAAAGGTAAGACTCGCCAGGGACGTTGAGAAGAACTCAAAGAGGGCTATAGGGCTCGACCCGAGGTTCATTCCGGCCTATATCGTTTTAGGAGCCTACTACCGTGAGGTCGCCAGCCTGAGTTGGGCACTAAAGGCGTTTGCGAGAACCCTGATGGGTGGTCTACCAAACGGAACGGATAGGGATTCAGAGGAGACGCTCCTAAAAGCGGTTCAGTTGAATCCCCGGGTCATACATACGCATTTTGAACTGGCAAAGACGTATGATGCGATGGGAAAGGAGGAAAAGGTCGCCGAGGAGCTAAGAGAGATTCTTGAACTCCCTATTGCCGATCATCAGGATAAGGCGATAAAGGAGGAGGCGGAAAAGGAATTGCGGAGGTTGGCAAAACGGTAGCTTCTCTATTAACCAATGCTCCTTCGCCTTTTGTTTATAGTGGTGGTGTCTGTAAGGGCGACGGATGAGTATATTAGACGAAAGGTATTCAAAACTCGTTCTAGAGGAGAAGGCCCTTTTAGAATCGCTTTCTGCCGAGATAAAAACGCTCTCCCATGAGGGGCTAGAGGATAGGCTAAGGGCCCTAAGAGAGAACCTAGAGAACCTCTTCTCAATCGTGTTTATAGGCGAGTTCAGTACCGGAAAATCATCTATAATAAACGCCCTTTTGGGGAAGAGAATACTTCCAGAAGGTATAACCCCAACGACGGACAGGATAACGATCCTAAGACATGGGGATTTAAAGGAGGAGTACGGGGAGAATGGAAACCACTACATATCGATTCCCGAGGATAGGCTAAAGGGCTTCTTCATAGTGGATACCCCTGGAACGAACGTTACCATAGAGCAACACGAGCAGATAACCCAGGGGTTCATACCCAAAGCCGATATAGTGTTTTTCGTCATAGGGGCGGAGCGCGCCTTGACGGGAAGCGAGGCGAGGCTCATAAGGTTCATAAAAGAGGAGTGGTTGAAGAACATAGTGTTTCTCCTCAATAAAACGGATATCGTCGAGAGCGAAGAGGAGCTTAAAGGGCTCATCCGGTATTCGGAGGGGGAAATCGAGCGCATATTCAGGATAAAGCCCTTTCTCATCCCAGTTTCTGCAAGACTGGCTCTTAAGGGGAAGGAGTCTGGGGACTTCGAACTCTATTCGAGAAGCGGGATGGGAAGACTAGAGGAATACATATTTGAAACCCTTGGCGAGGAGGAACGGGTAAGGATGAGGATAAGGGGTTCGTCGGAGTTTGCTCTGGACCTCTGTGCCGAGACCGAAAGGGTGCTAACGGACAATCTGGACGGGATATCTAGGGATACGGAGAGACTGGAAGAGTTTGAAATGAGGCTTGAGGGCATAAAAGAGGGGATCTTGGAAAACTCGAATCTCTTTACCGAGAGGATAAGAGGCAGGCTCCTTGAGTTTAAGACGAGGGGAATTGAGTTTATCGATGAGCTCATAAGGTTTGATAACGTGTTTAAACTCCTTAGAAAGGAAAGGATCGCAAGGGAGTTTGAGTCCAGGG
>CAZWVA010000076.1:1589-11214 GCA_964636885.1 uncultured Spirochaetia bacterium
CCTCCCTTACCGTAAAGGAACTAGAAAAAGACCTTGAAGACATGGTCTTGTGGGCTGAAAGGTCGTCAAGGACCCTTATGGATAGCGCCATTGATTTTTATCGTGGTTCCATTCAGCCTGTCTCTCTAAGAGACAGCACAGGATTCGCGTCCGGGAGGATAAGGCTCATAGACACTGTAAGGTCAGAGCTTGAGATGAGGCAAAAGCAGATCGATCCCTCCATACTCGGAGGCAACATTGTCGATTCCGCAAGGGGTGCCGTGGCCTCGGTCTTGGGGGTTCAGGTTGGTTCCCTCGCAATCGGTGCGGCGGTCGTTTCTGCCTTTTCGTCCCTCGTAGTCGATGTTACGGGTATACTCACGACGATCGCCATCATGGCTACGGCATTTGCCATACTCCCCAAAAAGAGAAGGGATGCCATGAGGGAATTCAGCGCTAAGATTGACACTCTTATAGGAGAGCTTACAGGAAGCATAAGCTCCCAATTTGAGCGCAACCTTAACGGTATAAAGATGCAGATCCTTGACTCATTAATCCCACTTAAGAACTTCTATAGTACACAGGAAAAAAAGCTCCTCGAATCCAAGAAGAGGGTAGGGGAGATTAAGGAGGGGTTTGAGGGGATAAAGGGTAAAGTGTCTTAGTTCTTCTTTGAAACTACTGACAAAAGTAGTTGAGTGTACTATTTTTCTCTCCGTCGAAAGATTGTTTGATATTAGACTAGTTTTGTGGTATAAATAGTCCATGTATAAATCGACTCATGGTTTTTTGCTTGCTAATGATCTGAGTATATAGGTCTAAACTGTTATGCGAACAGTTAAAGGGCTTATATATTCTTTAATCCTGATCGCCTTAACCGGTTCTTTAGGGTTAAACCCTCTACCTCAGAAAGATCGAGAGTCCTACCTATTTAGTTTAAAACCGCTTATTCTTGGTTCATGCTTTTTGAATGGTCTAGTCGAGCAAGATTGTCTTACTCCAGACGATGGTTACAATACAAACGATGATGATACCAAGACTACTTTAGAAAGCCTAAAGGATCTTTCTCGGCTTTTATCAATAGCCGGTGTAGGGCTTTTAACCTCCTGGGAGCTTCTATTTAATACTGTTGACTCCTCACCTTACTTTTCATTCTTTGCATCGGCTCCTTTAAGATCCCCTCCCCTTTTATTCCTCTAAATCTGCAAAACCAATAGGGCTACTATCAGTAGATAGAAGAATTCCGCCCGTATCATACGTTTTGCTTATCGGCCATTTGGTACGGGAGATTGAGGATTACCAGATTTAATCCTTAAACAAAAGGAGGTGAAAAACATGAAAAGGCTTGTAGCGCTTGTTTTCATGGGGTTAATATTTGCCCTTACGGGTGCAAGCTCCTTTGCTACGGTGAGTCACCATGCGAAACACGTAACCAGCTCATCCGTAGTTGCAAAGGCTAAACCAAAGCCCACGCCAACCCCAACACCTGCATCTTAATGGGCGTGTCGTGATAAAAACTGGGGTCGGAGACAAGCGATCTCCGTCTCCAGTTTTACATTCTATTTCGAAGGGAGTTTAGATGTTACACGTTTCTGAGATCACTTACGGGCGATGGGGGATTCGAACCCCCGACCTCTGGCTTCGGAGGCCAGCACTCTATCCACTGAGCTAATCGCCCGAATGTGAAACGCTCCAAACACCGGCTCTGGGAGATGTATCTATTATACTTGAAACGCCGCCAAAAAACCTAAACGGTTTAAAAATCGCCAGGAGCCATTTCTAACCATGGGTTATTCTATAGTACCTATCGGTTTTGTGAAGTGGTTGATTTTAGTTCGGTAAAGGCCTTCCCACCAGTGGAAATCAAATATGATGGGCAACATAGTAAATCTCTGAGAACCATGCGGAGCTAAGTCGTTGTGGCATAAGAAGGTCTAATTACTTCTATCGCTGAACATTAACATAGCCCCTATCTCCACTGATTTCGACAGTCGTTCCAAACTCGGCCGACAATGTGGCAACGTCATTTAGGATCCTTGATGCCTGTTTAGATGAGGGGATCCGGGGTTTCCCGGAATCGTCTATTATAAAGGGTAGCAACGTAAGGTTAAACTCGTCTGGAGAAACGGTTATCTTAACCGCTAGAGAGCGACGGGCCCTTTGGGGCATCGGATAGTCGGGATGGAAGAGGAAGTTGCCGAGGCTAAGCATGGCGAGTCTGCCGTTTCTCTCAAGTATCCCCTGCGGGACATGCGGTCCGTGAGCTATAACGATATCGGCACCAGAGGCCATAATACGCCGTACCAGGTCGATATGGGGTTGTGGTGTCCTCTCTGTCCATCCCGGACCTAGGTGGAGATGGAGCGATACCACCACCGTATCTCCCAGGGCCTTGAGTTCAGCTACACGTTGTTCTCCCCCGCATCTATCCAAGGAAGCCGAGCCTGCCCGGTTGGAATCCGCTAAAAACCAATCCGGTTCTATGGCCAGGTAGGCCAATATAGCCAGGTTAAGACCGTTGACACTCAGTCGGATTGGTCTACAGGCCTCTTCTAGGTTCTTGCCGGCACCTACGGTTAATATATTACGGCTCATTAATTTGCGTATGGTCTCCCGAATCCCGTGGCTACCGCAATCCAGTATGTGGTTATTGGCCAATGAGGCGATTGTAAGTCGAACCGGTTGGAGGAAATCCCCAATCCATGGAAAGGAGTAAAATACCGATTGGTTTGGGAAACCATGGCATACCTCTGGGGGCGTTTTCCTTGAAATGATAGTGCCTTCAAGGTTGAATATGAAAACGTCTCCTTCCTTTATAAGGCTTCTTACCCCTATGAGGGGGTCTTCACCCGGCTCTATGTTGTATCCGTTTGTATCTCCAACCGCTATTATGTTTGCAGATAAAGACCGAGAGGGGAGAGAATAAGACACGCTATCGGGAAAACCCAAAGTGAAGGTTAGGAGGAGAAGGGTAAAGGTGGTTATGGTAGTAAATCGCTTCATATTTGATAATCGGAATTTTAGATTGGGACCCCGATATTTCACCAACGGTCGGCATTACTCCCGACCGTCTTAGTGCCCTTCCTTGGATAGGTAGAAGGGCTTATGTGAAATCGACTCTGTTACACCGAGCTAATCGTCCGATTTCTGGATACCCAATTCCTTCATTACTACCTGCATGTCGTCCCAAAGGGGTTTCTTGAACCCGGGGTTTCTTAGTAGTGCCGCAGGGTGGTATGTGACCATGACCTTTGCCCTTCCATAGGAGTGGAATTTGCCCCTCAGGTTTCCGAGCTTCTCCTTTGTTTTTAGCACGGACTGTGCGGCTACACTCCCCAGGCATACTATGACATCCGGGTCTATCGCCCTAAGCTGTTTAAAAAGAAACTGCTCGCAGGTTCCGATCTCATCTGGTTCAGGGGTTCTATTCCCCGGGGGACGGCATTTTACGACGTTACATATATAGACATAAGACCTATCAAGCCCCATTGCGTTAATTATCTTTGTTAGCAACTGTCCGGCCCTTCCAACAAAGGGTCTTCCCTGCCTGTCTTCCTCTTCACCAGGACCCTCGCCGACAAAGACGAGCCTTGCATTTGGGTTCCCCTCGCCGAAGACGATATTGGTTCGCCACTCGTGGAGCTTGCACCTCTTGCAGTCTCCGATCTCATCCCTTATCTCTTCGAGTGTAAGCCTCTTGGAAGTGGCATCGAAGATACTTAGTTGCTCCTGGATCTTTATAACCGGTTTTTCTTTTTCGTCCTGGGTTTGGGGTTTAGAGACCCGGGGTTTTTCCTCCCTCTTTTTTGTCGACATAAACACCGCCTGAAGCCCAAGGGCCTTCTGAATCTCGAAGTGGTTTTTAAGCTCCTCCAGTATCTCTCTTAACTCCGATTCTAAATCCATCTCCGCGTTAAACCCCAGAATTTTAATACAACCCGCACAAAAAGCAAAACCCCAGATTTGAAACCGGAGGGGCGTTAATTTAAAATATCGGGTGTTGCAAGGCAATCCTTCTACACCGGTCGAATATCCTCCGTTATTGCGATGTATAGACCATACGCTCCTACCCGAAACAACCGAGGATTGCTCTACTCCAGTGATGATTAGACATAAGAGGGCAGGAGTGATCTATATCGTTTATCCAGGAGACGGGTTCGGAAAAGATGAAAGACAACTATAACCCCCAAGAGATCGAAGAGAAGTGGCAGAAAAGCTGGGAGAGGAAAAGGCTATACGATGCGTTCGAGGACCCAAAAAAGGAGAAGTACTACGTCCTCGAGATGTTTCCATATCCATCTGGAAGGATACACATGGGACACGTTAGAAACTACACGATAGGAGACGTTATAGCGCGGTATAAGAGAACACGGGGTCTAAATGTTCTCCATCCAATAGGATGGGATGCATTTGGGCTTCCCGCGGAAAACGCCGCTATTCAGCACGGGGTCCACCCCGCAAGGTGGACAAATGAAAACATATCTCAGATGAGGGAACAGCTTAAAAGGCTTGGGTTTAGCTACGACTGGACTAGGGAGATCGCAACCTGTGACCCTTCCTACTACAAGTGGGAGCAGATGGTTTTTACAAGGATGTTCGAGCGCGGGCTTGCGTATAAAAAATCCTCCATTGTAAACTGGTGCCCTTCATGTGAGACGGTCTTGGCAAACGAGCAGGTGGAAGAGGGGAGGTGCTGGAGGTGTAAATCGGAGGTCCAGGCTAAGGAGATGGAAGGATGGTTCTTTAAGATCACGGATTACGCCGAGGAGCTTCTTGAGTGGACCGAAAGACTGAAAGAGGGCTGGCCCGAGAGGGTTCTTGCGATGCAGAGGAACTGGATAGGAAAGAGCACGGGGGCCGAAATAGACTTCCCACTCGAAGGGGCTATAGATGGAGAGACCAGCCTAAGGGTTTTTACAACACGCCCGGATACGGTTTTTGGAGTGACCTTTATGTGTATTGCCCCTGAACACCCGCTTTCAGAGAGGCTCGTTAGAGGAAAACCCCAAGAGGAGGAGGTTCTCGGATTCATAGAGAGGATTAAAAGGCAGAGCGATGCGGAAAGGGTAGCCGAGGGGACAAGGAAAGAGGGTGTTTTTACAGGCTCATATTGTATAAATCCCTTTAACGGTGAGCGTGTACCTATATTCATAGCGAATTTCGTCCTCATGGAATACGGAACGGGGATAATAATGTGCGTCCCAGCACACGACCAGAGGGATTTTGAGTTTGCAAAGGAGTACGGGTTGCCTATAAGGGTCGTGATTCAACCCGTAGGGGAGATTCATGAACCCCCCCTACGCCCGGATGATATGAAAAGCGCGTATGAAGAGCCGGGGGTGATGGTAAACTCCGGTGGATTCTCAGGGCTTCCATCCGAGGTCGGAAAGGAAAGGATAATCGAATACGTCGAGTCCAAGGGGATTGGGAAAAGGAAGGTGAATTACAGGCTGAGGGACTGGGGCATATCACGTCAGAGGTACTGGGGGGCACCTATACCCATCATCTATTGCGATGTGTGCGGTACAGTTCCAGTTCCAGACGAGGATCTTCCGGTGGAGCTCCCACTGGACGTCGAGTTTACGGGAAAGGGCGGCTCTCCCCTAGCGAGGATCGAGGGTTTTGTGAACACAAGATGTCCCAGGTGCGGAGGGGATGCAAAGAGGGAGACCGACACTATGGACACCTTCGTCGAGTCCTCCTGGTATTTCTTGAGATATGCATCTCCGGATTTCGATAAAGGGATGTTTGACAGGGAAAGGGTCGGGTACTGGCTCCCCGTTGATCAGTATATAGGGGGTATCGAGCATGCCATATTACACCTTCTCTACGCCAGGTTCTATACGAAGGTTTTAAGGGACCTGGGAATGTGCGATCTGGACGAGCCGTTTTCAAACCTCCTCACACAGGGAATGGTTATAAAAGACGGGGCCAAGATGTCGAAGTCCCTCGGAAACATAGTCGATCCCGATGATATGATACGGAAATACGGGGCGGACACCGTCCGGGTCTTCATGCTTTTTGCCGCCCCCGTCCAGAAGGACCTGGACTGGAGCGATGAGGGGATAGAGGGGGCGTACAGGTTCTTAAACCGCGTGTGGCGGCTCGTCCACGATTTCAGGATGCGTATCTCGGAATCCGGAGTGGTGGATTCCTCCATTCCGAAATCAGAGGTTCAAGACCCGCAATCGAGGGGTCTCCTCATAAAGGTTCACAAGACGATAAAGAAGGTCACGGACGATCTCGAGAGGTTCCAGTTTAATACGGCGATTGCGGCTATTATGGAGCTCCTTAATGCCGCCTTGCGGTTTGAACCCGGCGGAGACCACGATATGCTGGTTTTAAGGGAGGCCGTCCAGGCCGTTGTGCGCCTTCTATATCCGATGGCCCCTCACATAGCGGAGGAGCTCTGGGAATCCCTTGGACACGATGAGAGCCTGGTGGATAAACCCTGGATGGAGTGGGACAGGGAACTCGTAGAAAGCGCAGCGATAACCGTCGTGCTTCAGGTAAACGGGAAGGTGAGGAGTCAGGTCTTGATGGATCCTGATTCCACTGAGGAAGAGATGAGGGAGGCCGCTTTTTCGGATGAAAAGGTTAAGACCTACATTTCAGGAAAAGAAATCAAGAAGGTAATCGTTGTGCCTAAAAAACTCGTAAATATAGTGGTATAGGTATCATACCGCAACTTACTGCCTATCCGGGCGGGCACGATTCAAAAAGTGGGGAAGGTGGTACTACAAGGGTTTTTCTCTTTTATACACTTAGCCCGATGGACCGAATGGTAAACATTAAAGTGCATCCGTTTGGGCTTTACTCATTCTCAATGGTTTGACCTTTTAGACTTCTATGGTATCATCAGCTACCTTAAAAATCCTTTGAGTTCCGACTAAGCAAGCCATGAAGGGTAAGGGTTTATTTAACGCGGTTTATCCATTGGAAACCGCACCTTAGAATCCGATTCAAATCAAATGGAGGTAATCAGGTTGGAGAGACTGAAAAAAACGGCAGAGAAAAAACAAAGGCTTACACAGAAGGTTAAAGCGATAGAGGTAGAAGCCCCAAAGACCGTATCCAAGCTTCTGGAGGAGATGTCCCGAACCGGATTTCAGGGAAGAAACCTGGCCAGGGTGGTTGACGTTATGGAGGAGATGATCAGGGATAAGAACACCACGATTCTCCTCGGTTACGCAGGCTCCCTATCCACCACAGGACAGTGGAAGATAATAAATTGGCTAATAGAGAATCGCTTTATCGATATCCTGGTTCCAACCGGGGCCAATATCTCCGAGGACATAGTTGACGCCATGGGATACGGTTACTGGCAGGGGGATCACCTGGTTGATAACGAGGAGCTATTTAGAGAGGGTTTTAACAGGTACTACGACGTTTATGGGAAGGAAAGCGATTACCTGGAGATGACGGAGCTCATAGCCGATTTCATCGTGACGCTCGACGAGGATTACAGATACTCCTCAAGGGAGTTTCTCCATCTTTTTGGAAGGTGGCTTGGACAGAAGAGGATAAGGAGCATAGTTGCGGTAGCGGCAGAAAACGGGGTTCCGGTCTTCTGTCCTGCCATAGCCGATAGCCCTTATGGCGACGCCGCCCTTATCGCAAAGAGCAAGGGCTTTAATCTGACGATCGATGCGATAAAGGACTACGTTGAATTCATGACCCTCGGAGAAAAGGTAAAGAACACGGGGGTAATCTACATAGGTGGAGGGGTGCCAAAGGACTTCATCCAACTCTTTGCCGTAACGGGCGACCTCCTATATAAGAATAGAGAGATTCCAAACAGGAAAGACGGACTTAAGCGCCGTAGCACGAATGAGACCTACTACCCGCATAAGTACGCCGTCCAGATAACTACAGACTCGCCCCAGTGGGGGGGGCTTTCCGGATGTACGTTTGAAGAGGCGGTTTCATGGGGAAAGGAGTCCCCTACGGGAAGGTTTATCCAATGTTACTGTGATGCAACCATCGCTCTTCCCATCGTTGCGCATGCCCTTGCCGAGAGGGTGAGGTCAAGGAGGAAGGGAACCGATTTTTCCCGTACGTTTAGTATAGGTTAGGGTTAAAGCGGCTCGTACCAGAAATCCGTTATCCTCCCCTTTCTTTTTCTCTTAAAGACCGCTCGAACCCTTGTACCTATTCCTATTTGTCTTAAGACCCGGTCTAAGTCGCTTAGGTCTACTCCCCTTATGAAGTTGGCCATCGCCGTGCCTGCCCCATCCAGTAGGACGTAGGCCACGGCATAGGGAGGATCTGGGAGTCCCTCGAACTTCTCGTAGACTATTGTAAAAGTCATGATGGTTCCCTCCTTGCCTACACTGACCCATTCTGCGGTTTCGACAAAGCACCTCTCACAGAAGGAGCGAGGAGGGAGGAGTACCCTTTTACACATTGGGCACCTCTTTCCTAGGATCTCTTTCCTTTCCATAATCGCCTTAAAAAAAGCACTCCCCGTCTTTCCAGCGGCATGGTTGAATTTTATGTCCCAACTCTGAGGAATGAATATTAGGTTGTTTTGCATTTGCTCGTACCAACCGGTAAAAATGATTCAAGATAGGAGATAGGAATACGGATCATCCATTTTGAGTCCTGAATCATAGGTTGCCTGATAGAACCGTTACCGTATGAAACTGTAAAGAACCTCCTTCCCCTGTGGCTACGGCGGTTCTCGCTTTGGTGACCTGTCTTTCCTCCGCCCTTCCCATGACTTGAAGCGCGGCCTCTGCAACGCGTGCCAGGGCCGTAGCGCTTATGGGATTTGCCGCAAGCACTCCGCCGGATGGATTTACCGGGATTTTCCCATCCATCTCAAATACCCCATCTTCGTTACATATCCCCGATTCTCCCTTCTCACAAAAACCGAGGGCCTCGACCGCCGCAAGCTCCGTGGACGTGAATGGGGCATAGATCTCTGCAACGTCTATTTCCTCTCTTGGGTTTTTTATCCCTGCCATCCGGTAGGCCCTTTTTGCCGCTAGGAATAGAGCCTCCGAATCGGCATGGTCGTTGATTCCCGAAGCGTCCATCCTGTCTCCCATGTAGTATGAGTTCGTACAACTCGAAACGCCCTTTATCCAGGCTACCCTCCTTTTCCCGATTTTCCTTATGAATCTCTCAGAGGCCATTACTACCGCACACGCCCCCGTTGACCTCGGACAGCAATCATAGAGCTTTAGCGGGTAGCAGATCACCCTCGAGCGTAGGACGTCCTCTACGGTGATTTCTTTTCTTATGTGGGCATAGGGGTTCTTTATGGCGTTCTTCCGACTCCTTACCGCCACAAGGGCCATCTGGCGTTCTGTTGTTCCGTATCTCTTCATGTGTCTTACCGCCTGAAAGGAGCACATATTAACGGCGTTAATGGCGAACCCCCTCTCATAAATCGGATCGAAGATCTGACTAAGTACGTTCTGTGCATCCTCGGTCTCCCCCATCTTTTCGGCTCCTACTACAAGGACGCAGTCAAAGAGGCCAGATGCTATGTGAAAGAACCCTGCATGCACCGCAGAGCCCCCCGTAGCACCCCCGGTATGGACCCTGAGAAACGGCCTTCCGAATCCACCCACGGCCTCTACGCACCATCTTTCCGCCCCCTCCATCCCGTCTAAGGCATCTAGGGCAAGGGAAAACA
>CAZWVA010000077.1:0-10876 GCA_964636885.1 uncultured Spirochaetia bacterium
CTTCGACTCGACGACCACCTTTTTATAGATTCCAGTGACTTCGTCTACCTGCTCCTTCATACTTATCCCCTCTTCAAGGTCCTGGAAGCTCACACGGCCTCCGACCTCGGAGATGAAGGGCGTTGTATATGGGTCCCACTCGGCAAGGAGCGTACCCTCTTTTACCCTTTGTCCCTCTTCGACCCTCAACCTCGCACCTAACACTACCGGGTATCTTTCACGTTCGTATCCCTTCTCATCCACGATCGCAAGGACCCCGGTGCGGTTGGTTACCACCAGGTTACCCTCCTTGTTTCTAACGGACTTTACACCTATAAGCTTCACAATCCCCTCGTGCTGGCTTTCAAGTGTACTCTCGGCAACCCTCTGGCTAGCGGCTCCACCTATATGGAACGTTCTCATGGTAAGCTGTGTGCCGGGCTCTCCTATAGATTGGGCAGCTATTATCCCCACGGCCTCCCCTATATTGACGAGCCTCCCTGTAGCGAGGTTTCTCCCATAGCATAGTACGCATACGCCATGCCTCGCCTCACACGTAAGAACGGATCTGATCTTCACCTCCGAAAGACTCGCGGCTTCGTCTATCTTTTTCGCCGCTTTTTCATCTATCTCCTCGTTGGCCTTTACTATGAGCTCCTGCGTAACCGGATCCCTTATATCCTCTAGGGCGACACGCCCCAGGACCCTTTCGCCGACCCTGTCTATGATCTCTCCACCCTCGACCAGGTCTCCAACCGTAATCCCTTCTATTGTGCCACAGTCGTATTCGGTTACCATTACATCCTGAGCGACATCTATAAGCCTCCTCGTAAGATACCCCGCGTTTGCGGTCTTAAGCGCCGTATCCGCCAGCCCCTTTCTCGCACCGTGTGTCGAGATGAAATACTGAAGAACCGTAAGCCCCTCACGGAAGTTCGAGGTAATTGGCGTTTCGATGATCTCCCCGGACGGCTTTGCCATGAGTCCTCTCATTCCGGCGAGCTGACGTACTTGGGTCTGGCTTCCCCTCGCTCCTGAATCGACCATCATGTATATCGGGTTAGAACTCGGCCTCCTGACCTCGCCTCCGTTTTCGTTCCTTACAATATCAACGGACAGCTCGTTCATCATTTCAAGGGCAACCTCATCGCTTGTCTTTGCCCATATGTCTATTACCTTGTTATACCTCTCTCCATCCGTGATGAGCCCCTGAGAGTACTGGTTTTGTACCCTTAATACCTCGTTGTATGCCTTTTCCAGCAACTCACTCTTCTTCTCAGGGATCGTCATATCATTTATCGATATTGAAATCCCGGCACGGGTCGAGTACTCAAATCCAAGGGTTCGCAGACGATCGGCGAGGATCACGGTGCTTTTGCCACCTGCGATTCTGAAACAGCTATCTATCAGTTCCTCTATCGCCCGCTTCGTCATCACCTTGTTCACAAGCTCAAAGGGAATCTCTTTGGGCATAATCTCGTAGAGTAGAACCCTCCCCACCGTGGTTCCATACATCTTGCCATCGATCCTTACGTTGATCCTGGCATGGATACTGACCTCGCCGGAATCATACGCCATCCGTACCTCTCCGATCGAAGAAAACACCTTACCCTCCCCCTTCTCATAGGGGATCTCCCTCGTCATGTAATAGACACCGAGTACTATATCTTGGGTTGGAAGTATTATCGGCTTTCCATGGGCGGAAGAGAGGATGTTATTGGTTGACATGACAAGCGCCCTACACTCCGTCTGAGCCTCGATAGAGAGCGGAACGTGAACGGCCATCTGGTCTCCATCAAAATCGGCGTTGTAGGCGGGGCAAACGAGTGGATGTATCTGGATCGCCTTATCCTCGATGAGAATAGGCTCAAAGGCCTGAATGCTCAGGCGATGAAGTGTAGGAGCACGGTTAAGAAGAACTGGGTGTTCCTTTATAACCTCGTCAAGGGCATCCCAGACTATCGGTGCCTCCTGTTCGACTAGCTTCTTTGCGATCTTTATCGTTGCAGCGGCTCCCCACTTCTCAAGCTTCTGATATATAAAGGGCCTAAAGAGCTCTAGGGCCATCTGTTTGGGAAGACCGCACTGGTGGAGCTTGAGTTCAGGGCCAACAACGATAACGGAACGTCCAGAGTAATCCACCCTCTTTCCAAGTAGGTTCTGCCTGAATCTCCCCTGTTTTCCCTTTATGATATCGCTGAGGCTCTTAAGCGGACGATGGTTATGTCCGAGAACAGGCCTTCCTCGGCGGCCGTTCTCAAAGAGGGCATCCACCGCTTCCTGGAGCATCCTCTTCTCGTTTCTAACTATAATATCGGGTGCACCGAGTTCGAGTAGCTTCTTAAGACGGTTGTTTCTATTTATCACCCTCCTGTATAGGTCGTTTAGATCTGAGGTAGCAAACCTTCCGCCATCTAGGGGAACCAGGGGTCTTAGATCGGGAGGAAGTACGGGGATCCTGGTAAGGATCATCCACTCTGGCCGATTCTTGGATTGTCTGAACGCCTCGACTATCCTAAGCCTCTTTGCGATTCTAGCCCTTTTTATTGGGGAGGAGGCGCTTTTCATCTCGACCCTCAACTGCTCGGAGAGCTCGACGAGGTCGATCTTCTTCAGCATCTCCCTTATCGTTTCGGCACCCATCCCAACCTTGAATGTGGGTCCGTATTCCTCAATCAGCTTTCTATACCTATCCTCGCTAAGGACCTCGCCAAACCTGAGCCTTGTTCCACCTGGGTCGAGAACCACATAGGCCTCGTAGTAGAGAACCTTTTCCAGGTCCTTCAGTGTCATATCTAGAAGCATACCGATCCTGCTTGGAATACTCCTCAGGAACCAGATGTGGGCAACGGGGGAGGAGAGTTCAATATGGCCCATTCTTTCCCGTCTAACCTTACTCGATATCACCTCTACACCGCATTTTTCACAGGTGTGACCTCTGTGCTTTAGCCTCTTGTACTTGCCGCATAGGCACTCATAGTCCTTTACCGGACCGAATATCTTCGCGCAAAATAGACCGCCTCTTTCGGGTTTAAATGTCCTATAGTTTATGGTCTCGGGTTTCCTAACCTCTCCGTGGGACCACTCCTTGATCTTTTCAGGAGAAGCGATAGAGATCTTTACCGCAGTATACTCCGAAGGATTCTTGGGTTTTTCAAAAAGGGTATCTATATCCACTTTTATCTCCCTCCCTTTTGTCTTTGTAATTCCTTAGCCCCTTCTTGACCGTTCTCTTCGAGAAGTTCAACATCCAGGGCGAGTGCCTGGAGTTCTTTCTGAAGAACCTTAAACGATTCAGGAAGACCGGGTTCAAAGTTCATATCGCCCTTTACGATGGAATCGAATATCCGGGTTCTTCCAACCACGTCATCCGACTTCACCGTAAGAAACTCCTGAAGCGTATAAGCGGCTCCATAGGCCTCCAGTGCCCAAACCTCCATTTCTCCTAGCCTTTGACCACCAAAGTGGGCTTTTCCGCCGAGTGGCTGCTGAGTGACAAGAGAATAAGGCCCTATTGCCCTTGCATGGATCTTCTCCTCAACGAGGTGATGGAGTTTCAGCATGTACATAACGCCAACGGCTACCTTCTGGTCAAAGGGCTCACCGGTACGTCCGTCAAATAGTATGGTCTTACCGTCTTCGGGAAGACCTGCCTTATTTAACATATCCTTTATTTCCCTCTCACTAGCGCCGTCAAACACGGGCGAGTCCACGGGGATCCCGTCTTTCAGCCTTCTTACAAGTTCGATCAACTGCTCGTCATCTATCTCATCGATGTAACTACCCAGATCCTTTGAACCGTAGATGTCCTTTAGCTTCCTTCTAAGTGACGCCGGACTGAACTCGTTCTCAATATACTCGTTTAACTGACGACCGAGTTCCTTCGCAGCCCAACCCAGATGGGTCTCAAGAATCTGCCCTACGTTCATCCTCGAAGGGACGCCCAGGGGATTTAGTACCATATCCACAGGGGTTCCATCGGGAAGATAGGGCATATCCTCTTCTGGAAGTATCTTTGATATAACCCCCTTATTTCCATGCCTTCCGGCCATCTTATCGCCCACCTGAAGCTTTCTCTTAACCGCAACATATACCTTAACGACCTTTAAGACCCCCGGTGGCAGTTCATCGGGTCGGGTTAGCTTGTTGATCTTATTGTCGTAAACCATCTTTATTAGATCGATCTGCTCAAGGGTCTTTTCTATAATCCTTTTTATCTCGGACTCTATAGCCTCCCCCTTCTCTATGCCGATATCGGCTAACTTCTCAAACGGGATGGATTCGAGAATCTCCTCGGTTATCTTGTCTCCTTTCTTTATAATGGCTCTTCTATTGAGGGTGAGTCTTCCAGAGGCCGTTTTGCCTACAACCAATGATTTTATCCTCTGGATCGCATCGCTTTTTAAGATCTTTATTTCATCATCCCTGTCCTGTTTGAGGCGGGTCACCTCGTAATCCTCTATGATTTTTGCCCTTTCGTCCTTACTCACGATTCTCGATATGAGCATCTTCACATCTATAATGGTACCGGAAACCCCAGGGGGTACCCTTAGAGATGTGTCTTTTACGTCTCCAGCTTTATCACCGAAAATAGCCCTAAGCAGTCGCTCCTCGGGGGAAAGCTGGGTCTCACCTTTGGGTGAGATCTTTCCAACGAGTATATCACCTGGCTTAACCTCGGCTCCTATCCTTATTATCCCGCTTTCATCCAGATTCCTTAGGGCCTCTTCCCCTACGTTCGGTATATCCCTTGTGATCTCCTCCCTTCCGAGTTTCGTCTCACGGGCCACGCATTCGAATTCCTCAATGTGAATAGACGTGAATCTGTCTTCCTTAACCAGTCTCTCACTTATGAGGATCGCATCCTCGAAGTTATAGCCGCCCCACGGCATAAAGGCCACTAGCACGTTCTGGCCGAGGGCGAGTTCTCCACTGTCCGTCGAAGGCCCGTCGGCGATGATCTGCCCCTGCCTGATCCTCTGTCCCTTCCTGACAATGGGTCTTTGATTCCAGCATGTGTTTTGATTGGACCTTTGAAACTTTATCAGATTATAGATATCAACCCCTCCGTCCCCCCCACCGTTACCAGTTGCCCTTACGACTATCCTTGCCGCATCCACGTATTCCACGATCCCATCTCTTTCGGCTACGACCGTGACACCGGAATCCTTAGCCACCGTCTTTTCCATGCCCGTTCCAACAAGAGGGGCACTGGTGCGGACAAGTGGAACCGCCTGACGCTGCATGTTGGAACCCATGAGAGCACGGTTCGCATCGTCGTGCTCGAGAAATGGTATAAGGGACGCCGAAACAGAAACGAGCTGTGCAGGAGAAACATCCATGAGTTCGACCCTATTGGATTCAACCATGAGAAACTCACCTCTATGGCGTGCGGAGACGATGTCGGATTTGAAACGGCCCTCCTCGTCCAGAGGGGCATTCGCTTGAGCTATTACGTATTTCTCCTCCTCAAGGGCATTCAGATAGACGATCTCGTTTGTGACCCTTCCGTTCTTTACGACCCTGTAAGGGGTCTGAATGAACCCGTATTCGTTTATCTTCGCGTATGTACTAAGACTCGATATAAGACCGATATTAGGCCCCTCGGGGGTTTCAATCGGACATATCCTTCCGTAATGCGATGAATGGACGTCTCGGACCTCAAATCCGGCCCGCTCCCGTGTAAGACCGCCGGGGCCAAGGGCGCTAAGCCTCCTTTTATGAGTGACTTCGGACAGCGGGTTTGTTTGATCCATAAACTGAGAGAGCTGCCCAGTGGCAAAAAACTCCTTTACGACGGCGATAACCGTTTTGGGGATAAGAAGCTCGCTTGGCATGAGGTTCTCTACGGTCTGGTAACCCATCTTCTCTTTTACAGACCTCGCAAGCCTATCGAGACCATGGTAAAGGCGGTCCTCTATGAGTTCCCCAACCGTACGTACCCTCCTGTTGCCAAGATGGTCTATATCATCGGTTGTCCCCCTTCCGCCTTTGAGGTTGAGGAGATACCTGATGGTCTCGACTATATCCGCCTTTGTGAGCGTGAGAACGTCATCCGAGATCCCGTGGTTCAGTTTGTAATTTATCTTTATACGACCCACTTTGGAAAGCCTATAGGTATCGGGGTTAAAGAACATGTTGTCGAAGAAGGTTTCTGCAACACTCAAGGTAGAAGGGTCGGTTGGTCTAAATTTTTTATAGATCTCTATAATCGCTTCCTCGCGTGTCTTAACCTTGTCCGCAAGAAGGGTATTTCTAAGCGAAGCTACAACGGAAACGTTGTCTATATAGAAGACCTTAAACTCTGTTATCCCACGGGATCTTAAATCCTCAAGCTTCTCTTCCGTGATCTCCTCGTTAAAGTTAACGATAACCTCTCCGGTGCTTTCGTCAACGATGTCATCCGTAGACACCCTACCTATTACATCGCTTACCTGAATCGGAATCCTATCTACCTGTGCCTGTGTGAGTTTTTCGATGAGATTCCTTACAAACCTCCTTCCCTTTTTAACCAAGACCTCCCCTGTTTTTGGATTCACTATGTCAGCGGACGCCCTTTGGAAAGGGAGGACTTCGGTATTTACGCTCTTTTTTATCCCGTCTGGCTCTAGATACACGGTTTCTGTTGGATAAAAATCAAGCATAATCTCTTTGGCACTATAACCAAGGGCCTTGAGAAGCACCGTGACGAGAAACCTCTTCTTTCTATCTATTCTCACATGGAATAGGTCCTTGGAGTCGAATTCAAAATCAAGCCACCTTCCATCCTGTGGAACTATCCTGGCCGAGAAAGAAACCCTTCCAACGGCTTGGTCTTTACTCTTTACCTGATCAAAAAACACCCCCGGCGATCTGTGAAGCTGGTTGACGATAGCCCTCTCGGTGCCGTTTATTATAAAAGAGCCGTTTGAGGTCATAAGCGGAATTTCACCGAAGTAAACCTCCTGCTCCTTTACATCCCTTATCGTACGCTCCCCGCCAGGGCTTGATGGGACATCCCATATTACAAGGCGAAACGTAACATAAAGCGGAGCAACATAGGTATACCCCTTTAACCTACATTCGCTGGGCTCATACTTTGGTTTATCGAAACGGTAGCTTACATACTCAAGAGAGGCTTTTCCGTTATAATCCTCTATTGGAAACACCATCTTAAAGGCACGATGAAGCCCTATATCCTTCCTCTCTTCAGGTTTTACATCGCGTTGAAGAAAATCCTCGTAGGACTTAATCTGGACCTCAAGAAGGTGCGGTATCGCAAGAACAGAAGGTATTTTTGAAAAGCTCTTTCTCAATTTATAGGATTCTATTACCTCAAAGCTCAACTCACTTTCTCCCCCTTTTTATTTTTAACAAAAAGGACACACTAAAGGTCAAGAACCTCTCTTCTATTATAAAGGGTTACTCGACTCTTGAGCGATATCCTTTAGAAACGAACAAAAAAAACCTTTAAACGATCTCAACCGTTGCTCCAGCCTCTTCCAGTTTCTTTTTCATGTTCTCGGCCTCCTCCTTCTTCACACCTTCTTTTACGGTCTTTGGAGCCCCTTCCACTAGTTCCTTGGCCTCCTTAAGACCAAGAGCGGTAAGCTCCCTTACGACCTTAATCACCTGGATCTTGTTATCGCCTACCGCTTTTAGCACAACATTAAACTCCGTCTTCTCAGCCTCAGCGGCCTTTGCTTCTCCACCTGCCTCGGCACCCGCCACCGCACCAGCGACCATGGCCACCTGAGGTGCAGCCGCCTTAACGCCGAACCTCTCCTCGATCTCCTTTATCAACTCCGAGATCTCGAGCATACTCGCGCGCTCAAGATAGGAGATAACATCTGCTCTTGTAACCTCTGCCATTTTTCTTAAAACCTCCTTAGTTTTTTAATAATCGGTTCTTATACTCATTCGTCTAATCCGACTAAACCTAACCGCTGAATAAAACCCATTAATCCGTATAGCTCTACTTTATAGCCCTACTTTCTCTCTTGGATCTCCTTCATTTCCTTAAGAGCGGTGAGTGCATAGAGCAACCGCCTCTCAAGCTCCATAAGCGTTCCCATAAAATTCGAGATAGGGCTTGAAAGAAGACCGAGAAGCTGAGAGAAGAGCACCTGCTTCGAGGGAAGCTTAGAGAGCTTTATCATCCCATCGATGTCTATAACCCTGCCTTCTACGATACCGCCTTTTATCTTAAGAAGGGGTAGCTCCTTTATGGATTCGGCAAATACCTTTGCAACCGACACGGGGTCTTCCTTACACAACGCAATCGCCGTCGGTCCTTCGAAGAGGTCTTTAATCTTTTCGACCTCCGTATCACGAGACGCCATCTTAAGAAGGGTATTTTTCATGACTTTAAAATCGGCTTTGGCCTTTTTGAGCTTCACCCTTAGCCCTTCCATCTCTTTAACGGTAAGCCCCTTATACTCGACAACGAATAGAAAGGGACTATTCTTGAATTTTTCGTTAAACTCAACCACGATTTCCTGCTTCATAGCCCTGTTTAACATCACGCTACTCCTCGATTAATTGGATTAAGTTAAGCCGCCACCTCAAATCCCTTCAGTTCATCACGAACGCTTAGTGGGTCCACCTTTATTCCCGGCCCCATTGTATTTGAGAGTACGATTTTTCTGATGAATACACCCTTCGATGAAGATGGCTTCATCCTTTGAATCGAATCCATAAAAGCGAGGAAGTTCTCCTTTAGTTTAGACGAACCGAAAGAGACCTTACCGATCGGTGCATGAACTACGCCACCCTTATCGTTCTTAATCTCGATTCTACCGGCTTTGGCCTCACTTACTGCCTTGGCCACATCAAATGTAACGGTTCCCACCTTCGGGCTTGGCATAAGCCCCCTTGGACCAAGGATCTTACCGAGTTTACCGATGAGACTCATCACATCCGGTGTTGCTATAGCAACCTCGAATTCAAGCCAGTTCTCCTTTAATATCTTATCAACGAGGTCTTCGGCACCGACGTAGTCTGCCCCTGCTTCCTCAGCCTCCTTAACCTTCTCACCCTTTGTAAAGACCAGCACCCTGACGACCTTTCCGATCCCATGAGGAAGAACCAGTGCACCGCGGATCTGCTGATTGGCCTGACGCGGATCGATACCGAGTTTGACAGCAACCTCAACGGTTTCATCAAACTTTGCCGTCTTCGTTTTCTCAATAAGGGCTAGGGCCTCGTCAACGGTATAGTAATTCGCTGGATTAACCAGCTTCTTTACTTCAGAGTATCTTTTTCCTCTAGACATTTTCCCTCTCCTTCAAAACGGAAACTCCTGATAAGAAACCGTTCAACCGAACTACGACTTGGAATTTGATCCTGAACCCCGTTCTTCTATACAATCTCTATCCCCATACTCCTTGCGGTTCCTTCAACTATCCTTATAGCGGCATCTATACTATCCGTATTTAAATCCGCCAACTTCGCCTTAGCTATCTCTTCGACCTGCGATTTGGTAACCTTCCCCGATTTTACCCTCGGTGTCTCGCCAGAGCCCTTCTCAATACCGGCGGCCTTCTTTAATAGATAGGACACGGGAGGGGTTTTTATCACGAAAGAGAACGACCTATCCGCATAAACGGTTACTATAGCAGGAAGAAGCCCTTCCATCTTAGATGTTTGGGCATTAAACGCCTTACAGAATTCCATTATGTTAACCCCTCTCTGTCCGAGGGCCGGGCCCACAGGCGGGGAAGGGGTCGCTTTGCCGGCGGGTATTAAGAGCTTTACTTCTCCGACTATCTTTTTCATACTATATCTTCTCCACTTGATTAAAATCCAACTCTATAGGTGTTGTTCTACCAAATATCGTAACGAGAACCTGAACCTTTCCCTTATCGGGTTTCACCTCTTCAATAACCCCGGAGAAATTCGCAAAGGGACCTTCTATGACCTTTACGGTCTCTCCCTTTTCAAACGTAACCCTGGGCTTGGGCTTCAGCGTTCCTTCTTCGATCTGCCTCTTTATCCTCATAACCTCTTTCTCATCGATATCAGGAACCGAATCGGGATCTATCTTTCCCTCCTTAAGCCTACCACCCACAAAACCTATGACTTTTGGGATACTCCTTATAAAATGCCAACTCCTCTCGTTGAGTTCCATCTTGACCAAGATATAACCTGGAAAGAATTTTCTAACGGAGGTCTTTTTTTTTCCGCCTTTTACCGGCTCAACAACCGTTTCAGTTGGAATCAAAACCTCGTGAATCAAATCCTGCATCCCCTCGGATCTTACCCTTTCCTCAATCAGTGCCTTTACCCTTTCTTCAAAACCAGTGTTCGTGTGCACTACGTACCACCTAGTAGCCATAAGCGCTATTTTCTCCGTCCCTTTCCTTACTTAGCTCAAGATAAATTTAACTATCAACGAAAACAAGAAATCCACCAAACCCAAAAAAGACGTGAGTATTGCAGAGATAAGTATAACGGCTCCCGTTGAACGCACCGTTTCCTTAATAGAGGGCCACGATACCCGCTTTCCTTCAACTTCGACGTCCTTGAAGAACTGTACCCCTCTTTCGATTTGCTCTCTTAGATTTATCATATCTAGTCGATTACTCTCCACTTACAGGGCAGGAGGGACTCGAACCCCCAACCTGCGGTTTTGGAGACCGCTGCTCTAACCAAATTGAGCTACTGCCCTTCTGATTTTCTATATCGATTAGTGATAATTTTACTTGGTCTCCTTGTGAACAGTATGATGCTTACACCATCTACAGTATTTTTTGAGTTCTAACTTGTCACGATGGGTTTGTCTGTTTTTCCTTGTCGAATAATTCCTCCTCTTGCACTCACTACAGGCAAGAGCGATAATAACCGTGTTATCTCCCATTAGAGACCTCTATTCGATGATTTTAGTAACAACACCGGCTCCAACCGTCCTTCCCCCCTC
>CAZWVA010000078.1:0-10440 GCA_964636885.1 uncultured Spirochaetia bacterium
ACCAGTATATTCATGAAACTCAACCTCGAAAATAGATACCAACTCATAGTATATGCCAAAAGGCTTAGACGGAGGCAATCCAAATTAGGCCCCTAACCCTTTTATACACTATAGTAGGCATGGTTATGTCCCATTCTCTATAGGACCCCTCTTAGATACGCTCCCGTATGCGACCCTTTAACCCTTGCGACCTCCTCCGGGGTACCCTGGGCTACTATATATCCACCGTCTTCACCGCCCTCCGGTCCAAGGTCTATTATATGGTCGGCGGATTTTATGACGTCTAGATTGTGCTCAACGACGATAACGGTGTTTCCAGAATCAACCAGCCTGTTTAGCACGTTTAGAAGCCTCTTAATATCCTCCGGGTGGAGTCCTACGGTAGGTTCATCGAGGATGTAAAGGATATCCCTTCCGTCCTTCCTCCCGAGTTCTCTTGCGATTTTTATCCTCTGTGCCTCCCCTCCCGAAAGGGTGGGCGCCGGTTGTCCGAGCCTTAAATAGCCAAGCCCCACATCCTGGAGTACCTTCAACCTTCTAAGAAGAGGTGGAACTCCGGCAAAGAAAACAAGCGCTTCATCAACGGTGAGGTTTAAGATATCGTCTATGTTTTTTCCCTTGTATCTTATCTCTAGCACCTCTTTCTTGAATCTTTTACCCTTGCATTCATCACATGTCACAAACACATCGGCAAGGAAGTGCATCTCGACCCTTTGCCTGCCCTCCCCCTGGCAGCTTTCGCATCTTCCCCCCGGAACATTGAAAGAGAAATGCGAGGCCGAAAACCCCCTTACCCTCGCATCCCAGGTGGTCGAGATGACCCTCCTAACCTCATCATAGGCCTTTATGTAGGTTACAGGGTTTGATTTCGAGCTCCTTCCAATTGGTGTCTGGTCAAGCATTACGACATCGGAGATATAGGACACCCCGGAGATCTCCTTAAACCTACCGACCCTTTCCACCTGGGAGTGGAACCTTCGGGCGAGAGCCGAGTAGAGGACATCACGGATGAGGGAGCTTTTCCCGGACCCCGAAACCCCGGTTACACATATTAGGGTCCCCAGTGGAAATAGAACGGTTATATCTTTTAGGTTGTTTTCCGATGCTCCTATAACAGCTAGCTTTTTGCCATTACCCCTTCTTCTTTTTGAAGGGAGTGGGATACCCTCTTTACGGGTCATATAGAGCTTTGTAAGAGAACCGTTTGAATTCTTAAGGAAATCCTCTATAGGGCCCTGATACACGACCTCTCCCCCCCTTTCTCCGGCCATCGGGCCGAGCTCGATTATATGATCGGAAGAGCGTATCATCTCAAGATCGTGTTCAACCACTATAACCGTATTGTTTCTATCCCTCAGGTCTTTTATAATCGAAACCAGTCTACTTATGTCCCGTGGATGCAAGCCGATTGAGGGTTCGTCCATTATGTAAAGCGTCTCGGTAAGACTCGATCCGAGCTGGCATGCGAGGTTAACCCTTTGGGATTCACCGCCTGATAGGGTTTTTGTAAGTCGGGAAAGCGTAACGTAATCAAGGCCTACTTTCATGAGAAAATCGATCCTGGATTTGATCTGTTTTATAATCTCCTTTGTAACCTCCTTCTCATAGTCACTGAGGGTTAAATCCTCAAAGAAGCCCTTGAGTTCCTTGATCGTCATTTGAGTGATCTCCGAGATCCTCTTTCCACCCACCCTTACCCAAAGCGCCTCGCTCCTCAGCCTGCTTCCATTACAGAACGTACATGTAAAGGCAGACCTGTATTTACTCAGAAAAACCCTAACGTGCATCTTATAGCTTTTCTCTTCCAGGTACCTGAAATACCCCCTTACCCCTGGAAACCCCCCATCGCCCTCAAATATGAGCTCCTTTGCTTTTTGACTGAGATCCCTATACGGTGTGTTTACGTCTATCCCCTTTGTTCGAGCGAATTGGAGTAGTCGCCTCATCTCGTATCTAAGGGAGGGCTTTGTGAACGGTTCGATTGCCCCTTCAGAAAGGCTTTTTTCCGGGTCCGGGACAACCAGGTCTGGGTCTATCTCGAGTGTATTTCCAAAGCCCCGACAGTGGGGACACGCCCCCTGGGGGCTGTTAAAAGAAAATAGAAGCGGCGTCGGATCGTTAAACCTCCTTAGGCAGTACGGGCAATCCAGATCCTTTGAGAACCTGAGTATCCTACCCTGAGAGACATGTATATTTACGTATTCGCTCTGGGAGAAGGCCTCTTCAAGGGAATCTAGGATCCTAGGTACCGAGCCCCTATCTATGACTATCCTATCCAAGACGATCTCAGATCCCCGGGGTAACTCCGAGAGTCCTTCGATATCTAGTACTTTGCCGTCATACAGTAATCTTGTAAACCCCTTGGAGATAAGCCCTTCTGGAGATGTCTCGCCGATTCCCTCAAGTGGAAACGTTATCATAGCCCTCTTGTCCCCATCCTGCTTTAATAGATCCTCCACAATACTATCTGGAGACCGACGCCTTACCTCCACATCGCAGTCCGGACAGAATACCCTCCCTATTTTCGCAAAGAGAAGCCTCAGATAATCGTATATCTCCGTAGTGGTTCCTACAGTAGAACGTGAGTTTTTTACGTGGTTTCTGCTTTCAATGGCAACCGTTGGAGGAAGCCCGATAATATCATCCATATCGGGTCTATCAACCCGCTCGAGGAACTGCCTCGCATAAGTGGAAAGGCATTCAACGTACCTTCTAAGCCCCTCGGCGTAGATCGTGTCGAGGGCAAGGGATGATTTCCCGGACCCGCTAAGACCCGTGATAACCGTGTACTTATGACGGGGGATTGACACCCTGATGTTCTTTAAATTGTTCTCTCTAGCACCCAGTACTACTATCTCGTCTTCCATCTTGGCGACCTAAAAGCCACGTGTAACACAGAATCATAAAAAACGCCTCACAATTAGGATAAAAAACCAGAAGGAATTATCAACATACGGTAGGGTATCTATTTATGACTCTCAAAGAATCGAGATGTAGCATAGTAGTTACAGCACAAGGCCTTTACCATTCGAAGGAACCCGATATAATAACTTTAAATGGCCAGTCTCTTCATGCCTTTTGAGAGCTTTGAATCCGAAAAAGACAAGGGCGAGGTTAGAGAGATACTCTCAAAGTGCTCCCGCCTTATCGAACACATAGACGACAGGGTTCAGATTACGGTTATAGGGAGGAAAGACAGAGACTTTTGGGATGAACAGATAGCCATTCCACTCCAAAATAAAAGGATACTAGACCCAAAGATAGAACGCCCCATTCATCCTTCTCAGGAGATAACACACCTTGCAGTTGTAACGACAAAAACCGAGAGCGAGGAGGGCTACCTCTATGGAAACACTGGTGCTAAGCTTTTCGATTTTACGCGTGCGGTGATACTTAAGACACTAGCCCGATTTCCTAAGAAGCTGGCTCCGGGATCATCCGACCCCTAACCCCGGTTTCGGCATCAGAGTCGTATCCAATGGTATCATCGGCCCTAAAGCGCGGTCTGGTTTTCTACCAAAGCCGGCTCCTTCACTTCTATCCTTATAAGACCGATTGAGCTCAGATAGTACATCAGCTTAAGCATGTCATCCTTTGGCAACATGTTAACCGAAGAAACATCGTCTATCATACCGTTTCTACTTAGATGCTGTAGGAATCTAAACTCCCTAGGACTAAAGCCCACGTTTTTCACGTTCTCCATAAGCTCGGGCTCGGCATTCACAACCACCTTTCCATTCATATGGGAAAACACCCTCTCAATATCCCCAGGGTCTACAAACCGTTTTATTCCCTCATATATGACCTGTAAGGGATTTATCCTATAGGTCAGTATGTTATCTACAAAATCACTCCTCGATTTAAAACCATAGGTTCCCTCCGTGCATTCAAAACCTCTTACGAGCTTTTCCTTAACCTGGAATTCGAGCAACCAGTCCAGTTCGTGAGGAGAGATGAAACCCATTTCGATTAGTACCTCACCTATCTTCTTCTTAGAGTGAGTCACCTTTTCTAAGACCCTTGCATAGTCCTCTTTCTTTATCTTTCTTTCAGCAAAAGCGATACTGCCTAGACGGGTCTTACCATCACCACCCTCGACGAATACAGGAAACCCCTCAAGAAAGTAGATTTTCAATCTTAATTTGGAATCGATACTCAAAACACCCGTTTTCTTTTGACGGAGAAAAGAGACAAGAAGATTCATATACGTGTCCTTTCCGAGGTCACCCCTTTCATCGAATTCGCCCTGCTGGGATGGTTTTGTACTCTGTGTCTCACCACCGTTAGCCGCCGTTACACCCTTGCTATAATAGTTCTTATAGTAACGGTCGTAATAGTAGTAGTTATCCCTTCCCATTTCAACGCGATTTACCACAACCCCTAAGAACCTCGCATTAATATCAGACATCTGTTTCGCTAGGTAGGAGATATCCCTTCTCATAGTTACGCCGATACTCGCAATAACCACGGTTGCATCTACGACCGTAGAAATCATGAGGGAATCGGCGAGTCCGATTGCGGGAGAGCTATCCATTACTATGTAATCAAAATCCTCCCTTAATCTCCCTATCAGTTGGTTCATCCTCTCCGATTGTAAGAGCTCAGAGGGATTAGAAACAACCGAACCGCAGGGAAGCACGAAGAGTTGCGGGATCTCGGTGGGATAGATTATCTCATTTATCCCATAATGAGACATAAGGTAATCACTAAGACCAGGCTTGCTTTCATCTATATCGAAGTTCCTAGCTATACTGGGATGGCGAAGATCGGCTTCTACC
This sequence comes from uncultured Spirochaetia bacterium, assembly GCA_964636885.1. Taxonomy (GTDB): domain Bacteria; phylum Desulfobacterota_D; class UBA1144; order Nemesobacterales; family CSP1-2; genus CAZWVA01. The sequence continues at coordinate 4,779 of CAZWVA010000078.1, forward strand.
AATAAAACCCGATTCGGTCCATAGGCCAGGGAAATCGCCAGATTGCTGGCCACGGTTGTCTTACCTTCACCAGGCCAACAACTAGTAATGAGAACAGAACGTATAGAGCGATCCCTTGAGGAGAGGAGAATGGATGCACGGATAGTACGTATAGCCTCGGAAAAAGGAGACCTCGGATCAGCGAGGTATAGCTTGTCAGTGGAGATAACCGATTTCCTATTACTCTTACCATCCTCGAGTTTAAATATGGACCCCAAAACGGGCAGACGCATCTTCTCCCTAATCTCTTCAGGTGTCTTAATAGTCCTATCAAAGAACTCTCTTAGGAAAGTAACACCCACCGCCCCAATTAATCCCACGATAAAGGCGAGCATAAGGTTACGAGGGATATTGGGTGTAAATGGAAGCTTAGGGATAAAAGCATGATCTACAACCTGGATACCCGTAGACTTTATGCCTCCTGTAACGTCGGTTTCCTTAAAACGCTGAAGCAGGGACTCGTATATGCTCTTATTGGTCTGAACCTCCCTATCAAGGACGTTGTACTGTATGGTCTTTTCATTTAGGGACATGGCGAGCTTTTCTTGCTCCCTAATACGCTGATTAAGGAGCTCTTCTTTTTGAGCCGCGGTCTGGTAATCGGATTCAATAGCGGCGATTCTTTGCTTTGTCTCCGCATTGAGGCGCGCACGAACCCCTTCTATCTGTGCCTGGAGTTTCTTAAGAGGCGGATACTCTGGCTTAAATACGGAGCTAAGATCGCTATACTGGATTAAGAGGTCATTATACTGTTTCTTTAGGTTCTGAATCTGGGGGTCATTAATAACCTCCATAATCGTATCGGGGTTTCCGGATTTCACCGCTTTATAGATGGATTCCTTAGCCGTCTTTTCGGTTGCGGTCTGGGCCAGGGATTTTTGTAGCTCGTCAAGCTGACGGTATATTAGACTCATGTTTTTATCGAGGCCGACTATGTCGTTTTGAGCCAAGAACTGATACAGGGCCTTCTCGGAATTCTCTAAATCCCCTTTAACCTCGGCAAGCTGTCTTTCCAGAAACTCCCTCGCAGTACGGGTAGCCTCCAGCCTGCGATTTAGGCTCCATTCAACAAACGTATCGGCTATAGCGTCGGCCATTTGTGCGGCGAACTTGGGGCTATAGGCTTGAAAGCTTATGGTGATCAACCGCGAGTCCGCAGATGGGGTTACAAGGATCCTTGTAAGAAACGTACTTATTACCGAATCGCGCTTTAACTTATCAGAATCGTATTTCTCTAATTCGGGTCCTTCTCCCCCTCCACCAGAGACATCGTCCGTGGGCTTATCGATTGTGCTCTGTATGGGCTTTACCACGGTACGAACCATCTTAGTTACGTAGGAGAACAGTATCGAGATGGGATTAAAGTTCGTTTGAGATACCTGAAAATCGGGATGATCCCAGAGATTGAATTTAGAAAGCACCGCTTCGGCCATTGCACGACTCTGGATAAGATCTCTCTGGGTGTTAAAGAAAGCGGGATCACTCGTATTTACCTGCACCACATCCCGGAATTCGACAACGTTCGGGTTTTGAAGTGAAACCTCCACGGTGGATGTGGCCATATACATGGGCTTCGTAAGAATCGAAACCAAAACGGCCGTTATCATCACGGCGAGAAAGAAGAGAAGGGCTATCTTTCTATGCTTCCATATGACCTGCAGATAGGTATATGGGTCTAGTTCCTCTCCATCAACGGTAGGCGTGGTTATAATATCTATACTATCTTCATATCTTTTAAGTGCTCTACGCTCAGTTGGAACAAGGTCTTTTTCTCCTTCCATTATAGATCTTCTCCTAAGAATTATTTACTCCGGGGCCGAGCCGGTTATAAAAAACGGAAAGAAACGGAAGCCAACCCTAAGTGTCTGAAATAACGCTACGATTGGATTCTTGCTTAGATACAAAACATCCTGGTCTTGAAGAGCTATATCCTTCTGCTCTCCTCGTTCAATGGCTTTAAGGTCAACATCCATAACCTGCCTCTGCCCGTCCTTAAAGCGTAGGAGTTTTACGTCTGAGGCCCTTGCCCCGGTTTCCAATCCGCCGGCCATCTGAACCGCTTGGCTAACCGTAATCTCATCTTTGAGACGGAATGACCCCGGTTTTTTGACTGCACCATTTACATAAAATGTTCCCGCTTCTGGAACGAATATCATATCGCCCATGCTCACAGGGAGGTTTAACTGCGTATCACCCTTAACGAGGAGACGATCGAGGTCTATTTCAATCTGGCCGTTCTGCCCGTGCCGACTCAGATAGAGGAGCTTACCCGCCTCTTCCTTAAGCCCTCCGGCCATAGCAAGCGCATCCAGGATGCTTCCCTTACCCAGTAGCTCGTAGTTTCCGGGTCTATTTACCGCTCCTACAACGGCTACCTGCTTACTCCTGTATTCCTTAACAAAAACGCTTACATGGGGGTCTTTTACGTACTTAGCCCCGATTAGTTCCTGTAGCCTTTCCTCGGATTCCCGAGTCGTAAGCCCTCCTAGTTCTATCTCCCCCAAAAGGGGGTACGTTACCGTTCCCCTTGAGCTTACCCTAACCTCCCCGCTTAAATCCGCCGCCTCATAAACCTTGATATCGAGGAGATCCCCTGGACCTATCCTATAATCCTCGTTAACGGAGCTCGTAAAGGACTCCGTTAAGATCCTGTTATTTAGGAGCTTCATCTCTTTATCCTCTTTGTTGGCCGCATCGGAGAGATCCTTGGGAAGCATCGATTCAGGGGTTTTACTCGCGCAACCGCTTATAACAGCAACCAAAAAGAATAAAAGCACGCTCCTTTTACAGTACAGCATATTGAAAACCCCTCCGCCCTAAAGGCATTTTCATCTTTCGATTAGGCTAAGTAGACTCTATTCCCATTTTAACACGTTTTCAACTGGACTTTGGTCTTTTTTTGCTTAATACAATAGTATTAGATTTGAGCTAATTCAAGACTTTAGGCCTAAACTATTTCAACCAGGTTTCTGTCTATCAGGCTACCTATCGTACTCAGAACATCGGCTAAAACCCTATCCGAGTCCACATCTAAGACCCCAGAAATCTCGGCCGATATCTCAGAGGGTGTATGGTTTCCATCACAGAGCTGCCATATTACACTCGCCATAGGGTTTAGGGCATACGTGTTTTTATTCCTCGGATCAAAGAGCACGGTTTCCTCGTCTATCTCCTCACTCAGTATATCGGCCCTTCTCCTTATCCTTCTATTAGAGTAGTCACTCAAATTCGTTTCCCTCCTTTCTGATATTTAACCGAAGAGGGCACCTATTGCCTCACACGCTCTGGCTAGATCCTTTGTTTTAAGGCTATAGCACTTTGTTTGCTTAACGAGTCTTACGGCTATCTTAAACCCCTTTTCTTTAAGCCTACCCTGGTTAATGGAGCACTGCATGAGATTAAATAGGGCTACTGACGGAGGACTTATCTCTGTAAGAAGAGCACAGTTTTCTGATCCACCATACTGGGGGAATATAATGGCCGATATTGGAAAGGACCTCTCCATAGAAGCCAGACTCTTCCGAGACGGGATTCCATAGTGGATCTCCTTAATCTTCCCCGAATTAGACAACCGATAGAGCCTATAGGTAACCTCGGGCTCCAGAGCAGGAAACAGGGTAAGGGTTTTTTCCCTCACCCTTATCGCCCTCGGAAACCCACTCGTTTCCAAGGTATCAGGATCGATAGCCGCTATTTCATCGGAAAGGTATTTGAACCCCTCTTTTAGTAACGCTATGGTGAGCGTGCTTTTGCCGCTCTTTGAGGCCCCTGGGATGATAATGGCCTTTCCCCTTCTAACTAATACGGCCGAATGGACTAAGTAGTAGTGGTCCCTTGTGGATCTAATAAAATCGTTTGATATGCATTCATGTAGTTTTAAAAGAAGATCAACCCAGTTGGATGTGCTATAATGGATCCTACTATCCTTTGTTAATACACTCTTACTGCCACTTCCGTTTCCGATTAAAGCCTCGTATTCCACATTAAACCCGCTTTCCCTTTCGCTAAATCGAAAGGCGGAAGCGATCTGCCGAAACTCATCTAGAAAAAAGGGAGAGTTAGAGCTCAGCCTTACGGTGAGGGATAGCGCCTTTAGAAAATAAGAGTATCTGTGCTTAGAGTCAATCCGCATCGGATTAAAAAGAAGCTCGCATTGTAAGAATCTACCCTTGTTAAATTATATACCTAAATCCACCTCTTAAAACACATGACGTTTTTTGCCAGTTTTGACTTTTATCGTCCTATTGAATCCTTACCGGTATAAACGTAAGGGGCTCTAAATTAAATAATGTTTTCAGTAAGTTAGTCATATGAACAGGTTGAAGCACAAAATGGCATACCTCTTGCAATAGTCTATCTGTGGGAAAGAAATTAAATCCAGACTTTCCCGTAGGCTTTTGAAATCCTAACCGATAATGGCAAACCATTCGAAAGGATGGGACGCAAAGCCGACAGACCTAAAGACCGCTAATGCAGTCCAAGGTGGCTGGGTTGCCGAAATAGGATTTCGACCACTCCAGGAATTACAGGGGTGCGTCTCCTTGCGGTTGGTTTCAAAAGCCCCACAAGGAGGTACAAAATGCGCACCCACTGTGTTTCATCAAGAGGGCGAGTTTCCAGGGCTTCCAAATCGGTCATCAAGGTAATCCTGGTTCTATTTGGAATGCTCTTCTTATATCCAACCACCGGATTTAGCAATGTGATTGATCTAACCCCTATAAAGGACACATTCGTATTTAGGAAGCAACCAAAAACCAGTTATGGAAGGAAAAACACGATACAAACCCGGACCTATCCAACCGAGGGTTTGGTGCAATTCGATTTATCCTCCATTCCACAGGGAGCCGATATCATAAGTGCGGAACTGAGGCTCTACACAGGGAGCAACCGGCAATTTAGACCGGATCCCGCTACGAGGGTCTATGGAAACCTTAGCTCCTGGGATGAATCCACAAGCTGGAATACAAAGCCTCTAAGGGCCTCATCCTATGAGGACACCGTCTCTGTAATGGCACAGAACCAGTACTACCAGTGGAATCTAACGGGTCTCGTTCAGGACTGGGTTGACGGGGTAAAGGCGAATTACGGAGTAACGGTTCGTGCGGAGGGAGGAGGATGGCTGTTTTTTAGAAGCCGTGAGGACTCCGTAAGGCCCCCGGTTCTACACATTGAATACACCATAAGCCCAGATGAATCCCCGACCGTAAATCTAGAGGCGAATCCGGGAAGCGGGGAAGCACCTCTCACAGTCGGTTTTAGGGCCAATGTTTCGGGCGCAAGCGCCGACATGGAGTACAGGTGGGATTTTGATGGTGACGGAATCGTTGACGAGATAGGACATTCTAATGAGACTTCTTTTACATATAACGATACCGGTGAATTTAACGCAACCGTTGAAGTCTATACGAGCTCGACTGCTACTGCAGATGTAAGCGGCTCTTCCTTAAAAACGAGCAGTAACGGCAGAGGTTCAACGAAGGTGAAGGTCACAGGAAAACCAACACCGGATCCAACTCCTACTCCTGCACCGACACCGACGCCTACTCCAGCCCCGACTCCTACGCCAACACCAGCACCCACTCCAACTCCCACACCTGTACCAACCCCCACGCCAACACCTGTC
>CAZWVA010000079.1:0-9318 GCA_964636885.1 uncultured Spirochaetia bacterium
TTGGGTCAGATCGCCGGAAGTCTCGGGAGAAACAACATAAGCATCGAGTCCGTGATCCAGAAGGGAAGACAGATCGAGGGAGGGGACGTGCCCGTGGTTATTATGACCCACGAGGCGAGGGAGAGGGATCTACTCTCTGCCCTTCGAGAGATAGATGACTTCCCCGTGGTTAAGGCGAAAAGCACCCTTATAAGGATAGAGGAGCTTTAGTAAAGAAATCGAGATCGTCTCCAAACCAAGACCTCGCAGGGGCCCTCCAATCTTGTTTCTTAGGGATAAGGAATCAAAAGGTGATCTCGAGACTCCATCTGTTAAGCTTGCCTATGTCCCGTCCGACTAGATTATTATCAAGAGGCAAGAGGATCATATTTCCCCGTTTATTTCATGATGTCTTTAGAAGGGACGCTTCCAATCCTATTAGTCGATGACTTTATCACATCGAATACCACCTTAGAGCATTTCTCATCAACGCTTGCCCTCGATAGGTCCAGCTCAAATGAGTGATAGCCCTTTTGGTCCCTAGTATCGGTTTTGGGAGCAAGGTTTGCAAAGTCCTTTAATCTTTCACCCAGCGTCTTGGTCAAGTCCTTCTCTATAAGCTTTTTACAATTATCAGCCGTATCCTTCGGTCCGTATGTTTTGCCTGACTGAACGAGTCTATTTACCTCAGTACCCCAAATTCCGACCGTCTGATTGAACGCATAGCCGAAGTCATCACAGTGCTCCTCTTCGGCCTGCTTTGCCAGATCTGAAATCTCTTTTGAAACGCTTACATATACGGGAAGACTGAGGGGCTTTCCCTTTTTACCGCATGCCTCCGATGGAACCTCGAACTCCAGGTGAGGCACCCTATGGGTTCCAGAGCTAACATAACGAGATTCGGTTTTGAGTGTCGGAGTCACGGCCTTGGGTTTACACGTAAGGCCCTTATCCGTCTTTGTAGTCGTTATGTCAAGCTCCGTTGGCGAATAGGAAACCCTTGGGCTAGTAAACCCTGCTCCAAAGCTACCAGCTGGAGGTGTAGCTCCCGCTGTCTTTAGAGCAAAATCCTGAATCCCCTTCAAATCGGTACTAACCGGGGTACAAAAGGCGGAATACAAGCCATAGGGTATATCTAAATGAATCGTACCGAAAGGGAGTGTAATCCGAGTACATTCGGATTTGAGCAATCCCTCCACCGCTCGATTCCCTACGGTTCTTTGGAGTTTCAATATATTTTCAACGGGTGAATGAAGGGATCGAGACATACCCTTCTTGTGCGATTTGAAAACGGGTTTCCTTTTGCTAAATTCGAGGGTGCCTGCTTTTATATCAGATATTCTTTCCATAGGCATACCTTCTTATCCTAAACCTATCTGAGTCCGCGACAGAGTTCAAAGCAGTGAGTGGCAGTGCATATTGAATGCATATACTATCAACCATAAATAGTGCCCGGCTATGGTGAGAGTCCGTCAAAAATAGTTGTCATTGTTTTCGCGGAGGTCTGAATTCAAGAATATCCCCAGCATTTGGAGGCGCTTGCGAGGATCAAGCCACAAGCCCGCAAGGGGGTGACCCATAAAACGTCCACGTTTGATAAGAATTGATCCACATATCCGGACAGTCCTCAGGGGCGATGTTCACCAGGTTTGGATTACGGGTCCATACCACTAGCTCGTTCGTGCTCAACCCAATGATGCTGACGTCGATCTTGCCGTAGCAGTCTTCGGGGTCGCCTGCGAAGTAGACTTCGAGCGGGACCGTATCGCCAATCTTCGCATTTGGCGGCAAACCGGCGCAGGAGATTGGGGCTTGTCTTGGAGTCCGGGGCGGTTGGGGGACCCGGTCACAAATCACTTCCCACTCTTTCCAGTCACCGATCTTGCGGTTGTTGCACGCATCGAAGGGGCCGCCGCGGAACCAGAGATGAAAATGGATCTCCTCCTTCGGCGTATGGAAGATAGTAAGACCCGGCGCGTCCTTGCCTTCATAGGTGCAGCCGTCTTCGCGGTTCGGATCGAGAAACTTGTCGTTATCGGCATTCTTGGCTAACATAGCCTTGGCTGCCGCCTTGGGCATCATGCGCGCCGCATCGTCCCGATACCGATGACCATAGTGCGGAGGGATAACTCCGAATTCGCCATCCTCCTGGAATACATTCGGATCCAGGAACGTGTTTTTGCTCAGCCGGTGCTTGACCCTTTTTAGCTTGCCGGTTTCGTCATCTCGATCGAAGTATCCCTTTACTTCCTGCCGATACTCACCGCAGTTGCAGTCGCAATAGGGACTCTTGTCCGGGGGCTCCTGCTCGAAGGTAAGCCGCATATCAAATGGGAACTTAAGATAGGCACCAGCGGTTGCCGGATCGATCACGAGCACTCCTTTTGGAAGGTCTACCGAAAGCGGGCATGCTTTCCGTTTTTTCTCCTTCTCAGGTGGCTTGGGCTTATGCCTACAGAGCGAGGGGAACAGCAGGCACAACAATCCAGGAAGGCTGGGAAGTCCGGGAAGACAGAGCGTAGGGTTCCTTAGGATCGCCGATGCGGCGATGCACACAATCGTCCCACATATAAATGCGCCTAGGAGTCCCGTACATGGCCAATCGATGCCATCGCCGTCACCGTCCCCCTTGCGACAGAGCGCGGGGTCCTTGAGGCAACGACAGAGTATGGGCGCAAAAGCGCAGAGAGACGGCCAATCTATGTCATCGGGCTTCTTGTCTGAAAAGACATTAATGTCCACTCGTCGGTTGCGAGATCTGCCCTCAACCGTATCGTTTGTGGCCACCGGACAAAGCTCGCCGCACTTAGAAGTGACAACCTTCACACCCGGGGCCTCCTTATGAAGGAAATTCCGCACCGACAGTGCTCGGTTCTCGGAGAGCCGCTGATTGATTTTTATGTCGTCACCGGTGGAATCTGCATGCCCTTTCGCATCGACGCGCACCTTAGCACTAGGGAATAGCCTGATCAGGAAGGCTATTGCCCGGAGTGCAGCGAGATGTTCTTTCTTCAATGTGGGCTGATCAATAGCGAAGTTGTACAGACTTATCATAGACGGCATCAAAGTACCTGAGATTTCGCCCGGCGAAGTAAACGAAAGCTGTATCTCCTCCGCACGCGACATATCCGGTTTGCGTTGGATTGTTGCAGCACCAAGGAGTCCTAAACTTTTTCTCCCACGCCTTGAAGCGACTAAAATCGGGCTCCCATCGCCATTTATTTCCGAGGTGTCAACGGCGGGTTTTATAGACGATTTCTGGTGTAAGATAGAACCAAGTTCGTTCTGCTGCACAACATGAGTCAACTCATGGGCAATCAACTTTTTCCCGGACTCTGTCTCAGGCGAATACTGTCCCGCTCCAAACACAATATCTCTACCTACCGTATAAGCCAATGCGTTCACGGCTTTGGCGGATTCCCCAGCACGAGAACCCGTGTGGATTCGCACATGACTGAAGTCGTAGCCAAAGCGTGGCTCAAAGAACCCACGCACCGATTCCGGCAAAGGATACCCACCGCCTCTTATGCTGCTAATCTGGGATTCTACGTCTTGTGTAATTCCTGGATTATTGCCAGAAATACCTTTGGTCTGGATTGGTTCTTCCTCTTCTATTGGCTGACGGTGCAACTCCTCTTCACACTCCCTACACATCCTCTGAATCCGCCCCCCACCGGTTTGTTTCTCCAACTCCTCCTCGCACTCAGTACAAATCCTCTGAATGTGAGGAACGTGGGTTTTCTTTGAGACAGGCGTTTCCCCTTCAACGTCGGGATCCGGCATCCTCATCACCTGCTCTGCTACCCTATCCGCTTCCTGCTCGTAAATATCACCGGGCTCTCCGATTGTGAGCTTCCCCTGGATAACACCGGATTTGAATAACTCCTCTACTGCTTGGTTGCCAATAGTTTTTTGGAGAAACAGAATCTGGTCAACGGGTGAACCCACGGATTGGGAGAGGTTGGTATTCTTTATCTGAGAAGGGAAATTACCCCTCTTCGCTTCGGGTGCTTTGTCGGTTATTTTGGCTCTTTCACTCATTTTTACCCCGGTAACGGATGGACGTAAAAAAACGGGGCGGGTGCAAGACCCGCCCCTACAGTAGATTCCTATTAGCCGATTTGATTTCTAAATAAGGCTAGCCCTACTACCCTCTTCACTACAAACACACGGTTAAAGAGACACACCGCGATTAACCCCTAAGGGATCGAGATCACCCGTCTGGTTTTTCCCTCTTCTTTTCCAATTTCGTTATCCTTTCGGTAAGGGCACTTACAGTCTTATTCGTCTCCTCGAGTCGTGCCCGAAGCTCCTCCTTGGCCTTCTCGTTCTCCTGAAGGCGGGCCTGGAATTCCCCCCTGATCGTCTTTTCGGCCTCCTGAATGCGCGCCTGTATCTCCTCTCTCTCAGGAATCTCGATAGAAGGGATGTAGAAGAGAACATTTCCAGCCCTATCCGTAACCAGATCCACCTTAGTTTTGGGCTCTATCCTCTCAGTGGCAATAGCCCTGCCCGCTATCTCAAAGATGCGCTCCGGGGATAGTCTTATAGTCCGGTTGTAGATAACACCGTGCCTTACAAGAACCGTCTTTGCCTCGGCCTCCTTCATCCTGCTTACCTCCGTCATCCTTCTCAGGGCCTCCACACGAGGCGACACCGCACCCTCGGCTGGCAACTCCTTAAGCTGCTTCAATACATTCTCTAATAGCCCACATATAAGGGCAAAGGGGTTTTCGAGAAAAGTGGCTATAGGAGGGAAGAAGGAACCCATGTAATACTGCCAGAACATGTGCGTTATCACGTAACGCCTTCCATCGTTTATATCGATCATGTCCTCATCGACTGTCGTTACCCTGCACCTGGTTTTCTTTAGATCAACGCTTCCCAAGACCACATAGGCTTCCCCTTCACAGCAACAGCAGACGGGACACGGATAGGGCTCTTCGCAAAAGGAATCGTGGAAGGCCTGAAGGGCGTTCTTTACGCAGTCGAGCCTCTTTTCCTGAGGCTCTTTTGAACACTCGGCTATCCTCTCTATGAGTCCATCCTTTGGGAGCACGGCATGACAGGGAGGGATCTTAAAGAGCCTCACGCAAAAGCCCTCACGGGTGCGTGAGTGCTCGCAGACCTTATCCTCGCATCCTCCGCTCGGGGTGTATACGGGGAGAGGATCGGTTGGAGCCTCGTTGTATCTTATGGCCACGTAGTATTTACATTCCCTTTCATCCCCTCCTTCGGCGCACGGGTCTCTATCCTTTGACGTGTCGGGATAGAGACACGTCTCTTTTTTAAGATCCACCTCGAAATCCTCGCAAACCAAGATCTCGTTCCCATGGCAATCAAGGGCCATTCCGGGAGTAATAACGATCTTTGAGGACACAGGACTCGTTGCCTTAATCCTTAATCCGCAAACCACCCCCCATCCGTGTAGCATCCGGCTAAGCAATTTTCGTTTTTCATTGTGGTATATCTGCTCCTCACGGAAGTCCCGGTCGGTCATCAGCATTCCATGGAAATATCGAACCCTTTTAAAATCGTTATAGTCACAGTGTTTATCCTCCGAACATCCTTCCCTCGTCTTATATGTGCCCATTGCTTCCTCCTTTTGCACGCCTGGATTTTTACTAAACCCCTTCGCCTTCCTTTAAATCAACGCTTCTTCGTCTGTTTTTCCCCCTCCGGCTTCGGCTCCACGTAAAACCAGCTTACAAAATCGCCGCCCTGAGTGCCGTTACCCGATGGCAATCTACCCCCTATGAAATTCCCATCAAGGGCCTTGGCAGGCTTCCCGTTTTCCTCAACACCCATGATGAAATCGCTTCTTAAAACCACCATGAACTCACCGCCCTTTTCACGAACCCTGGAATAGCCCAGATAGACGTCCGCAATCCATTCTGTCGTAAACTTGAAGGTGGCATTCGACTCGTGGGTAGCCTCATCATACGCATAAGACACCTCTCCGGGAACGTGTTCATAGCGGTAATTGCCAGTATCTGCATCCTCCATCCTGACGAGAAACAAGAACGTGTTTGCGTTTATGGTCTCCCCGTTCATCTTCCTGTCAAACCAAACCCTCACCCCTTCGGTGTAGATTCCGTTCTTGAAGTCCTCCCATTTTATAGTCGCCCCGTTTAGCGTGGTTCCGTCTTTCCAGTTAATATCGATAACGCGGGGCGGGTCCCCGTGGTAACAGTCTATAAGGTCATAAAGCATGGGATTCCCGTATACGAGCCTCCTTTTAGAGCACCCGTCTATGCTGATAGAGGGAGGATAGTTCGGGTTAGAAGACGGAGTGATTGTAACCTCGGCCAAAATAAGGCACTCGCATTCCGGGCACTCACAGCACCCCTCTTTTAGCTCCCCGCAGAGGTATTGATGCACGGTCTTATCCTTGTACTCGAGAGGGCAGAGCCTCCTGCAAGTATCCTTATCGACATCCGATCTGGGTTTAACGCGGATCTTAAAGCCGTCCCTTATGCGGTTAAATTCCCCCTTCTCCTTCTTATCACAGGCTAGGGGAGGGAGATTTACAGGCTCCGTCTTGCACTCGTAAAACTCAATACAGATCACCAGTTCCTTTTTATCCCGACCCCGTTCTTCCTCCTTCTTTTCCTTTTTAGAGCACTCGTACTCCTCTGGAATGAGCGAAACCTCTTGCTCCTCGCAGACCAGGATCTCCCTACCACAGCAGTCAATCGCAAGGCCAGGTGTGACGATCGCCTTACCCGTTTCCGATTCCTTTAACCTTACATCAAGACCGCACACCACTCCCCAGCCCCCCACCATCCTGTTAATGAGCCACCTCTTCTCGTTGAAGTAATACTGCTCCGCAAAGAAATCCCGTACAGTCATCAACTTGCCGTAGTAGTAGTTATTCCTTTCAAAATACGGAACCTCACAAATGCCGCAACGCCTTTTGTCTTCTTTTCTCATATCTCTCCTCCTCTACTAAAACAGAGTATCCTGGTGTTCGAGTTGTCGAGCCGTCAATTAAACCCGACTACCTGGACGATTACCCACCCGGCGCCTTAAACAAGTTTCGTATCCTTTCCCAGTCTCGAATGTCGTTCAACCCTTCCGCCCTCCTCCCCTCCCATGACGACCGTGCCCGATCCGATGGCGGCATCGATCCCAAGGCGGATAGGGCCATAGTCGGCTATCTTACCCATCCCTACATATGTACCGATTCCGAGTCTCATGTCTCCAATTACACGGAGGTTGTACGCCGTATGGGCCGGCCTTTCTTCATCGAGGATCCGCTTCAGTCCCTTTTCATATCGGGTGAATTCCCATCTGGAGAGGTCGAGGACGATTGTAAAGCGGTGAGCCATCTGAAGAAACGGGTCTTCCGGGGATTGCACGGAATCGCGAAGGGCGACCCTTCCGAGTATAGAGTCGTCCCCTAGTCTGAATCCCCTCACCGGGGTTTCGATGAGAAGGCTATCCACCCCAACCCTAAAATCCACACCCAGGACCATCGGTCTTCCCACCCGTGAGTGCTCTATGATAAGTGGGGTACTTCCCGTGTATATCTCAACTAGCCTCCGTATTCCAGGCGGAGTGCCCTTGGATTTATAGAGCTCCGATGCCTCCCGTATAAACTGGCGCTTCTTCTCCTCAGGCCAATCCTCCTCAAGGGCGAGGTTGAGCCAGGAAGCGAGCCATGGAAGAAAGCCATGAGGAGTGGTATCGGGGTCAAAATACTCAAAAACGCGCCCTATCTCCGTCTCTAGGTCAAAAAAAACCGTTTCAAAAAGTGAAAGGAACCTTTCTAAAAACCCCTTGCTTATCGGGTCTTCCTGATATACGGCAGGTAGATAACGGAGGTACGAGATACGCGGATAGTAAACCCGCATTTCTCTTAAAACGGGTCTAACCCCTTCGTCGAAGGTCGATAGGATCAACTTCAACCACAGGTATCGCCCCGTCTTTTCCCTAAAGAGCATCCCCTTTGGGTTTCTCTCAGGACCGATCCATGCCCCTATTTCATTGTCTATAGAAGCCGCCTTTTCCTGTACCGATCTTTTGGGATCGGAGAGTATACCTTCAATACCCGTTTTTAAGGCCGCATCGTCAGACGAGTAGTAATAGACATCGAGAGCGGTCCTGGGGGGCAGATCCACATTTAAAGCGAGCCTGTGCCACTGACAGTCCTCGATACCGCTGTCCAGCGTCTTCGAATAATAAACCCCATCCCCTTTGGTGAATGTGCCCCGGGGGTCTAAGAGGGCGATCCCCCCGTCAACACTTACATAGAGTTTGCCTTCGCAATCGGTGGCAAGCCCCCGAATCCCACCAGAAAAACCGGGGATTTGGGTCTTTCCTATGTAGCTCCCATCGGGGTCAAATTGATGAATCGACTGAGCGGTATCCCCAACGAATACGTTTCCCCTTCTATCAACCGCTATCACGGTGGGTTGGAAGCCGCCCGGTATCTTTGTAAAATCGCCAAGAACCCCCAGGTATTCTCCCCGTTCTGTAAACACGAGAAAGCCGGTGTATCCTCCATCCATCACATATAGGGTGTTCCCTTTTCCCACGACTAGTCCCATGGGCTCTTTCAGTTGAGATTCGCCAAAACCCTCAATAAAAAGGGCGTTTTCTTCGTACCTAAGAATCCTATGCGATTCTCTATCGAGTACATAGAGATGCCCGAGTTCGTCCAGTGCTATATCCACAGGCCCTTCGAGATCCCCTATCACATATTTGATCTGAGAATCCTCCCTCGAAAACCCAAGTACCCTGTGGCTTTTACTATCTAAAACCCAGAGCGTGAGTCTATCCATGATCATTCTCGAATCCGAACTAAAATCGCCTGGGGAGGAGATCCGTTCCAGTATCCGAGCTCCAGTGTCGTAGAGGTAAATTTGGCGGGTCTCTCTATCCATTAGATAAACCCGTCCGCACTCGTCTACCGCTAAACCACCTGGGTACTCTATACATACCCCCTGGACCCAACCGACGAATGCGGGCTTTGGGTAAAGGGTTATGCCTCCCTCTACCGCCTCAAGGCGATAGAGAAGGCCGCTTTCCCACTGTGCCTGGGTTTTAAAGACCTGTACCTTGAATTCTTCGGGATTCACTTTGCCTCTATGTATATGGCTCGTTTAGCCACGGAGTGGATGCAACCGGGAGAGAAACCCATTCCATAATGTAGGCTACAAATACTACACTACAAACTCCAACCGGTGTTCTCCAGAGAAAACGAGGGCGGTTGGAGGTATCCTTATAATGTCTCCTTCTCGGTATCGCCCTTCTGCGCTCAGAGAAACACCCGTTACGTAGTCCACACCCTCCACACCGTCTACCATCTGGTATATCTCGGATGGGAAGACCGAA
>CAZWVA010000079.1:9368-9741 GCA_964636885.1 uncultured Spirochaetia bacterium
CGCCTTTTAATGGGTCTAAGAAGTCTTCGATTGCCTTTTGGATACGTTTTCCCACCTCGGTTGGACTGCTCTTTTTCATTATATGAACCCTGCACCTAACGGAAACCCTCACGTACTCAGGACCTATGACGTATAGATCCGTAGTGATAAGCCTGTGAGTGTCCAGATGCCTTAAAACGGTTTGAAGAAACCCCTCTCCGGGGATAGGGGTAACCGTTCCTTCCCTTGCATAGGGAACCACCACGACCGTGACCGCGCCCGGATAAGGGATGCAGGGGAAATTGGGGTTATAGTTCGGTATGGCATATGCCCTTGCCACCATCAGACCGGGTGTAGAGAGGGCAACGAGTTCATAGTCATCCGAATTGATCGC
>CAZWVA010000080.1:0-9672 GCA_964636885.1 uncultured Spirochaetia bacterium
ATTATAGTAACGAACCATATAACGGAGTCCACACGACTCGCTAAATCCGATGCCTCTTCGGGAAGCCAGTTCATCTCTACTCTTTAAACCTCCATGCCATTAGACTCTTTTTTCCTTCTTCCAGAAATAAGTCAATAATCCAACCAAAGATAAAAGCGTTACAACTCCTCCGGCTTTCACAACGTTCAGTGCCCGAAGGGCGTATCTCTTCCCAACAGGGTCAAACTCATAACAAAAGAGCATAACCTTGTTTAACAACTTAGAAGAACCTATCTCCCCGTTTGATGCCTCTATGAGCGCGAGACTAAGGTCCTTTGGTTCGTATTGAACCCCATAGAGGTAACGCGATATCTTCCCCTGGGGGGTGAGGATGATTATAGCCGAAGGATGCGCAAACTCCTTCCCATCCTTTTTGTATTTGAACCCTACCGACTGCGTTAGCTGTCCTATATCCTTCTCGTCCCCGGTAAGAAAGCGCCAGTTCCCTTTGGGAAAATGGGTATTCCTCAACTTATCATAATAGCTACCCGCCTTTTTTCTAGCGAGTTCATGTGAATCATCCGGATTGAAGCTCACACTTATTATCTTGAAGTCCTTTCCCAGGGAAAGGGAAGAGAGGTTATTTACGGCTTCTAAAACCCCATCCAAAACAAAGGAACATAGCCTCGGACAGCTATAATACACGAGGGTCAGGATTACGGGCCTGTCCCCTTCAAAGAAATCACCGAGTCTTACCTGCTTACCCTCTTCATCTAAGAATATTAGGTCGAGCGGGATCGGCTCTGCGAGCCTTTCGTCAATCCCTATTTCCTTTATATCGTTTGTGTTCGTTATGGCACGGGCATAGGATGAGTGGATAAAAAGAGCAAGGACTATAAAGACTACCCTTATGGTTCTCAAAGCAAACGAGTACCTAGGCATTATAAGGGAAACAAGACCTCCACTCCAATGTTAAGGGTACGGTTCTAAACATCACACAAATCCCTTTATTTCAGCTACAACCTTTGACTTTATCAGCATGACTAGAGATTAGAAAACGAGCTACTTATCCCGAAAACCCGAGGTTAACACCCTCTCTAACTAAATAAAGAAAGGGATTTTTAGAGTTTATCTGGTTATTCCTTTCTGTCAAGACACCGAATTCATCGAGGTTTCTTTAATGTCCTTTCACCCATTCACCCTCAAGCTATCATATGAACATCCCGCCCTCTTCTGTGTAAATTCATGTAGATTCCACAGTGTAGTATTATACAGTTTGGCAAACCGTGTTTTCTCTCGGCCCACTTTCCATTTATAACTCCTCATAAGAATTAGAGATTAGAGATACACCCCCACTCTAATCCACATGGCACGAGTGATGCAAGTAGATCCCCTCAAAAGCCCATCAAGAGGAGGTGATACAGAAATGAAAAGGTTAATAGGATCCGCGTTGGTAGCGTTAGCGCTCACCCTTTCTGGGATAAGCGCGTTTGCCGCTACCGTGCATCAACCCACAAAGCACGTAGCCGCCTTGCCGACAGAGCTTACGGGTGAGATCACCAACATCAGAGGCCAGATTCTAATGCTCAAAGATGAAGCGGGCAAGGAGAGCATGATTAGGGCAACCGATCCAAAGATGCTCGAAGGCCTCAAGGTTGGCGATAGGGTTACGGTAAAGCTTGAAAACGGCAAAGCGACCTCGATCCAAAAGTTAGAAAGCGAACCCGCGGGGAATACAACAGAAAACGCGCCTTCTGGAGATACGGGTGGAAGCGCACCGGAGGCTAAGTAGATCGAATTGAGATAGAAGTGGGTGAGCCAAGCACCATGTGCTCACCCACTTCTCATAATGAAAAGGGTTCTTCATCTCCGAGTAAGACACGATTGGAGACGTAAGAGTCACATTCCTCACTCGGTCCAAGAAACCGGATGGATTTAGTCTAGGTTAAATCTCATTTACATACCTGTAATTAGAATCATCTATTATGCCCGGACGTATTTATCTGGAATCCATCGTTATGGATCTCCTCTAAGGCCAGTCCTTAAGAGGGATACAACGCCGTAGTCGATAAACTCAATTGTAAACGCTCTACTCACATAGATACCAAATCGCGGGCTTTAAAGTCTCTTTCAGACGGGTAGAATTAAAGATTATGGTTATTCCCCTAGCCGGTCTCGTCTTGATCCTGGTCGTTCTAGTAGGTGGAGCCATGGCGATATTGGCCTTCCTATGGGCCGTACGTACCAAACAATTTAAGGATCTAAACGCCGGTGCCTACATCATCTTCGACGAAGAGGAACCGGTTGGAAGGATGACGGATAACACGTTTGGTTTTCCAGAGGCGGAGAAGTCGGCCAATGAGAAATGAGAAAGGAAACTAACCTCTCTGGCAGAGGGAAGGCACACTTATGCTCGATTGGGGAACCGAAATGTAAGCGAAAGAGAAAACGATAGCTGTGGTAATCTAATTTCATAAAATATGGGAGAGATATGAATGAACCGTGAGGTTTTTCATGCAGGGGAATCTCCAGAACTCTCTTCCCGTGTACTAAGCGATACTTCCGCCTCGGGTCCGGTGCTTGTCTTTTTTGCATCCGCCGTGGTATGGCTCCTCGTAGGGACGGTTTTTGGACTCATCGCTTCGATTAAATTCAATCTTCCGGACTTCCTTGGATCGATACCGGCCTTGACATTCGGCAGGGTTCGCCCAGTTCATCTAAACACCGTGGTCTACGGCTGGGCTTCGATGGCGATAGCGGGCTGTTACGTCTGGCTTAACGCCAGGCTTTGCCGTACCGAGGTCCACTGGCGTAGGCTTTTATACATCTCTGCCCTCCTCTGGAATATAGGGGTTCTCTACGGTGTAATCTCACTACTCAGTGGGCACAGTCGCGGTATAGAATGGCTTGAGTTTCCAAAGGCAGCGGTGATTTTAATTGCGCTTGCAGTTATATGTCTTTCACTTTCCATACTCCGCACCTTTTACGCACGTAGGGTGGATCATATATACGTTTCCCTCTGGTATATATTGGCATCCGCTATATGGCTTCCAATCCTCTATCTCATCGCGAATCTGCCCTTCTACTCCGGGGTGACCCAAGCGGCTGTAAACTGGTGGTATGCCCATAATCTCTTAACGGTCTGGGTCACACCTGCAGGGCTTGCCGCGGCTTATTATTTTATTCCAAAAGTTATTGGCCGCCCTATTCATAGTTATTACCTGTCGCTTCTTGGCTTCTGGACATTTGCCCTTTTCTACAACTGGAACGGTATTCATCATCTGATCGGTGGTCCGCTTCCCACATGGCTTATAAGCGTCTCTATAGTGGCAAGCGTCCTCATGTTTATCCCTGTAATTACCGTAGCGATTAACCATCACCTTACCATGGTGGGGCATTTTGGAAAACTCAAGTACAGTCCAACCCTTCGCTTTGTGGTCTTTGGTGCTATGTGCTACACCGCAGTGAGCTTCCAGGGTTCCATAGAGGCCTTGCGCTCATTTAACGAGGTTACCCATTTCACCCACTACACAATAGGCCACGCACATCTCGGCTTATACGCCTTCTTTACAATGACCCTCTTTGGGGCGATCTACTACATTATGCCCCGGCTCGTCAGATGGGAATGGCCGTATCCTGTCCTCATAAAATTCCACTTCTGGTTTGTGGCCATAGGGATTGCGCTCTACGTGGTATCGATGACTGTGGGTGGGGTCCTTCAGGGGTTATACATGAACGACGCCTCCCGTCCCTTTGCGGATTCTATGAATGTAACGAAACCGTACCTCCTGGCCCGCTCCATCGCAGGTGTGCTCATCCTTATAGGGCATCTCTTCTTTATCTACCTCTTTTCTCTAATGATCATGCGGAAGGGAACCCTGAGACTTACCCCGCCCTGGCGCGAGGATACGGAGGTGACTACCAGATGATGTTCATAAGGGCTTCTGTATTCTTTTTAGGGGTGCTTGCCACCCTCTTCCTCGGATGGGCAGGATTGACGCTTATCCCTGGGATTCAGATAAGTGAGATACAACCCTCTTCTGGGTTAAAGCCCTATACTGATCAGCAGCTACGAGGAAGAGCTATCTACATACGGGAGGGGTGCATTTATTGTCATAGCCAGCAGACCCGTCCTCTGGGATTTGGGGCGGACCAGAAACGCGGGTGGGGAAGACCATCGGTTCCCGGAGATTATGTCTACGATAGACCTCATCTACTGGGAACGATGAGAACGGGACCCGACCTCTTTAACATTGCGGCAAGGCAGCCGAGTAAAGACTGGCACTTGATTCACCTTTATAATCCAAGAGCCACATCCCCCGGTTCCATAATGCCACCCTTTCCCTGGCTCTTTAAAGAGGATGATGTATTTTCAAAGGAGGTCTACGCCGCCAAAGGAGAGTACGTTGTACCCGTGCCCAGTGAATTCGTTCCAGAGGGTAAGGTCATAATAGCAACCAGAGAGGCACTCGATTTAGTGGCCTATCTATTAAGCCTTGATCACACCTACCCTGTTGATGAGAAAAGGGAAGAGAAATGAAAGGTAAGAAACCGGAATCCCAATGGCGATTTCGCCCCGAGGAAGAAAGACACGACATATACGAGATCCATAAACAGGCATTCCGGGAGCCGCCTGAGCCAAAGGAAGGACTTGAGCCTCCACCATGGTGGCTCTGGGTGATCTCTGTTCTGCTCATATTCTGGGCAGGATTCTATCTGGGACGATACGGAGGGGTCTTTGGCCCATATGTTCACGTATTGGAAAAGGAGACCGTATCCCCAGAAAAAACGGTTTCAAAAGAAGGGGAGGCAAAGCCCAGTGTAGACGGTGCTCAGATCTATGCCAACGTCTGTGCCGCATGCCATCAGGCAAATGGACAGGGCGTGCCCGGTTCCTTCCCTCCCCTTGCAGGTTCCGAATGGGTAACAGGGGATCCGGAGACCCCGATACGCATAGTGCTTCACGGCCTTCAGGGAGCTATAGAGGTAAAGGGCATTACCTACAACAACGTCATGCCTGAATGGGGCTCCAAGCTTTCAAACGAGGAGATCGCCGCCGTTCTCACACATGAAAGAACGAGTTGGGGAAACTCGGCAGAGAAGATCACGCCGGATATGGTGGATAGGATCAGAAAGGAAACCGCCAACCGCTCTACCCAATGGACGGCTGACGAACTACTCAGGCTCAAGAAATGACCAGGAATAAAACCAAACCGTAGTTTGAAGGAGAAGGAAAAGGATCGATGAAGACAACAGGCCCCAATTATTTTCCACTGGCAAGACCATTTCTATCCGCCCTTTTTTTGGCGGTTCTTCTCATCATAGCCTTCATTCAGGTTGGGATAATCGGATACGCCTATGAGAAGATGGGGATCAGCCAGCACTACGTATCTGTCCTACTTCTACTCTCCCTCTTTGGGAGTTATGTGAATATCCCAGTTGCGGAACTCCCGGCAAAGCGCGTAATCTCGGGTGAGGAGGTTACCTTCTTCGGCGTGAGATACGTTATCCCCAGGGTACAAGAGCTGCAAAGGACCGTGATCGCCGTAAACATGGGAGGAGCCGTTATTCCAACCCTTCTCTCCCTCTATCTAATGATAAAGAACGGGATCTATATACAGACCCTAATAGGTGTGATCGTTTTAGCGGTGATAGTTTGGTGGAAATCCAGGCCCATTCAAGGGATAGGAATAGCAACCCCCCTATTCCTCCCACCTTTAGTGGCCGTGGCCGTAGCCCTCTTACTCCCCGGGCCGTCCGCTCCTGCCCTGGCCTATGTTACGGGAAGCCTGGGGACACTAATCGGTGCAGACCTCCTAAATCTCGGCAAGATCCAGGAACTCAATGCACCAGTCGCATCAATAGGAGGGGCCGGGACATTCGATGGGATCTTCTTAACTGGGATCTTTGCCGTGCTCTTAGCATAACCACCGTTTCATATCGCCCTATGGAGCTATCACATCAAGACGATTTGCTTAAAATACATGAAAGCGATCAAAGTGGATAAGCTAGGTAAGCGGGTAAGAAACATCATAATAGCCATGTGCCCTCTTCTCTTCTTTATCGTCGCGTTTTTATCTGCTTTTGCCGAAGCTCAAGATACCTGGCATGTTAGAGACGCCACACTCAGAAACGGCCTTCGGATTCTTCTCCTTGAGGATCATAGAACCCCAACGGTTACACTTCAGGTCTGGTACAAGGTTGGCTCAAGGAACGAGCAGTTAGGTATAACCGGAATTTCCCATTTGCTTGAGCACATGATGTTTAGAGGTGCTAAAAAATACGGCCCCGATACCTTTTCCAAGATAGTAGGAAGGAACGGGGGAAACGATAACGCCTTTACCACCGAGGATTACACAATGTATTTTGAAAATATAGCCTCCGACAAGGTCAATTTGCTCCTTGACCTTGAGTCCGATCGAATGGCCGATCTGCTTCTAGACCCAAAGCCCTTTCTTACGGAAAGGGACGTGGTTATGGAGGAGAGGCGCCTTCGTACCGAGGATGACCCCGTCTCCGACCTTTTAGAACAGGTAAATGCGGCAGCCTTTGAAGCCCATCCTTACCACTCCCCCGTTATAGGCTGGGCGTCGGATCTAAGACAGATCACGAGGGAGGATGTATATAGCTTTTATAAGACCTACTACGTTCCGAATAATGCGGTTCTCGTAGTGGTTGGAGACTTTAAGCCCGAAGATACGCTAAAGGAAATAGAGAAGAGATTTGGAGAGATAAAACCGGGCCCACCCCCACCAAAGGTAAGGAGCGTGGAACCACCACAGAGGGGAGAAAGGCGCGTGACCCTAAGGAGGGCCGCGGAGCTTCCCTTTGTGGCAGTGGCGTATCATACGCCAAACCTCGGAAGCCCAGATAGCCTTGCGCTTGAGGTTCTTTTAACGGTTCTTGCAAAAGGGGATAGTTCCAGATTATATAAAAGCCTGGTTTACGACAGGCAACTTGCGCTCTTTATTGCCGGGGATTACTCGCGTCTAAGCATTGACCCGAATCTAATGACCTTCTACGCTCAGGTCATGCCGGGGAAAAACCCTGTGGAGGTAGAAAACGCCATATATGAGGTAGAAAACGCCATATATAATGAAATAGATAAGATAAAGAACGAGCCTATCTCTCAATACGAGTTAAGGAAGGCCAAAAATCAAATAGAATCCTCCTTCATTTTCGGTCAGGACTCCCTGTTTGGAAGGGGATTCATTCTAGGTCAATACGAGATTCTCGGGGGCTGGAAGATGGTAAAAGATTACATACCGGGGATTAGGGGAGTTACCGCAGAGGACATCATGGATGCCGCCAAAAGGTATCTAACCAAAGACAACCGAACCGTGGGTGTGCTTATCCCCGAAAAGCCAAAATCATAGATTCGATGACAGATAAAAATGAGGATCAGAAAAACACAATTTTTATGTTTAGCAATACCAATACTGCTTTTACTTTTCTTCCAACCGAGTAGAGTATCGGCCAAGCCCCTAGGGAATCGGATCCTTTTAGAGAACGGAATAACGCTTCTTGTGTCAGAAAGACCGGGTGTTCCCTTTATAGTGGTAGAGGCCCTCATAAAAGCCGGTTCTACGAATGAACCGTCCGAGAAGGCAGGCCTAGCAAATCTTACTGCAGAGCTTCTCACTCAGGGAACGACAAAGAGAAGAGCGGAAGAGATCGCAAGGGAGACAGATTTCATGGGTGCTTCTCTCTCCGCATCCTCGGATTATGACTTTACCGAAGTTGAACTCGTTATTCTAAAGAAGTACCTCGATAAGGGATTGGAAATCCTGGGAGACGTTTTGACGAATCCCTCCTTTCCACAAGAGGAGGTTGAAAAGAAGGTTAGAGAGATTGAGGGAGAACTCAAAAAGAACGAGGAAGACCCAGACTGGGTAGCAGAACGCGAGTTCCTTAAAGCCCTTTTTAAGGATCATCCCTATGGCCGCATGGTGGAAGGAAACAAAGAGAGCCTAAAAAGGATCAAAAGGGATGATATAGAGGATTTTCACTCGAATTATTATCTTCCAAATAGAACGATTATCGCGGTAGCTGGGGATTTAACCTTCGAGGAGGCAAAAAACCTAATAGAGAAAAAACTTGGCAACTGGCAGCCAAAGGAGATAAAAGAGAAAGAGATCCCTCCTCCGCCTACTCCAGAAAAGACCGTTTCTCTAGAACTGGATCGCAAGGTTGCCCAGGCAAATATTATCCTCGGTCATCTAGGCATCACCCGGGATAACCCCGATTACTATGCCGTTCAGGTCATGAATTACATACTGGGAGGCGGAAACTTTTCATCCCGCCTGGTAAACGACATCAGAGACAAAATGGGGCTTGCCTATAGCGTTAGTAGTGAATACATAGCCAGAAAACATTCGGGCTACTTTCAGATAGGGCTCCAAACCAAAAACCCAAGCGCAAAGGATGCCATCAAACTGGTAATAGAAGACATGAAGAGGATCCGTGAAGACGGCGTCTCGGATAAAGAGCTGGAAGACGCCAAGGCGTATCTCGTAGGGAGTCTACCACTCAGGATTGAAACGAATAAAGAGGTTGCAAAGAATATGGAACTACTGGAGTTTTACGGTCTTGGGCTTGATTACTTTGATAGATACACAGAGCGCATAAAAGACGTAACCAAGGAAGACGTTTTAAGAGCAGCTAAAAAGTATCTCCATCCCGAAAGGTATGTGCTCGTTACAGTAGCCAATCTAAAAGAGGCGAATATCAGGTGATTAGAATTATAAGCCCGAATCATCAAGGATACCCAGCCCGATTATTCATACCGGTTCATGTTAGCGCCAATCATCAATGATGTAGACACCAGACCGATTATAACCGGACTTATTTGGCCTTTGCATTGCGACGCCCTGCATGTTCGGTACGGAAGCCCCGCACTATCATCCTGTGATAAGCCCTATAATGACCCGTATTGGCCCCGGCAACGAGGCGCGACATATCACTCAAGGAAGCTAGTGCCTCACATGTATCCAGAAGCCGATAGAAAACTCGCTCTGCGTTTGATCCTGGCCGCACAGCCCCGAATTTGATATGGCATGCACCGCTTAGAGAATCTCAACAACTCACTTAACCGTCAGCGTTCCTCTCATGCCAGCAGCATAGTGACCGGGAAAGGTGCATATGTAAGTATAGTCGCCCCGTTCCTTCGGCGCGTCAAATGTCACCGACTTGGTTTCACCACCAGTCACCAGTTCAGTATGAGTAATCACCTTGTCCATCATATCCTTGGGTATATAGCCGTTTTCCTTTGCCTTAACCGCGGCGTTAGCGAATGCGCTTGGATCTGTACCCTTTTTCAGCAGCACGAAGTTGTGGGACATGGCTACAGGCGGCAGAGAGGTCTTGTTTATAAGCTTCACAGTCAGTCTTTCACCCGGTTTCGCACTTATTTGAGTGACACTGAATTTCAGACTATCAATACCCTCTATCTCGATAGTACGCGCCTCGGCCACCGTAGCACCCGCGAGTATACCCAGCAAAACAAACAGCGTGAACTCAACGTAGAATATATCGAGTTTCTTTAACATGATATCCCCTCCTTAGAATTTTTATTGATTACGTATGGGTTTGATCTGACTACCTTCATCTTCCGATTTAACTTTTACAACGTTCTCATTTATCCTTTTTTCCGTATCCGTAAGTCCAGTCGGTTACGTGAGGTATCCTCTCAAA
>CAZWVA010000081.1:0-9510 GCA_964636885.1 uncultured Spirochaetia bacterium
ATTGGGACCACACAGGCGCAGAGGAAGCTCTTCTACAAGCTCCGCTCGACGAAACGCAAGATGGGCATTACAGATGAGATGCTAACCCCTGAGAACTATAGAACATTGGCCAAGGAGCTTGGCGTCTCGGATGAAAGCGTGATCGAAATGGAGCGTAGGATGGGGGGCAAGGATCTATCCCTTGATACAGGGATAGAAGAAGGGGTAGAGACGACCCATCTCGATGTCCTTCTCAGTGAGGTAGCGAGTCAAGAAGAGATGCTTACTGATGTTGAGGAGAGGGAGAAACTCAAAATAGAACTCGAATCCGCGATCGATTCCTTAAGCGAAAGGGAGCGGTTCGTAGTAAGAAACAGGATCTTGAGGGATAAGCCCTTAACGCTAAAGGAGGTTGGTAGGAGGCTGGGTGTTTCGGGAGAGCGGGTAAGACAGATTGAAGAGGGGGCCTTAAAGAAGATAAGGGCCTTTTTGAAAGAGAAAGGTGTGGCGTCATAGTATCCTAGGCTATAAAAGGGTTGCTACACCGATGGATCGTAAATGGGATCCTTTCATCTGTCAAGCGTCTTAAAATCTGACAGGTTGGTATTGCTTCTTCACCTTATGGTTATTGAAGTAAAGCCAGGGCTTATCCTCTGGCATGTCTGTTGCAATGATCGCATAGTAGATACGATCTTTTTTAAGGAGGTGTCAAGATGAAGATGAGGGCAAACGTCTTTAAAGGCCCAAATAGGATAGGGCTCGAGGATCGTCCTATTCCGAAAGCTGGCCCAGGAGAGGCGGTTATTAAGGTAACTCTTACAACCATATGCGGCACCGATGTCCATATCATGAGAGGGGAGTATCCGGTGGCGATTGGTCAGATAATAGGGCATGAGCCGGTTGGAGTCATACATGAACTAGGCGACGGTGTTACGGGCTACAGATTAGGGGAGAGGGTAGCGATTAACGCCATTACCCCATGCGGTCAGTGCGAGTACTGCCTTTCCGCAAACTGGGCACAGTGCGGGGGATTTCTGGGTGGATGGAAGATGGGAAACACCATCGATGGCTGTCAGGCGGATTACGTGAGAATCCCAAATGCTATGGCGAATCTGACCAGAGTCCCCGACGAACTCTCGGATGAGGACGTGCTTTTTACGACAGATATCTTCTCGACGGGTCTTTCAGGCGCCGAGAGCGCTCATATACAGGTGGGAGACATCGTTGCGATCTTTGGACAGGGACCCATCGGACTGAGCGCTACTGCTGGTGCCAAGCTTAAGGGGGCGGCTCTGATTATCTCTGTTGACTCCGTTCCCTCAAGGATGAGGATGTCTGAGAGAATGGGAGCCGATATAGTGATTGATTTTAAGAAGGTGGATCCGGTTAAAGAGATAATGGGGATCACAAATGGAAGGGGGGTGGATGTTGCAATCGAGGCTATAGGGCTTCAGGAGAGCTTTGAGAATTGCATAAGGTGCACGAGGGTTGGAGGGACCATATCGAGCCTTGGCGTTTATCCCGCACATCTTGGGAATATAGGGATTCCTCTTCGGGATTTTGGATTTGGAATAGCCGATAAGAAGATCGTTTCCACCCTATGCCCTGGTGGAAAAGAGAGGATGAGGAGGTTGATCTCTCTGGTTAAGAATGAGAGGGTTAACCTGAGACAGCTCATAACACACAGGTTTTCACTAGACGAGATAGAGGAGGCCTATAGGATATTCTCAAATCAGCTTGATGGGGTTATCAAGGTGGCGATAAAACCCTAAAACCAAAGAGATGGGAAAGTGGCTTGACTCTGGCGGAGGTGATTTCTACATTTTTCGGTGTGTATGTAAGATATTATAAAAAAATAAAAAAGCGAGGAGATAGAAGATGGACATAGAGAGGATACTCTTTCCCACCGATTTTTCAGTGTATTCAGAAAAGGCAAGGGAATACGCCCTTTATCTAGGAGAGAGGCTTCGTGCGAGTATATACATACTCCATGCCATAGAGCCGCTTGACTATACTGAGGTGGATCTTGAGGTTAAGAGGTTCTATAAGGATCTCGAACTTCAGATGGAGAAAAAGATCGAGAAAGAGAAAGAGATCTTTGAGAAAAGGGGACTTTCGGTCGAGAGCAATATAGTGATAGGGCAACGCTGGCGCGTTATCAATACGTTTGCAAAAGAGAAGAATATCGATCTAATAATCATGGGCTCCCATGGGCTTCAGACAGAAAGCGGTAAACTCGCCATAGGAACTACAAGCCACAAGGTGGTTTTTTCATCTCCCTGCCCGGTTCTAATAGTAAGATACGAGGAGGGTCTATAACGACGGCCCCAAAAGGGGAGTAGAGGGTGTTATGCGGGTTATCTGTTCCTGGTGTGGAAAACCCATAAAAGAGAAAGAACCCTTAGGAGACAAGTCCGTATCACATGGTATATGTGAAGGGTGCTCTAAAAAGATCAAAAACGGGGGTACTGGGTTTAGGAAAAGGCTAAAAAGAAGGGAGAGACCCGGATTCTGAAACCAATTCTTGGCTTTTGGAAACGGTGTGATATGTTCTCTCACAACACCCAAAGGGAGGTTTGTTTCTATGGACATAAAGAGGATTCTCTGGGCGTCTGACGGCTCAAAGGAATCTGAAGAGGCTTTAAGGTATGTTGCGCTATTTGCAAGCACCTATGGCTCTCGGATCATAGGACTAAACGTGATCCAGCCTGTTGATTTAATCGGGCTAAAGGTTCCACCCGAGGTTAGAAAGGAGCTCTTCTCGATTCAGACGGTGCTCGAAAAAAGGGAATACGAGAGGATGAATAGGTCCCTCGAACAACTAAAACCAAAGGGTATAAAATGGGATATACGCGTGGAGACCGGGGTGCCACATGAGGAGATCCTGAGGGTCGCAAGTGAGGAGAAGGTGGATTTAATCGCTATGGGAAAGAGGGGACTCGGACTCATAGACAGGGTGTTGATTGGAAGCACCGCCCTCAAGGTGCTGAGGAATTCCGAATGGCCGGTTCTTGCAGTTAAGGACGGGGATGGAAAGGATCCGGTGGAGATCCATAGGATTCTTGTCCCTATCGATATATCCGAGGAACTGGACTCCGCTCTTAACTATGCCATGGATCTTGCCGAAAGGATAAATGCCGCGATCGCCGTTGTCTATATACTAAGGCTGGAGGCTTATGCGTACGAGATCCCTTCGAGTGTCTTGGCTGAGGATCTTATGAGTGTCCTCGAGTACCTGATCGGCCTCGCGTCCGATAGGCTTTCAAAGAGGGTGGAGGAGATAAGGCTTAAGCGCGCGGCTGTGAATGAGGGGGTTGCCGGGTTGGAGATCCGTACGGAGGTGATACATGGGATAAATCCCGCTGTCTCTCTAGTCGATTACGCGTCCAGTAATGGTATTGATCTCATAGTGATAAACACCCATGGAAGAAAAGGGGTAAGGAGGCTTTTCCTGGGGAGTGTTACGGAAAAGGTCATTCAGGAATCACACTGTCCGGTTTTGGCTATTAAACCATAGAGTGTAGATGAAGAGAGAACATAAGGGATACCCTGGATTAATCGAATTCCTCTTAAAACCGTCCTCGTATCCGCATAGGCCAAGATACGTGAGGCATATCCAAACCCATGCGTCTCACGTCTTTATAGTCCCACCCTATGTCTACAAGGTAAAGAAACCAGTGGATTTTGGTTTCTTGGATTTCTCGACCCTGGATAAAAGGAGGTATTACTGTGAAAGGGAGGTAGAGCTTAACAGCAGGCTCTCCGATCTCTACATCGGGGTTGAGGAGATCTCTAAACGGAACGGTGGCCTCGTCTTTGGAAAAGGGGATGAAACGCTTGAATACGCGGTAAAGATGAAGAAGCTGCCAGAGAGGTATTTCCTTAAGAACCTTCTCCTAAAGGGTAGGATTACCAAGGACGATCTGCTTAGGGTTGTGGACAAACTCGTTGGGTTCTACAGGCAACAGCCCGTAAGTGAGGACATAAGCAAATACGGAAGTCCAGAGAGTGTAGGGGTAAACATATACGAAAACATTTCCCTTTCAAGGGGTTTTATAGGAAAGACCATTTCAAAGGCCGCATACGATGTGATTAAGCTTTATAACGATCTCTTTCTTGAAAGGAAGTCCTCTCTCTTTGAGGATAGGATCAAAATGGGGTTTATCAAGGACTGCCATGGCGACCTCCACCTCGAGCATATAAACCTGAGCCCTAAAGGGGTCTACATCTACGACTGTATAGAGTTTAATGATAGGTTTAGATACATAGACATCGCCTCTGATATAGCCTTCCTGGCTATGGATCTGGATTTTAACGGTTACAGTGAGTTTGCGAACTTCATAGTATCTGAGGTCTCTAAGAGGATGGGGGATCAAACGATCTTCGGGATAATGGATTTTTACAAGTGTTACAGGGCCTATGTTAGGGGTAAGGTTGAAAGCATAAGAAGCGGTGAGCCTGAGATCCCAGAAAAAGAGAGAATAGCCTCTGAGGAAAGAGCAAGAAGGTATTTTAGGTTGGCTCTAAGATACGCCCTTTTTGGTTCTGGACCTGCACTCCTTGTGATTTTTGGGCTTATAGGGACGGGAAAGAGCACCCTTGCGCGTGCCGTTTCACAAGAGCTTTTCTGTCCCATCGTATCTTCCGATGAGGTTAGAAAGGAAATCATGGGGATTGAACCAACCGAAAGGAGATACGAGGGCTTTGATAAAGGGATCTACTCGAGGGACGTCACGGATATGACATATAGGGAGGTCTTAAATAGGGGGAGAAGAGCGATAGAGAGTGGGAAAACCGTGATCCTCGATGCCAGTTTCTCAAAAAGGGGGTTTAGGGAACTCGTTCTTAATGAAGCCGAGGCCCTTGGGATCCCCTTTTTCTTCATCGAGGCTAAGGCCAGTGAGGAGACGATAAGAGAAAGGCTTATCCAAAGGGAGAAAACCGAAAAATCGGTCTCCGATGCGAGGTGGGAGATATTCGAGAGGTTTAAGGAGGGTTTTGAAAGCCCGGAGGAGATCCCTCTGGAAAGGTATATCGTTGCGGATACCGAAAAGAACACGGAAGAGACGCTTATCGGAGTCCTTATGGATATGATAATAAGGCACGTATTGTAGTTTTGGCTGTTTCCTACTCTTCCCCCACAGGGGCTTTGGAAGCCTGCTCTAGTATCCTTCTCGCCTTATCGATGGCTATCTCCTTAACCTTACTCTCCTCGCCCTTGTGGTCTGGAACGTTTACCACGACTGTAATGCTCATATAACGCCCCTTAACCTCCTCGTCCTTCGTCATGTATCCAACGCTTACTTCGTATGCCTGTCTCCCAGTATTGTAGCTGGTGCTTATAATGTAAAGAGAATCATGATCGGACATCCTTGCCCCCTCTATATTATTCCGGTCCTTAGTGTTGGCTATATGATACCACGTCCACACCTAGATGAGTATCAAATGGCGTGCCAGAGTCTTCAGTGTAGTTTCAAGGTCATTGTATGTAATGCTGTGTCCTGTTTTCTTGCATACGGCCCGTTTTTCTTACACGATTCTCTGTCTTATTTTCTGACATCTGACAGCCTTCTAAAGGGTTCCAAAACGGATTGTAAGAGGTACAATGGACCTGGGTATATCCGTTTGTCCGGTTTCTTCCAATAGATCTAATGTCCTTTTTCCCTGTGAGTATGCACTCCTTCATACGAATCGGGACGGAGTTAGAACTGCTCCTCTACAATCCATATCACAGGATCGCGGGGTATTACGCCCTTAACCACGGTTTGGCATGAGAGTTGCCAAATCAAATGGGTAAACGGAAAAAGAGGGAGGCGAGGAGATGCTTGCAAAAAACATCATGGGAACCAGGGTTATCACGGTGTCACCCCTTGCTTCCATAACGGAGGCCGCCCAACTGATGAGGGATGAAGACATAGGAGCCCTCGTCGTTGTAGATAAGGAAGAGAGACCGGTTGGCATCATAACGGATAGGGACATAGTGGTTTCGGTTGTGGCTTATAACGAAAATCCAGCGGAGGTTGTGGTTGGGGAGGTTATGACAAAAAACCTACACGTGGTTCAGGAGGATGCAAGCGTATTTGAGGTACTTAAGGTCCTTGGTAAACACTCTATAAGAAGGGTTCCCGTTATGAGGAAGGATAGGCTTGTAGGGATAATATCCGTAGACGATTTAATCGTTGTAATAACAACCGAGCTATCGAACCTGGCCTCGGCTCTAAGCAGCACCTCAAGGGTCGTTTAAATCGTGGAAAGGGATTACGAAAGACCGAAAATGGGATTAAGGAGGTGTTAGGAATGCTGTTTTTAATAACCCAAGTTCATGAACCCGGCAACTGTCCCAAGGACATCGGGGGTTTTAGAAAGGCGCTTGTGAATGAAAACATAGAGGGTCTCACTTTAAGGGACGTCTATGTGGAACATGGGTCCCATACCATTATATACGTGGTTGAGACGGACGACTACAACAATCTCGTCAAGTTCCTCGAACCGGGGATGTTAAAGTGCACTTCGTCGATCTCGCCGGTTTCGTCCCTACCCGTTTCCGAAATCTTAAAGAGATAAATGGGAGGGGTGATGCTCGTAAAAAACTGGATGAAGCGAAACCCAATAACGGTAGAGCCCGAGATGGGGGTAAAATCCGCTTTCTCGCTTCTCAAGAAACACGGTATAAGGCAGCTTCCGGTCGTAAAGGACGGCGTTCTCGTTGGAATCGTAACCGATAGAGACCTTAGGAAACCCGAACTCGCTGTCCCTTCTTTGTGGGACGAGTCCTACAGGATAGAAGACAGCTTCAGAGTAGGGGATATAATGAATATGGAGGTTATAACCGTCACCGAGGATACACCGATCGAGGAGGCGGCCAGTTTGCTACTCAAGCATAAGATAAACGGGCTTCCTGTGATATCCAGAGCCGGGAGGCTAAGTGGGATAATAACCACCTCAGACATCCTTGGGGCTTTTCTACGGCTCTATAAGCACGAGAAGACACCATAGGGCCTCTTGCATCGACGATCTATAGTCCCAATCCCGATGTGATAAGAAGCATCAAGACCAGACCAACCATCACCCCCCAAGCGGTTTCCTGTTTGGAACAGCCGGAGAGGCTTTCCGGTATGAGTTCAGCGGCGACTAGATAGATCATCGCTCCACCGGCAAATCCCAATCCGGCGGGGAGTAGGGGTTTAAACACGGATACGAGAAGGAACGATGGCACCGCTAGTACGGGCTGTGGCACGCTCGTCAGGATCGCATACCCGGCACATGACCAAAGCGATACCCCTTTTGCACGGAGGGGAAGGGTTACCGCAATCCCTTCTGGGATGTTGTGGACGGCAATAGCCAGGGCAAGGAGGATACCGAATTTTAGGTCCCCTGTTGCGTAGCCGACACCGATGGCAACGCCCTCCGGGATGCTGTGAACGAACATAGCCACTATCACTAAAACCGCTTGGCGTGAGTCGGCTACGCTCAGGTTACCGATATTCCAGTGGTTGTCTTCTAGCCTGTGTGCGACCCATGTGAAGAACCCCGCACCGGCGAGCATCCCGAGGACGGCCTCCCAAACGCTACCCCGATGCAAGGCCTGATCGGCAAGGCTAAACACAGACGCCGAGATCATCATTCCACCCGCAACGGCTGCCGCGATGCCCTGCCAGCGCCGGGACATGTTGCGCACAAACGCAAAGGGCATTGCTCCTAGACCGGTTGCGAGGTCTGTCATAAGTGCTACAATGAAAACCTGAACCACCATGTTATCCGGCATGGGAAACTGTGAAACCCCCGATTAAAATAGAGTGTAACCATAGACTAGGTTTTGAAATCGGGCAATTAAGATGAGGATCTTTCCCCTTTATTAAAGGCGAAATACTAGAGATGGGTTTACCTTTTAAGCCCTTAGTCCGTCCTTTCCCGTTTCTGATTTCAAATACGCATTGGGGTCGTGATACATAGCACCCTCTGGTAGCCATTCCCATAGAGGACCCAGGTCTCTTTTAATGATATCGATGTAGAAACCGGGTAGAATGGTTGTTTCCCCCTCAAAGAAGTCCCGAAACGAGCGGTTCTCATCAAGGAGGCAACGTACCTTGCGATAGAATTTCAGCCTTCCAAAACCCTCCGACGATATCGCCCTTATTAGGTTCATCCATCTCGGTATTCTGGATGTGTTTGCCCGGAAGCGGTTTATGATCGAACGCCAGGAAAAGGAATAGGACGTCAGACCAATCACATGATCGTAGAATTCGGTCCAGGAGTAGTTTTTAGGTCTTACGTTCATAGCGTGATTGTTGTTGAGAAAGTGGAAGGGAAAAGGTAGAACACGATTCTCGCTTTGGTATTTAAGATTAAGGGGTGCAGCCCGGCCGAAGGAGGTAAGAAGCGGATAAGCCGGAAATGCACCAGGGGTCATATCTACGAATCTTTTTGTAAGCTCAAAGGGTTCGGAACCCTCGTCGCAATCGAGTCCAAGCACGAAGTTCGTCTGTACATAGGGCACGTACCGCAAAATCAGGTTTACGTGCTCTGAGACATGCATGAGCTTCTCCATTCCCTGCTTATTGCCTGTCTTTGATTTGCTTCCCATGTCATACCAGGATTCGATGCCGGGCAATATAGCCTTGAACCCGTTTCGCTTTAGGCGTCTTAGATGTGGTTCCGAAAGGAGGGACAGACTGCTCTCTGCGATGAAATCTATACTATCGGGTGGTATGGCCTCCTCGATTGCCTCCATATAGTCATCGAACCGGACACCGAAATTTGGATCATACCAGCTCACAAGAGGTCGTTTAAACTTCTTGAGAAGGAATCGCAGGTCTTCTTTTAGTACCTCAAATTCCAGGGGTTGATAGGGTACAGTCGAGTCAATACAGAAGCTGCAGGTATACGGGCACCCCATACTCCCTATCATCGGGACGACCTTTATAAAAGGCGCTTTTCTCAGGATCCCTTCAATAAACTTCCATCGTTCACGGATACCGGGAAGAGCTCTTGGCTGTTCCTTAGCGGATAGATGCAGTCCAATCGGCCGTTGCTCCGATAAACCCCCAAGCACGTCACGGATGAGGTGTTTATCCGTAAAACCCAGTACGTAGTCAAAGTACCTCTCTGCATCCTCCGGATAACAGCGCGCATGAGGGCCTCCTAGTACGGTGATTACGCCCTCTGCCCTGTACCTGTTGCTTAGAGCATAGGCTTGCTGTGCGGCTTGTGTAAACGCACTTATGAAAACGACGTCAACGTCTTTAGGCACCTCCTCTGCCAGATCCTCAAGACCGGTATAGCAGAATAACCTGACGTCATGCCCTTCCTGCTCACACCAAGTAGCGACGACTTGGGGCATAATACCCGCAAGATTTGCGTGCATCGTGTATGCCCAGAGCGTCCGCATGGATGCCTTGGTGATTAAGTCTATTACTCCAATCCGGAGTTTTCTCATCGTCGAATATTAGCACCTAATCGTTATAATTGCAAATGGGCGCGTTGACTAATCAGAAATCTATCTGAAGAGGAATCGTTGCCTCATCTAAGAAT
>CAZWVA010000082.1:0-9477 GCA_964636885.1 uncultured Spirochaetia bacterium
ATAACCTCGCGTGGGAGTCCTACATTAATAGAGACGACTTTCACCTTCCTTTCTCCTTGTATAACGGATTTAGATGGCTTGTGAGAGAAAAGGATTCCCGAGCCCTAAGGGGGCGGCAATGCAAAACTACCTCGAATCTAAAAGGCCTCTTCTCTCAATTGGTGATCCGTCGTAAAGTACCTCCTGAACCTCAATTTCGCAAGGATAAAGGATGAAGCCGCTACGGAAAAGGCTATCATGTACATGATGATTATCTGATACTTAACGGCGATAAGGGGAGAGATGCCGGAGAGTATCTGACCCGTCATCATTCCGGGAAGGGAAACGATTCCCACAACCATCATCGAGTTTATTGTTGGGATCATGGCGGCCCTCATGGCCGACCTTATACAGGATGAGGCCGCCTGCTTTGCCGTGGCTCCGAGTGCAAGGTAGGCCTCTATCTCCATTCTCCTCGCCTCTATCTCTGAATCTATCCTCTCTACTGCTAGTGTAGCCCCGTTCATGCTGTTTCCTATCACCATTCCCGCAATGGGAATGAGGTAATGGGGCTCGTACCATGGCTTTATTTGAAGAAGGACCTGTGTGGCTATAAAGACGCTTATCCCGGAACCTGTGGTCATAGCAAATCCGACAAGGTAGGTGAGCCCCTTTGTGCGTTTTCTCTGCCTTCCCGTAACGGTTCTAGATGCGACTACTACCATGATGAGGATAGCGAGCATAGTGAGATACCACTCGTTAAAGGCAAAGACGTATTTAAGTATGTATCCAACGGCAAGGAGTTGGAGAAGGGTTCTTCCCGCACCGACGATTAACTCCCCCTCCAGTTTAAGCTGCTCCCATCTGGAGAGGCCGGAGACTACGAGTATGAGTCCAAGCCCTATAGCCAGGTCGGCATAGCCAAGATCTATGATTCTGTGGTACTGGGTCTCCATGACTCCTCCTACTTGTAGAGGCTCTCTATATCCCGACAGTTTTCCTCCGATTCCAGCTCCGTTATCACGGATCCGTTTTCAATGTATATTATCCGTCCCCCTAGAAAACAGGCGTATTCTATTTGGTGCGTGACCATGATAACAGTAATCCCTAGGTGCTCGTTTAACCCCTTTATGGATTCGAGGAGTTTCATCGCTGATCCGGGATCGAGTGCCGAGGTCGGTTCGTCGAGGAGGAACACCTCTGGCCTGTTTACTAAGGCCCTTGCAACGTTTAGTCGCTGCTTTTCCCCCACCGAGAGTTCGGATGCCTTGCGATCCATGTATTCCAGTGGGAGCCCACTTAACTCAAGGGCCTTTTCCATCTCCCTTTCGTCCCAGTTGTTCGATCTGATCCCCAGGCGATATGGAACCGATAGGTTATCCCTTACGGTTCCGTCGAATATCACCGGGATCTGAAACACCATCCCCACCTTTTGTCTGAGTTCAAGAACGGGAATCTCCTTTATGCTCCTTCCATCGTAGATTATATCTCCCGAAGACGGGTCATCCATACGGTTTATGAGCCTAAGAAGGGTTGTCTTTCCCGCTCCCGAGGGACCGAGGAGTATGTGCCTATTTCCAGAGAGGAACCTAAGGTTGATGTCTTTTAAGATTAGGGTTCCGTTCTTTTCCTTTTTGACGTTTTTTAGTTCTATCTTCGTGTTATCCATTGGATAGAATAAGCCTGCCGAATATCTCTGGGTGGACGATCCTTGAAAGCGTATCGAGTCCCTCGGCGATCCTGGGGCCGGGACGACCGAATATGGACTCAGGGAGGCAATAGACCCTTCTTTCTCTTATTGCCTTTATCCCCTCCCATCCCCTTCTTCCCAGTATCTCGTTTTCATTCATCCTCTCCTGCATCTTCTTTCCGCACCAGCAGATAAGGAGTATATCCGGGTTCTGTCTTATAACATCCGACTCCTCTACCGGAGAGCTTGTCTTCTCCACTGCTGAGAACACGTTAACCCCTCCTACTATATCGCTCATATCGTTCACCCAGCTTAACCTGCATGCAACGATAATGGGTTTGGGCCACCATTCCCAGTAGAGCCTGGGCCTGTATACGGTCTTCTCCACCCGGGATCTTATGGATTCGACCTTCTGTCTGATTTCTTTGACTATCCCTTCGGCCCTCTCCATGGTGTCTGTGATTCCTCCCAGGGTGAGAATGTCCTCTAGGGTTTCTTCTATGCTTTTGGGGTTTAAGATTATAAACGGTATGCCTGCCTCCCTGAGGCCCTCTACGTTTCTTTCCATCCCTGGGACGGTGAGAGAGGCTACCACGAGATCGGGTTCTAGTGATCTGATCTTGTCTATACTTACCCTGAGATCCGGACCGACCCTAGGTAGATCCCTTACTTCGGGAGGGTAGTCGGAGTAGCTATCCACCCCTACAACGTATTTGCCGGCACCTAGGGCAAATAGGATCTCCGTGTTACTCGGACAGAGGGAGATTATGCGTTTGGGTTTCATAGCCTATTATTATAAACGAACTTTGGTATTGGGGAGGCGGGTGGGGCTGAGGGTAGTTTGAGTGCCGCTATTGCTTTTGATTCATTAACAGATGGGTATTCTTCTCCAAGCAAGCAACCACTTAGTCTATAAGCTCCAGTGCCTCTTTAAACTCCTCTGCCATCCCTGGGTGTCCATGACGGAGAGCCGCTTCTATTCCCTTTCTATAGGCCTCTTTTGCCTCTTCATTCCTTCCTAGACCGATAAGCGCTTCAGCAAGGGTTCTGTAGGCAGCTCCTTCATCGTCCTTAAGCCGTAGGTATGCCTCAATCTCCGTAACCGCTTCCGCATACATTCCCTGTTTTATATACTCGTTTGCAAGTCCGTATCTTCCGAGTGGATTATTCGGGTTCTTTGAGACAAGGGCCTTTAGGGTTTCTATCCTGGATTTGCCCATCGTTATCTCCTTTTCGTCTTTATATTATATAAATATACAAGAATTGGTGTTGGTTAAGACATGAGCACCAGTTGATTGAGTATCGTTAGGGAAGAAGATCTGGAGGTTACTGCCTATAGCTTCTAAATTCATCACTGGAAGGATACTTAGGTATTGTCTTTTTATAAACTTCTATTACTTTTTGTCTGGCAAATTAAGGGAGGTAGCCCTGCTACTTCAATTACCTGTTTTACTACATGGTAAGCTTCAGTCTTATTATTGGGAACTATGAGTGGGCCCTTCTTTCTCTTAGACCATGGCTTATTGCTCTTACCCTGGTGCTCATGTCTTAACCCAAAAGAAAAACTGTATTGACATAGAATTATCCTTCGTGGGATAATGGCGGCATAAGGGATATTCTGTTTTCTACTTGTTCCTTAGAGAAGCGTGGGCTCAATGAGGAAGAAAAACAGCCGTATAGAGGTATTGATCGTGAGTTCCATCTCTACCGTTAGAGAGGGGATAATAGAGGCCTTAAGCGGGGATCCTGAAATCAAGGTGAAGGGACAGGTCTCAAGCATTCTGGAGCTCATGGTGTGTGTATCTAGATTAAATCCCAGTATCGTAATCGTTAAGGACGACGACAAGGGGATTTGTAGCCTAGAGGCCATAAACCTCATAAATCAGGGAGCGACGGGTGTGAAGATCCTCCTTTTGATTAAGGACTATAACGAAGACAGGGAGCTTGCGGCACTCAAGATGGGGGTAAAGGGATTCTTACCCGAAAGCGTGGGGAGGGGCGATTTTATTAGGTGTATAAAGGCCATTAATAGGGGTGAGATGTGGGTTAGGAGAAGGGTAATGGAGAGGCTCATACAACAACTCTTGGCAATAAACCCTCCAAAGAGGGATGACCACATACGTTCATCCTCCCGTGGAGTATGAACTCACCTTTGGTGAGCGGTGGCTTGACTTTAAATTTTTCGTCTAATCACGATGTCGTGTATCAAGGGGAGAAACTCATACCACTCATTAAAGACATAAGCGAAGCCTTCTCGATTTAGTCCAGGGGTCTTAGGGAGGTAAAATCCCATGTCAGGATTAACCCCCTGAGGAAATAAGAGTTAGGGTACAGGATACAGTAAGGGAATTGAATAGGGTGTTGGATGAAAAGGGAGACAACCTCTTTAAGAAGTTTAACGCATCGTTGGGTTGATTAAAAGGGAAAATACGGTGTGTCTTGTAGGAGTAAGTCACACCTTGCCCTAGGACTCCGTTAAATCTCCAAAGATAGTAAGAGATTGACAGTTTTTTCTTCATAGTTTAGACTAACCTAATATTTAAATTAATATATTTAAAAAAAAAGATTTAGGTATATTAAATACAAATGGGGGATACGAGATGAAGAGGAGTTATCTATCGAGACGCGGCTTTGTGAAGGCGGGCCTGGGGATAATGGGAGGGGCCGCGGTCTTTGGTGGCCGGGCTTTCACGGGGGATTATAAGAAGGGGGTAAAACTCAATCCAGGAATGGGTCACGGAGAGGATCGAACCGTGTATCATACGGCAAAAGAAGAGGAGATGAACCCGATGAGGTTTCTCACGGCATTCGATTACGGCAAGGTCGTAAAACTCCCTAATGGACAGGTTCAGAGGGAATACGAGATCGTTGCCTTTGAAAAAGAGATCGAGGTGGCTCCGGGTGTCATATATCCGGCATGGACGTATAACGGTTTCGTTCCGGGGCCGACGATTAGATGCACCGAGGGGGATAGACTGAGAATAAACTTCTCAAATGCCTCGCACATGCCCCATACTATACACTTCCACGGCATACACCCTGCCGAGATGGACGGTGTGTTTGAGATCGTTCCTCCTGGCGGGAGTTTTACCTACGAATTTACCGCTGATCCCTTTGGAGTCTTCCTGTATCACTGCCATGTTATGCCTGTAAAGAAGCACATAGAAAAAGGGCTCTACGGGGCATTTATCGTGGATCCCAGGATCCCTAGACCACCTGCCAAGGAGCTCGTAATGGTTATGA
Source organism: uncultured Spirochaetia bacterium (assembly GCA_964636885.1). Classification (GTDB taxonomy): domain Bacteria; phylum Desulfobacterota_D; class UBA1144; order Nemesobacterales; family CSP1-2; genus CAZWVA01. Next base: position 4,913 of record CAZWVA010000082.1, read on the forward strand.
ACGGCTTTGATACCGACTTTGACGGGGAGAATGAGTTCTATACAGTAAATGGGGTTGCAAATTACTACGTGGAAAACCCAATAAATATAAGGGTCGGTGAACTCGTGAGGGTCTATCTCGTAAATATGACGGAATTCGATCTGATAAATTCCTTTCATCTTCACGGCAATATGTTTCGCCTCTATCGTACCGGTACGAGCCTTAGTCAATACGAGATTACCGATACGGTGATGCTCTGCCAAGGGGAGCGCTGTATTATTGAATTTTCGTATAAGTATCCTGGAAGGTATATGTTTCATGCCCATCAGAGCGAGTTTGCGGAGCTTGGTTGGATGGGGATTTTTAACGTTCTTCCAGAGATGGTTTAGAGGAGGTTTGGTATGTCTGGTGAAAGGGTGAAGGAAGGGGGAGAACAGGTGAGTAAGAAAGGACCCGGTTTTCTTAGGTCAAGGCTTGGACTCCTTCTCGTGGCTCTTTTCCCTCTATTGGTTCTGGCTCTAATGGTTTATTGGTTTGCGACTAAGGGGGCTGGTTTTATCGAAACCCCCGCCTTTCCCGTTGAGAAGTTGGATTTTGAGAGGATCGTGCTACGTCCCGGGGAGATTATAGCCTATGTGAGAAACACTGGACCCTACGAGGTAACTATAGCCCAGGTCACAGTGAATGAGGCGCTCTGGGAGGCTTCTATACATCCAACTAACGTCATTCCGCGCCTTGGACGGGCTGTAATTACCATCCCATACCATTGGGTTCAATACGAACCCTATGAGATTACCGTTATTACCTCTACTGGTATTAAGTTTACCAATAGGGTTGAAATCGCTACTCCGACACCGATACCCAATTGGCGTTACTTTGGGATATTCGCCCTTCTCGGGGTTTACGTTGGTGTAATTCCAATATATCTTGGATTTCTCTGGTTTCCTTTCATGAGAAGGGTGGGCAAAAAGTGGATGGGCTTTTTTCTTAGTCTTACGGCGGGCCTTCTTGTATTCTTAGGTATTGACACCATACATGAGGCATTCGAGGTGGCAGAGCGCGTGCCAGGTGTGTTTCAAGGCGTGGCTTTAATAGCTATGGGTACGCTTTTTAGTTTTCTCGTTCTGGTTACTGTTGGAAGAAAAACGATGAGCTCTGGGGTTTCTAATCGGGACGATTCTTATGTGCGTTTAGTCTTAGCCTACATGATCGCCACTGGAATCGGTCTTCACAACCTGGGAGAAGGCCTTGCGATAGGTTCAGCCTATGTGCTTGGGGAGGTCGCCCTAGGTGCCTTCCTCGTGATTGGATTTGCGATTCATAATATCACCGAAGGTTTAGGCATAGTTGCGCCTGTAGCGGGTGAAAGCAAGCCGAGGAGAATTCACTTCCTCCTGCTTGGGCTTCTCTCAGGAACCCCAACCATATTGGGTACGTGGATTGGTGGATTCATGTATTCGGATGTCTGGGCAACCCTGTTTTTTGCTATAGGGGCCGGTGCGATATTCCAGGTCGTTTACGAAATCGTGAGGCTTATGTCTAGAGAATCGGAATCGGGACTCGGAAACCTCATAAACCTTACAGGGCTTGTTCTTGGGCTTTTGATAATGTACATCACGGGACTCTTTGTTGTTGTCTAAAACGGTTACTGATTATGGGATTCAAGGAGTACGGATGAGATCGGTCGGCCTTTACCCTATAAGGTGTATCCTTTCATTAATGATGGTGTTCTTTACTTCTGGATGTGAAAGGGTTTTGGCGGTGGGAGGGATTTCTAGCTCTAAGGTGGTTGTTCCAAGTGCCGAGACGGTAGCAAAAGGGCAAGTCGAGATCGAGCCCTTTTTCAGACTTACGATTGTGGATGACCCTGATGATACGGTTCAATTTGAATCCGGAGGTCGCTTTACTGTCGGGATATTTGATGATTTAGAGGTTGGGGCGAATGTCGGGTACCTTACCATCGAGGAGTCGGACATTGTGGATAGAGAATCCGAGTTCGGAGACGTAGAGGCAGGGTTAAAATACGGGTTTCTCGACGAGGGTGAAGGTTCTTCATTCTCATTGGCATACGAGGGGGGAATCACGTTTCCAATAAGCGGTGGCGATTCTCCTTGGGTTTTCGAGTTAATTGGATTGATTCTAACTAAGGGTTTTAGCGATGAGTTCTCTATGGATGCCGACATTGTACTTGCTCTAATCGAGGACGATAGTGTAGGGCTTGTATCTGAGGTAGGGTTCGGCTGCTTTATCACACCCCGGTTTCAACCGGTTGTCGAGGCGGGGTATCTTTTCGAGAATCCAGGTGATGGGGATAGAATCCATGTTTTTAATATCACCTTGGGCTTTACCTCTCTTGTCCTTGAGACGCTTGCCGTAACGATAGGTGTCACAAAAGACCTATACACGAGAAATACGGATGATACGACGGTTTTCTCGGCCGCACTTACGTTTCTATTTTGAAGCCATGGGGATCGTTTTTCATTCACTAGGAATAATCCTGTAGACAAACCCACCCCTATCATCTGAAACATAGAGGGCACCGTCTGGTCCTACTACGACATCAACCGGTCTTCCCCATGCCTTCTTTCCTCGAAGCCATCCCGTGGCAAAGTCCTCTATCCCTTGGGGCCTACCGTTCCTAATCCTTATTCGGACGACCTTGTACCCCGTTGGCACCGAGCGGTTCCATGAGCCGTGAAAGGCCACAAAGAGATCCCCCCGGTACTCCTTGGGAAAGAGCCTCCCGGTGTAGAAGGTAAGCCCTAGTGGTGCTGAGTGGGCCTGCATCTTAAATACGGGTGGCGTTGTTCCCTTACAGATCTCGGGGTTTCCATAGTCGGGGTCGGGGATTCTATCCCCGTAGCAATAGGGCCATCCATAGTTCTCCTCTTCTTTAATGATATTTATCTCCTCAGGAGGAAGGTCGTCTCCAAGCCAGTCCCTCCCGTTATCGGTTGCCCACATCTCTTTCGTCTCCGGATTCCACGTGATGCCGACAGAATTCCTGAGTCCCTCTGCAAAGACCCTTCCCCCGCTTCCATCCGGGTTAAACTGGAGTATGGCGGCCCGCCTCTTATCCCTTTCTATGCAGACGTTGCATGAGGAGCCAATGGAAACGTACATCTTCCCATCGGGACCAAAGGCAACCGTTCTCGTGAAGTGACCGCCCGTTGGTAGATTTGGAACGATAACCTCCTTCTCCCCTGGTGTCGAGTCGAAGCCGTTATACCTAAAACGCACGATCTCATCGGTTTCTCCTACGTAAAGAGAACCCTTATAAAACGCTATACCGTGGGGTCTCTCTAGTCCCTTGAGGAAGATTACCGCCTTATCTGCCCTTCCGTCTTTATTCATATCTGGAAGGGCTACGACCTTCCCGCTGTCTATAACGGTTACAAAGAGCACGCCGTCGGGGCTAAAGGCCATGAACCTTGGGCTTCCGAGTTGGGAGGCAAAGACGCCTATTTTAAATCCACGGGGAAGACGTATCTCATCGAGTGAGGAAAGCGACCTATCCGATCGTGTAATAATCAAAAACGCAAGTAGGAGTAATAGGGTAGCCCTCATAATAATATCTCCTAAGCGTGTTTTCCTGGGCCAGGGATTGCGGAAGAGGGTTTTTCCTTTATTATGCTCATAAGGAGCTCCACGCCGAACGTGTCCTCTGTGATTTGCCCCTTGGCAGTGACTATCTTTCTCGGTTCTCTATCAAACACCGTTGAGAATGCCTTTATTATGCCTGTTTCCACCCCGTCCATACCTATGTCTTCTTCCTTCCCTAAGAGCCTCTTTATGGAGGTTACCCTTACGCCCCGGATTCCGCAGGGGACTATCATATCAAAGTACGATAGGTCCGTATTTATGTTTAGCGCGAATCCATGATAGGTTATCCACCTCCTTATCCCGACACCGATTGATGCTATCTTCTCGTCTTTTACCCATACCCCTGTAAGCCCCCCTTTCCTTTCGGCCTCTATCTTGAGTTCCCGAAGGGCAAGGATAATCGTCTCTTCAAGGTTTCTTAGGTACCTGTGGATGTCACGGTTAAATCCGTTTAGATCCAAGATCGCATATCCCACCAACTGCCCTGGGCCATGATATGTAATGTCTCCGCCTCTACTTATAACCTCAAAGTGAATCCCCCTTCTTTCCAACTCGTCATGTCTTACAAGGAGGTGGTCTCCGCTTTTATTCCTTCCGACCGTGAAGGTATGAGGGTGTTCGAGGAGGAGTAGCACGTCTCCTATCTCCTCTCTCATCCTCTTTTCGAGGAGGGAGAGTTGGAGCTCCAATGCCCTCTTGTAATGGACCATTCCTAACCTATATACGTTAAAATCGGACATACGTTAAATTTTAACTAGAGACGGACACGAATTCATCTATTAGAGTAGGGACGGTTACCAAACCGTCCCTACTCGATTATGGCCAGATTTAGAAGTTCCTCGGTCTTCCAATGGCTGCCAGGGCCGCCTCCATCACGGCTTCTGACAGGGTAGGGTGGGCGTGTACGGTGATCCCTATCTCAAGGGGAGTGGATTCAAGGGTTTTAGCGACCCCGATCTCGGCTATGAGTTCAGTGGCGCCGT
>CAZWVA010000083.1:0-9016 GCA_964636885.1 uncultured Spirochaetia bacterium
TAGGTGGGGTGGTTTACATAGCGTCTGCTTTGTTGGGTTTGGTATGAGCCGGATTGTCTTTCTTCCCTTGTGCTTGATTGTTTTACTCCGCACAGGTACTAATTCACGTTCCGATACGGGTGGATAGAGAAATGGGCGATTACCTAGACGGCTTCGGTGAAATTGACGGTGAGAAGAAGGCCCTTCTAAACCGCGAGTTTATCCTCGTTACTATCTCCGGGTTCATATTCTTTTTCAACTTTCACTCGTTTCTCCTATTACCCCTCTATATAAAGGAGCTGGGTGGAGGCGAGTCTGACATAGGTTTTATCATGGGGGCTACTGGGCTTAGCACCATATTTACGACCCCTGCTGTGGGTGTTCTTGTGGATAGATGGGGGAAGAAACGGTTCCTTGCGCTTGGCGGACTCGTCATGTCTATTACCACTCTTCCATTTGCCTATATACATACCTTGAGTCCTCTGTTTCCCCTCTTAAGAATCGTACACGGTGCCGCCTTCTCCCTCTGTTTCATTTCGGCCGGAACCCTTACGGCGGATGCCACGCCGGCCTCTAGGAGGAGTCAGGCGCTCGGCCTCTTTGGTGTTTTTACCATTGTGAACTATGCCCTTGCCCCTTTTGTGGGAAGACGAATCGTTGAGTCTTACGGTTTCGATACCTTCTTCCGGGTTGTTTTTATCTTCGGGTTCCTCTCCTTTCTCGTTGCACTCCTTGTGAGAGAGCCGGATGAACGGATAGAGGGGGGTGCAGAGAGAAACGGTATCCTAAGGACGCTCCTTCGCAAGGGGGTATTTGTTTCCGCCTTTACCCTCATGATCTCAGGCTCTGGGTTTATTACGACCCTTACCTTTATTCCGGTATTTGCAAAGGAGATTAAGGTCGAGTCCTTTGATCTCTTTTTTATAACCTATACGCTTTCGGCCCTTTCCGTTAGGATGCTGGGAGGATGGATCCCTGATAGATTCGGAAAGAAGAGAACCGCTCTTCCTTCACTTCTCTTCTTCTCGCTCAGCGTTATGGGGTTGGGGTTTGCTTCAAACGTCTCTGATTTTGTAAAGGCGGGCGTCGTCTTCGGGCTAAGTCACGGCTTCATCTATCCCTCGATCTATGCCCTAGTAATCGATCTCTCTCCTGAGGTTGACAGGGGGAAGGCCTTTGCGGTCTGTAGCGTTTCATTCACCCTGGGTGGGATGCTTGGCTCTTTTATCTACGGACTGGTGGCTGAGCACTTCGGGTTTTACATTATGTATAGGGTAATGGGTGTGGTTTGCCTTTTGGGCTTTTTTGTGTTCGGTCTTTTTGGAAGGGACAGGTAGCGGTTCTAAGTGGTAGAATATAGAAAAAACAGAGAAAACGAGGAGAATCCATGTCTGATATATACGAGAAAGAAGGGATTACTCTCCCCTTTCCACCACCCCCTTTTTGGAGACTCCTTGGGATCGAGGTGGTCGATATGGGAGAGGGTTACGCAAAACTCGTTATGCCCTTTCACGAGAAGCTCACACAGCCATACGGTATCGTTCACGGAGGGGCGTTGTTTTCCCTTGCCGACTCCGCCGTTGCGATTGCGATTGCCTCTTTGGTAGAGGGCTCAAAGAGGTTTCTCACCATAGAGATGAAGATGAATTTTCTGGCTCCTGTAAGGGAAGGGCTCATGGAGGCAGAGGCTAGAACCCTAAGACGGGGGAGAATAGTTCCAGCCGAGGTTGACGTTATTAACAACAACAACCTTGTTGCAAAAGCAATCGCAACGTATATAATTCTTGACGATGATAAAAAGCCATAACCCGCCTGTTGGGTAAAAGGATCATACGCGTCCCTTGAAAATTCTCCCTTTTTAGGTAAGACGGATAAATCAAACCATGGAAAATGAACTCATAGAGCAGAGAAGACAGAAGCTAGAGGAGCTGAGGAGAATAGGAGTAAATCCGTTTCCGAATGATTTTAAGCCCACGGCCGAAGCTGGGGTTCTCTTGTCCTCCTATTCGGGGCTTTCTGAGGAGGAGCTAAAAGGTGTATTGGACGATGTTTCCCTTGCCGGCAGGGTAATGGCAATAAGGGATTTTGGAAAGAGCATCTTCTTCCATATTATGGATAGAACTGGAAGGATTCAAGGGTACCTGCGTAGGGATATAGTAGGCGATGGGGATCTCAGGTTTTTTAAAGAGTACGTCGATATTGGGGATTTCATCGGAATCGAGGGGAATCTCTTTAAAACAAAGACGGGTGAACTCACGGTAAACGTAAAATGGTTTAAGCTCCTTACCAAGGCCCTTCGCCCACTTCCGGAGAAGTGGCACGGTCTTAAAGACGTTGAAACCAGGTACAGACAGCGTTACCTCGATTTGATCTCCAACCCGGAGGTAAGGGAGGTCTTTCTTAAAAGAACGAGGATAATAAGCCTCATAAGACGGTTTTTTGATGAGAGGGGTTTTATCGAGGTAGAAACCCCGATTCTCCATCCCATAGCAGGAGGTGCTGCAGCACGCCCCTTTAAAACCTATCACAATACACTTGATATGGAGCTATTTTTGAGAATCGCCCCTGAGCTCTATCTAAAAAGGCTGGTTGTCGGCGGACTGGAGAGGGTGTATGAGATTGGAAGGATGTTTAGGAACGAGGGGATATCCACCCAGCATAACCCCGAATTTACCATGCTGGAGTTCTATCAGTCCTATTCTACATACGAGGATCTAATGGATTTAATCGAGGAGCTCATATGCTTTGTCGCAGGAGACGTTCTGGGTACCCTTGAATTTAGGTACGGGGATATGGAGATAAGAATGACCCGTCCCTGGAAGAGGATAAACATCATCCAGTCTCTTAAAGAAGAGCTCGGTGAAGGGGTTCTAGAAAGCGACGAGGAGCTCTTTAAGGTTGCCGATTCCTTTGGAATCTCCCATAGAGGGATAAGGGGAAAGGCGATTGTTGAGATATTCGAACATACGATCGGCTCCAGGATCGTTCATCCGACATTTGTGTACGGGTTCCCATTCGATGTGTCTCCACTTGCAAGAAAAAACGATTTAGACCCCACTATTACAGACAGGTTTGAGCTCTTTATAGCGGGACGCGAGTTTGCGAATGCGTTTTCAGAGCTTAATGACCCGATTGATCAAAACGAGAGGTTCCTTAAACAGCTTGAACTTAAAGCCAAAGGTGAAGAAGAGGTTCATGAGATGGATAGGGATTTTATAGTCGCACTTGAGCACGGGATGCCCCCTACCGCTGGAGCCGGAATCGGGATAGATCGTCTCGTTATGCTCCTTACGGATTCCCCTTCTATAAGGGAAGTGATCTTCTTTCCTCATCTTAGACCCGAATGAAATACGAACTATTTATAGGACTCAGGTATCTTAGATCAAAGAGAAGACAGGCCTTTATATCCATAATAGGGCTGATCTCCATTCTAGGTGTGTTTATTGGGGTCATGGCACTAAACGTCGTCCTCGGCGTGATGAGGGGATTCGAGGAGGAACTAAGGGATAAGATCCTGGGAGTGAATTCCCATCTCGTGGTACTGAGCTACGATGGCCCGATGGAGGATTACGAGAGGATAAGGAAGGAGGTTTCGGCCTTCCCCGATGTGTCTGGTGCAAGCCCCTTTATCTACGGACAGGGGATGCTTGTTAGCGAAACCAACGTGGCTGGGGCGGTTATAAGGGGGATCGATCCCCAAACCGCAGGTATGGTCACAAACATAGAGGCGGCTGTAGGAAGGGGGATGGTTGGAAGGGAAGGAAAGGGTAGAGAAGGAGAGCTCTCCGGGATAGGAAAGGAGATTATAACTAGGCTGGATAAGGATACCAAGTCAGGGAAACCGCCTTTAATAATAGGCAGGGAGCTTGCCGCGACCCTTGGTGTTTCAATAGGGGACACCGTAAGCCTCGTTTCTCCTTTTGGTAAGGTCGGTCCCTTTGGTCCCCAGGCAAAGATAAAGAGGTTTGAGATCATCGGGGTATCAGACTACGGGATGGTTGAATACGACTCCTCAATCGCATATGTATCTCTAAGGGACGCGATGGATTTTTTTGAGATGGACGGTAAGGTTACCGGAGTCGAGGTTAAGCTGAAGGACATTTATCGTGCAAGGGACGTTGGCGAAAGGATCACATCGGCATTGGGATTTCCGTTTTATACTAGAAACTGGGAGGAGGTAAATAGAAGCCTCTTTCGCGCCCTCCGACTTGAGAGAATGGCAATCGCCATTTTCCTCGCCTGCATAGTGCTTGTTGCCGCACTAGATATAGTAAGCACACTCACTATGGTTGTCATGGAGAAGGGAAAGGACATAGCTATTCTCCGCGCAATGGGTGCGACAAGGAGGGGAATCATGACTATATTCATAACCGATGGGATGATAATCGGTTTTATAGGTACCTTTCTCGGAACGGTAGCGGGTTTAGGAATATGCTACTTGGTGAAAACAAGCGATACGGTAAAGCGACTCATCCCATTTGATACACAGGTCTATCCTGTCTCTGAGTTTCCAGTTAAAATTGAACCGCTGTATTTTTTAGCTGTGGCTTTTTTCAGCTTGTTGATATGCTTTTTGGCAACCCTGTATCCGTCGTATCAGGCATCCCAAAAAGACCCTGTAGAGGCCTTGAGGTATGAATGAGAGGAAGTTGATCGAGGTAAGAGGCTTAAAGAAGGTGTTTTTTACAAATGGAAGCGAGGTAAGCGCCCTTAGGGGAATAGACCTTGAGGTAGAAAGAGGAGAAACCCTTGCCGTGGTTGGTGTGTCTGGCTCCGGAAAGAGCACCCTCCTTCACATACTCGGCACCCTCGATCGTCCAACGGATGGGGAGGTGCTTTACGAGGGAAAGGACGTATTCAAACAAGGCGAAAGAGAACTTGCGCTCTTTAGAAACAGATCTATAGGGTTCGTGTTTCAGTTTCATTACCTTCTTCCCGAGTTCAACGCCCTTGAAAACGTGATGATGCCCCTTTTGATAAGAGGAGTGGATGGAAAAAGCGCGAGGGAATCTGCCACTTGTATACTCGAAAGGGTGGGACTTGGACAGAGGCTCGATCATAGACCGGGGGAGCTTTCAGGAGGGGAGCAACAACGGGTTGCAATTGCGAGAGCGGTCGTATTAAAACCAAAGGTGATTCTGGCGGATGAGCCGACCGGTAATCTGGATCTGGAAACCGGAGTGGCGATTCTCGACCTGTTTCTGAGGCTTAACGAGGAAGATGGAATAACCCTCGTCTTGGTTACACATAACCCTGCAATGGCTATGCGTCTTAAAAGAAGGATCAAACTCTTGGATGGAAGAATAGTTGATGAAAACTAAGCCGCAAACGGGATCCGTTTTTTCTCTATTCGTGTTGTTTCTAGTTGCGTTTTCCTTTTCCGACCCGGGGTTTTCCTGGGGTAGGGATAATAAGCCGAGGAGGGTAGCCCAGGGAGCGATCGAAAAGGTTCCCGATGATAAAAAGGGAGCTCAGACTGAATCCCCTGGCGGTGGTGCCGAGGTGGAAACCGTCTCTAGGATTGATATCAGGGGAAACAGGAGAGTCGAGACGGAACTCATAAGAATCAACGTATCATCTAAGACCGGCGTCCCCCTTTCTCCAGAGACCGTAAGGGAGGATATAAAGAGGATCTATAAGCTCGGGTACTTTGAAAACGTATCGGCGGAGATAGAAAGGACACCGGAAGGATTGATCCTTATATATTCGGTTAAAGAAAAGCCGGTTGTAGTCGACCTCAGGGTTAGAGGGAATAAGGAGATAAAAAGCGCCGATATCCTCGATGCCCTAGAGGTAAAGGAGGGGCGGATAATAGAGCTTGAAAAGGTAAAGAGGGATGTTCAGGCGATACAAAAGCTCTATTCGGGAAAGGGTTATTACGGGACCGAGGTGGACTATAGCATAGAGCCTAAAGGTGAGGGAACCGTTAGCGTTACCTACGATATAAGGGAGGGAAAGGAGGCCTATATAAAAGAGGTAAGGTTCGTTGGGAATAAGGCCATAAAGTCAAAAGAGATAAAGAAGGTGGTTTATTCAAAGCCCAAGTATATATTCTCTTTTGCCACGAAAAGGGGGCTCTTTAAAAAAGAGGAGGTGGAGAACGATACGGACAGGATCAGGGTTCTTTATCTCGATAAGGGATACCTAGATGTGAATGTGAGTAAACCCGAAGTGGAGTACGTTGAGAAAAAAAAGGGGTTTGTCATTACGTTTAGGATTGAAGAGGGAAAGCAGTACAGGGTCGGCGATATTAAATTCGGGGGAGATCTCATCGCATCGGAGGATGAATTAACAAGGCTCCTTAAACTCAAGAAGGGCAAGGTCTTCAGTCGTGCGGATCTTGCCGGAGACATCTCAAAACTCACAACCTTCTACGGGGATAAGGGGTATGCCTTTGCGAACATCGAGCCTCGTTTTAGACCGGATAAGGAGAACCTTACAGTCGATATAGACTTCAACATAGAGAAGGGAAGCCAAGTATACATAAGACACATAGATATAGTGGGGAATACAAGGACACGGGATAAGGTGATAAGAAGGGAGATCCCTATTGGTGAACAGGAGCTCTTTAGTTCGTCAAAGATCCAGGCAATCAAACCCCGTGTCTATAGGTTAGGGTTCTTCGAAGAGAACATAGAGGTTGGAACCGAGAGGGTTCAGGACAGAGGAGACCAGCTGGATGTAAGGGTTAAGGTAAAGGAGAAGCCCACCGGTTTCTTCAGTGTTGCGGGTGGATTCAGCTCTGTTGAAACCATTATCTTTGCAGGTCAGATTCAGGAATCGAATCTCTTTGGATACGGGAAAACCCTCTCTCTCTCAGCGCAAATCGGAGGTGTTACGAGGCTCTTCTTCTTGAACTACCAGGACCCTGCCTTTTTTGATACCGATTGGACGTTTGACACCGTTGTGTTTAACACAAGCAGGGAGTTTAGGGATTTTGATAGGAAGTCTTACGGTGGAACCCTGACCTTCGGACGGGGGTTATTCAGCAACCTGGGTGGCAGGGTCACTTATAGGTATGAGCACGAGGATATAGAGAACGTATCCGGGGATGCAAAGCTCTTGATTAAGGAAGGAGCGAGGACTATAAGCAGTATCGGACTCGGTCTTATTTGGGACTCCAGGGATAACCTAATAGACCCGTCAAAGGGGAATATAACTAGAAGCTTTATTGAATTTGCCGGTCCTTTTGGAGGGGATACGGATTTTATAAAATATACGCTCACATCCAGGTTTTTCTATCCCCTCTGGTTCAATACCGTGTTCTCTGTTTTTGGAGAGTATGGCATAATTGATCTTAGAAACGTGGGAGACGACCTTGTCGTTGGTGAGAGGTTTTTTCTGGGGGGGCCTAACTCGCTTAGAGGTTTTGAGTTTAGAAGAGTAGGGCCACGTGTTCCTACCGCCGACGGGGACTTTGTGATTATAGGTGGAACTCAGGAACTCGTCTTGACTGCTGAATACATTGTTCCCCTTCTACCCCAGGCGGGCCTTAAGGGGGTTTTATTCTTCGACATGGGGAATGCCTTTAACGACAACGAGGATCTCAGCCTTGATCCTCGTGATCTCAGAAGAGACGTCGGTTTCGGAATAAGGTGGGTGTCCCCTCTAGGACCGCTCAGGCTTGAAGTCGGTTTTCCCATAGGTAAAAGGCTCCCGGGAGAGGATCCCTATGAAATACAATTTACGATAGGAACTTTATTTTAAGGAGGCAGGTATGAAAACGGTTTTAATTGCTATAGGCTTGGTGCTAGGAGCTTCGTGCCTTGCACATGCCCAATTATCGGGAAAGGTGGGATACATAGACCTTCAGCGCGTTATAAGGGAATCCCAGGCTGGAAAGGCCGCTAAGGCCGCTTTTGAAAGGGAATTCCAGGAAAAGAGAAGCATAATAGAGCAGAAGAAGGAAAGGCTCGATAGTATGAAGCGGGAGTTTCTGAGTCGGGCCTCAGTTATGGGTGAAAGCGCGAGAAAACAAAAGGCCGAAGAGATTGAAACCTTTGAGAAGGAGTACAATAGAACCCGCGACGATTTCCGGGATGAGCTTCAGAAACGGGACTTTGAACTTACACAGAAGATACTATCCGAACTAGAGAGCGTTATAAAGGAGATAGGAGATTCCCAGGGATACGCCCTTATCGTTGAAAAGACCGAGGCTGGGGTCGTGTACGGTACAAAGGAAGCGGATTTAACCGATAGGGTTATACAGGCTTATGACAGTAAAAAGGCGGGAGCCAAGAAGTAAAGGCCCTAAGTAAAAGGTGCCCAATATGCTAATGGATCTAGAGCAGATTAAACAGTTCATTCCGCATAGGGAGCCCTTTCTTTTTCTTGACGGGGTTTTGGAGATCGAGGAAGGGGCGAGGATCCTGGCCGTAAAGAGGTTCGGACCGGAGGAGGGGTTTTTTAAAGGGCATTTCCCTGGGAACCCCGTTGTGCCGGGTGTTATAGTTATCGAGTCGCTTGCTCAGGCGGGGGCCGTATTGGTTTATGCCTCTTCTCCGGAGGGGCTTAGGGGTAGGCAACCGGCCTTGGTCGGGCTTGAAAACGTTAGATTCAGGAAACCGGTTCTTCCCTTGGATGAGGTTAAACTGAGAGTCGAGATTTTAAGAAAGAGGCCCCAGATGAGGAAAATGAAGGGTGAGGCTTTTGTAGGGGATACGAGGGTTGCCGAAGCGGAGATGATGGCCTCTCTTTTCTAGTGCTGAAGCGCCTATAAGGGGTTCTCCAAGATTTGACAAAATCGGTTTTATTGTGTTATCATAAAATATTTTATAGAATAAACGTTTACCATTCCTACATTCAACTCGATGCAAGATGCAAAAGGGGTGTCGTTGATTTCTAGAAGCTGGCGTAGCTCAGTGGTAGAGCAGCTGACTTGTAATCAGCAGGTCGGGGGTTCAACTCCCTTCGCCAGCTCTGTTCTTTGGTACTTTAGCTTGGATGGGTCCTATGGGGAGGTGGCCGAGTGGACAAAGGCAGCAGACTGTAAATCTGCCGGCGCAAGCCTTCGGAGGTTCGAATCCTTCCCTCCCCA
>CAZWVA010000084.1:0-5663 GCA_964636885.1 uncultured Spirochaetia bacterium
TGCTCGGCTATCGTCTAGTATAAAGCCGACCTCTTCTGTTGTGAGCATGGAACTGCTCGGAATCGGAACCACGCCGATCTTAATGGCTCCCAAAAAGACCAGAGGGAATTCGGGAAGATTAGGAAGGCGTATGAGAAGGCGGTCCCCTTTCCTAAATCCGAGGGAGAGTAGTGCGTTTGCTATCCTGTTTGTAATAATGGAAAGGTCGTAAAATGTAAACCTTCTGGTCTCCCCTTCCTCGTTCTCCCAGTAGAGGGCGATTTTATCTCTGTGCGATTCCCTTCTGGCGTGTTTATCCGTGCAGTCACGGCCGATGTTATAGTATGTAGGGATTTCCCATCTCCAGGAGCGGCAGAGTTCTTCGTAATTGAATTCCATCTGTGGGGCTTTTTTTAGGCTCTTTTCAATAGAAGATTATATCGGTTATAAGGAATTTCAATTTTCTCGACCTCCATCACCTGATGGTCAGCCAGAGCTCCGTCCTGAGAGAGGGAAGGAGGCACTGGCTGGGAGGGTTTAGGAGAGAATGGTCATTTTTTAAAGAGCCAGTTTATGAACTCGGAGTAAGAACCAAAGGAGTAGACCCCATTGGATGACGCGGGGATAAAGCTGATTCCTTTTATTTCGTTTTCAAGCTCCTGGAATATGGAGTGAGGGTTGAAATCCTTAAATTCTGATCTCCCCCAGGGTTTAAAAAGCCCCTCCTCGCCACCTCTTACGTTTAGCTGTCCATTGGGGGAAAGAGTAATGTAGTCCTTCGCATTCCTAAAATAGAAGACGGCTTTACCATCGCCCTTTTTCTCCTTTAGAAGCCTTACAACGTGTTTTATGCTGTACTCGTTATCTGCCGTCCTCTCGTCTTTAGGTTGGATGAATCCATTTGAGTATGCCATTTTTAGTTTCTTCCGTATCCATTTGTATACGGTTTCTCTCTCGGATTGTGCATGTTTTCTTTCTCCGAATGGAATCACCGTCATAAAACCCTTCCTTTACCCTTAAAGGGTCATTGAGGATTTTTGTTGGAGGGGATCGTTTAAATTTCTCTGTCTTGTGTAAGCCATAATCTGATACCTGCTTTGAAGGCCCATCTTGATAAAGATGTTGGACACGTGAGCTTTAACCGTCTTTTCGCTTATAGAGAGCTTCTTGGCTATCTCTCTATTACTGAAGCCGCTTTTAATGAGCTCCACTATCTTCTCCTCTCTTTTTGTGAGTTTGCGTTTTTTCTCGTCCACGCGTTTAACCGGGTTCGGTTGTAAGTAGCCTCTTTGGTTATCCCCCTTTATAATCCCTATTAGTTTTCTGGAATCGGTCTCTTTTGTTATGTATATGACGTTGGGGAAATGGGGCTCATCACGGTTAGAAAACAGGATAAGCCTGGTACGGGGGCTTTTTCCGGTTATCGAATCGAGGAGTTTGGGAATCTCAGGGTTAAATAGCCGGTTATCGATAAAGAGAAATTCCGGTTTTATATTGCTGATACATTCTTCGATATCCTGTGGGTTTGAGAATGAGGCCGCTATCTCTATTCTGCCCTCGTCTTTTAGTATCCTTTGGATCCCCTCTAGGAAGAACCTTGAATTCGAAACGAGCGCCATTTGGATGGGTTTTAGTCCCCTCATGACATTTGCCTCCTTGCATCTAGTAGAGATTTAGAAAACATCAAAAGATCCCACTTGCCCGATCTTGTTTTGTACCCTCTACATCCTTAGGTTTTGTCGTATTTAGACGAAAGGTTTTTACGGATTCCCCTTTTAATTTACGGTGTAAGGCATTAAAATCTCTGCTGGACCCTGTACCTTTGGGACATGGAGAGGCCTAATTATAGGGTTCTTGGGTTCGGCCCCGTTTTAGTGGATTGACAATTAGGCCGTTTAAGAGCTAAATATTTCCAATCTATAAATGGATAAAAAGACCTTAACCGAAGAGGAAGCCCTTTTCATCCGGAGTATATGCAGGAGGAGCTTCGACAGGAATATCGACCTGGCAAACGATTGTTTCCTCTATGTATGGGAGAAGCTCCACGAGAACGGGTCGCGCAGGATAAGGGCCTTTAGAGGAGGATCGAGCTTTCGGACTTTTCTCTACAGTGTTACAAACAAGCTCGTCATCGATTTTAGGCGTACAAGGTTCGGATATAAGGTATTGCCGAGGTATTACTGGGAGTTTGACGAGATTAATCGGTATATATTTAAGCTTTTTTTCTATCAGAACCTGACATCGGAGTGGGTGGAGAATTCCATCCGGGCTGAGTTCAAAATCTCTCAAGGAGAGGCGGAGAGGAGGGTTAACGAGGTCGAAAGGAGGATAAGGGAAAGTAGATTGCAGATGGAAAGAATGGGTGGAATGCCCCTCGTTCTTCTGGGGGAGGGTGTGGATACCGTCTCCGCCGCTGATAGAAGAGAAAATCCGGAGGAGGATATGATAACGGCAGAGGTAGAGCGAAAAAGGGAGAGGATTTTAAAAGAGCTAAAAGAAGAGATTCAGGGATTCAAGGACGAGGACGTCTTGGTTCTCCAGCTTTACTTCGAGCATGGCTTAACGGCAAAGGAGGTTGCGGGGGCGGTGCCTGGGGTCAGTCAGAAAAACGTATATAAAAGGATAGAGAGGATGATTAGGAGGCTAAGGGCACGTTTACAAGAAAAGGGCATAAGTCAGGAGGATATAAACGATATATTCGAGCGTCTTACCTAGGTCAGATTGTTCCCTACCGCATAACTATCGGTTACTCTCCAGCCTTACCTTAAGTAGTCCGTTGCCGTAGAGAATTAGGACTATTCTCTCGCCACCTTCTACCCTCCTTAGGGATTTGAGCTCCTCTTCGACCACTATGGTTGACACCTCTGAACCGGGCGGAAGCTCCTTGATGAGTCCGTTCTTTAGCTCTTCTTCGTTGCCTTTTTTGATGGTTGTAAGTAGGTCGGGGGTTAAATCGACCTGCTTTAAGGCAACCAGATCCCCGCCCCTATACCTCTCTTTCGGTGTATCATTGGATGTCAGGTATACGTTCAGGGTAACGGCTACCACTATAAGAAATACCGCCATAACGGGCACGAGAACAGATGGCCGTCCAAATAGGGCTAGAAGCCTTTCCATGCGGTTTGTCTCCTTTGTGGTTTCCATAAGGTGAATCGGGATAGTTAACCTCTCCCGGCAATCGCGGCAGGAGACAAAATGGGAGATAAGGCTTTCTCTCTTCTCCCTGTTTAGCCTTTTCTCTATGTATAGGGCGAACTCCTCATCGCTTGGACATGGACTGTCCTTTTTCTCGATAAGGGAGGTTGCAACTACACCGAGTGCTTCGTCTTCTCTTTTTAATCGCATGACTTCTCCGGAAAGCGGACTATGTCAATCTTAACACGTTTTAGATTAGACGAAAAGTTTATAGGGTTTCCCGATTCCAAATTGCGGATTTAAGTGAGGGGCTTTTATCCTGGAGTCTCAATACGAACTGACCCAACTACCTCCACATGCCGATTAGAACAAACGGGGCCCAGTAAAAAGGCTCGCCGTATCTATCAGGCCTCTTAAGCATATTGATTTGGGCCTTTCTTAGGGCTTCGTACCCGAATCTTCCCTGGTTCTTCAGGTTCCTATAAAAGCTTCCCATCAGCTCGAACGTGGCTCTGTCATCCACCCTCCAGAGCGTGGCGATAACGGATGGAGTTCCAACCATGCTAAAGGCCAGCGCCATACTGCTCAGTTCCGCCCCCGTTGGGTTACTTTCGTTACGGTCTATTGCCGCTTCGCATGACGAAAGGACTACAAGATGCGTGTTTCTAGCAGGCGGCAGGCCGGTGATATCCGAGAGTGTGAGGCTGCCGGAACCAAGAGGAGCCAATAGTATAGAAGGTTCCTCCTGAAGGATCCCGTGGGCCGCAAGATGGATTATCTCGCTTCTTCCCCAACTATTCTTGAAGTTCTCCTTTGTGGCGTCCTTTTCCAGAAAGACGGTGGTATTGGGAAAGGTCTCTTTTATGGTTAGAACCTCGCTCTCGGAGTAGGGAAGGGCGAGTTCAGGCTCGCCGAGATCGGGATTACCAAATGCGACAATCGAGCTAATCCCCTTTCTCCGACTGTCTCTTAGTATCGTATCCAGGTAGTTAATGGACGTTGATACGAGATAGACTAGGTTCTTTTTCTCCACTAAAAACTCTAATCCACCACCAATGGTCTTCCTCCCTAAGGCGTGGAAGGGGAGATAGTGGAGGGGACCAAAGGGGACTATGGCTACGGTTTCCACATGGCTTATCTCTTCTTCAATCGGCTCTATCAGGTAATGGTACAGGCGTACCGATACGTCTTTTAAGGGAGCTATGTGTTTTCTATACCTATCGGTTCCGTCATCTAACCAGCTATTCGTTGGTATGGATTTACTTGTCTCTATAAGTCTCCTAAAGAGCATCACTAATCGGTTTAATTCCTCCTTCGTTATAGAGATACGCTTTACGTTTAGATACCTTTCTCCTATCAGGAATACGTAGGTCTCTTTATCGGTTATAAAGTACTCTACAAAAACGACGTTTGGAGGAATCTCCCCCTCTCGTTTCAGGTCTAAAATGGTTTCGGGATCTACGCTGAGGAGACTATAGAGTTCGGGGTGTTCGATTTTTAACCTTGAGGCTATCTGACTGAACTCTTTTCTTGTTTGCGCCAGTGTCTTTACCAGGTTGTCGATCTTCTCTAGGTTGGGCGAGGGTTTTGTTCTTTCTCTTACGAGTTCGTAGTTTATCGAAGACTCTTTTCTAAAAAGCCCATCGAACCTCTCAAGGAGCCCTCTGGTTCTTTCGTCGGAGGAGGTTATCCCGCTCTCAAGGAGGGTATCACGTAGGGTCTTTGATCTACTCCTTTCTATGTACTTAAGTGCCTCCTCTCTCTTTCCCAGCCTTATAAGCAGTGACACGAGCCTCTCATAGACCTTTACATTCACGTCGCTAAAGAGTCGCTCTGCCTCTTCTCCTCCGGAGACATCCCTTCTAATCGATTCGAATACATCCACCGCCTCCTTATAGTTCTTCTCTGCCGATGCCAAGTCGCCCTTTTCCTCTGAGAAAACCCCTCTTCCGAAGAGGGAAACGCGTATCCACTCCCTGTCCCCGAGCTCCCTGTAGATCGCTATGGCCTTATCTAGATTCTCTATTGCGGCGTTCCAGTCCTTGATCTCCCCCTTTAGGTAGCCGATGTTGTTTAGGCTTCGGGCGATCCTGTCTTTAAAGCCGAGTTCCTCGAATATCTCTAAGGAGGAGTCGTATAGGTTAAGCGCCTCTTTGTACCTACCCTCCCTATGCTTCACCTCACCCATGTAGTTCAGGTTCACGGCCGTCATTAATCTGTCTTTCGATTTCTCGCTCATCGCGAGTGATCGTTCTAGGTATTTAAGGGCCTCATCGTAATTGCCCAGCTCTTTATATAGCTCCCCTACTATGCTGAGACTCGTGGCGATCTCGGCCTTAAGCCCTAACCCTTCGTTTATCTCCAACGCCATTCTGTAGTTTTCAAGGGCCTTTCCATAGTCGCCCTGGTGTCTATAGATAACGCCTATTACGCTAAGGGCCTGAGCCTTTAGGTTCTCCTCATTTGCCTTATCGGCGACCTCAAGGGCACGGTCTAGGTACTCGATGGACTTTTTATAGTTCCTGAGGCGGAGGTTAATCGTGCCAAGG
>CAZWVA010000084.1:5706-8855 GCA_964636885.1 uncultured Spirochaetia bacterium
CTAATCCCCTCACTAATAGAAAGGGCATATTCCAAGAGCCCGATCGATTCCCTGTAGTCCCCGAGATAGCTATAGAGATTGGCAACGTTATTTAAATTGTGTGCGATTCCCGCCTTATCGCCTAGTTCCTCTTGTGTCTCTATGGCCCTCTTAAAGTGCCCTATCCCATCCTCGTATTTCCCCATGTCCGTATATGCCTTTCCCAAATAGCTATAGTTCTTCGCGAGTCCAGGCTTGTAGTCCAGGGTTCTATATATTTCCAGGGAGCGTTCAAAGTAGGAGATCGCCATACTGAATCGCCTCTCCTTTAAGAGTAGGGAGCCGGCTCTGGATAATACGCCTGCGATCTTCAGTTTGTCCTCCCTTGACTCGGTCTCCACCCCGGCTTGAGAGAGCTTTTCCAGGGCCTCTCCGTATCTTCCCATGTCGTATAACCTTGCCCCCTCTTTTATCGTCTTAACGGCTTCTTTATCCTCTATCCCTATATCGGCCTGCCTTGCGGCAATACATGCGCCTAGTGGCAGGGCTATTAGGAGTATAATCAGAGGCTGGTAGGCGGTCTTTTTCCGATTTGGGAGTGTATAGGTATTCATCTCTCAAGCTTAAAAAAGTACCCCGGGTTTAATAGAGCGCCTATATCGGAACTCCTCCTAGATCGGTTTAGACGAAAAACGAGTGGGATCTTCCCGAATGGTTCCAGTAAAGGCCGGAGTATTAACGCATGCGGTAATCGGTATTCTAGAACGGTTCTACCCTTTAGGTTCCCCCGCATTGATAGTAACACTGAACCCCTATATCAATCCATGTCTGGGGTATTCCCTTCGCCCTTAATGCGGCTACGAGGGCAGAGGCCGATGTGGCTTTCACCGCTTCATTGGCAATGGTGTTTCTATACACCAAAGGGACGCTATGCTGGGTTAGACAGTTCATCATACATGTCTTGGTAACCATGTTTGATCTCCTTGTCGGTTTTCTACGGGCCTTTTATGAAGAATCTATCGCACTATGGTGTCTCCACCACGAATACCCCAAACGGTCCTTCGAGTCCCGTATCTTCTCCTCCTATCGTTCTTAAGGGAATGGAATTTCCTTCTGCCGTTCTCTCATACACCGTGATGGTGTTATTAAAGGAGTTGGCAACGAATACCTCGTCGTTTTTCGTGTCTACGAATATCCCCTGGGGGCCGGAAAGCCCTGTATTTGACCCCTCTATGGTTCTAATGGGAAAAACGTTTCCATCCGCTCTCCTCTCGTATACAGTGATTGAGTTGCCAAAGGAGTTGGCCACAAATACCTCTCTATTTTCGGTGTCTACGAATATACCGGCTGCTCCGAGAAGCCCGGTATTCTCCCCCTCTATGGTTCTTAAAGGGAAAACGTCTCCTTCGTCTGTTCTTCTAAATACCGTGATTGAAAATGGGTTGGCTACAAAAATCTCGCCACCCTCTCTATCCACGGATACTCCGGTTGGGGATGAGAGCCTTGTGTTTAAACCGAATATGGTTCTTAGAGGAGTGCCGTCTTTTCTTCTATACACCGTGATCACACCGGAAGTACCGGTATCGGAAGCGGCGAATATCTCGTCTCTTTCGGTATCCACGAATATCCCCTGTGGGAGCACCAGTCCTTCCTGAATGGTTCTTAGAGGTGCTGTATTCCCATTGTCCTCTATTCCATGAACTGTAATCAGTAGGCTAAAGAAGTCGCTTACGAGTATCTCGCCGTGCTTCGAATCCACGTATATCCACCGAGGGTCCAGGAGTCCTGTACTAGACCCTATGGTTCTTATCGGAGTCTTATCCCCTTCGTCTGTCCTACCGTATACGGTGATCGTATCGTTTTGATTCAGAACGAATACCTCTTCTCTCTCTACATCAACGTATATCCCGGACGACATCTCCCTGGCACCGCGTAGGCCAGAGATGTTTGAGTCAGATACGGATAGGGTCCTTAGGGGGTGGGCATCGCCGGTGTCTTTTCTCCCATACACCGTGACCCTGTTATTAAAGGAGTTAATCACGAATATCTCGTCGTTTCGTGTGTCTACGAATATACCCGAGGGATTTAGTAGCTCGGTATTTTCCCCTTCTATGGTTCTTAAAGGGGAGGAATCCCCTTCTGCTGTTCTTCTATAAACCTTTATCGTGCTCCTAATGGGTCTCTGTATGGGGAGGGGAGAGGGAAATATCGGAAACGTGGAATCGATCACGAATAGCTCGCCGTTTTTCCTATCCACGAATATTCCGGTTGATACGCGGACCTCTTCTATCCCCGTGTCGTTTGGGTCTAATACGGATAATATCCTTAAAGGGGGAGAGTCGCCGGTAGCGGTTCTTCCGTATACTGTGACCGTGTTATTAAATGAATTAACTACGAATACCTCGTCTTCCTCCTCGTCCACGAATATCCCGACCGGGAAGGAGAGATCAGTATTTTCTCCTCCTATTGTCCTTAGAGGAGAGACGTTTCCCTGTGATGTCCTCTCGTATACGGTAATCGTGTCATTCAGGTTAGACACGAATACCTCGTTGTTCTTCGTGTCTACGAATATACCCTGTGGCAGGAAAAGCCCGGTATTTCCCCCGGCTATGGTTCTTATGGGAGGGGCATCTCCTCCGTCTGTTCTCCTGTATACGGTGATCGTGTTGTTCAAATTGGCCACGAATACCTCATCGTTTTCCGTATCTACGAATACATCCTGGGGTCTAACGAGTCCTGTCTTTGACCCTATTACCCTTATAGGTGGAACATTACCGTCTGCGCTTGATTCAAAGACCGATATTCTATCTCCAGAAGAACTCGTCACGAATACCTTGCGGCTGACGCTCGGTTTTCCCTTTCCACTCCCCCTACCTCCGTTGCAACCCATAAAAAGAAGGGGTAGCAGTATGGCGACTAAAAAGGACGAATGAAATACCCTCCCCATTATGGTTGGAATATCGGGTTTCATGTCTACTCCTTATATAAGGTTCTATTAGTCGGTATCTCTTTGATAACCGAGTCGGTTGAGACGTCTATAACGGAGACGGTATCGCCAAAGTAGTTTGAAACGTAAACCCTCTTTCCATCATGCGTTATAGCGATTCCAAAAGGCCTCTTGCCTACGGTCACCTCACCGATAACCGTGTTTGTTTCCGTATCTATGACGG
>CAZWVA010000085.1:0-8597 GCA_964636885.1 uncultured Spirochaetia bacterium
GAGGGGGGAAGGACGGTTGGAGCCGGTGTTGTTACTAAAATCATCGAATAGAGGTTTTCTAGGGATAATAAAATTATGAATCGTGCTGCTAAGATTAGAATAAAGCTCAAATCCTTTGACCATAAGTTGCTTGACAGGTCTGCACTTGAGATTGTGGAGACGGCTAAGAGGACGGGTGCCAGGGTAGCGGGTCCGGTTCCCCTTCCAACTCACATAAGCCGGTACTGTGTACTCAGGTCTCCACATGTGGATAAGAATTCAAGAGAGCACTTTGAGGTTAGGACCCATAAGAGGCTGGTTGACATTCTTGACCCTACCCAGCAAACGATAGATGCTCTTATGAAGCTCGACTTGGCTTCTGGGGTTGAGGTCGAAATAAAACTCACAGGATCATAACGCTCATGATAGAGGGATTAATAGGTAAGAAGGTTGGAATGACTGAGGTGTTTCTTGAGGACGGCACCGTTGTGGTGGGAACCGTGATAAAGGCGGGTCCTTGCTTTGTGGTTCAGAAGAGGAGTGCCGATAAGGACGGGTACGAGGCCATTCAACTTGGGTTCGAAGAGGTAAAGCCACAGAGGCTCACCAAACCACTTCTTGGGCATTTTAAGAAGGCTGGTGTTCCACCTTTGAGGTTTCTTAGGGAGTTTGGAGTACTCAAGAAGGGTGGTGTGGATGAGTACAAGCCCGGTGATGTGGTGAAAGTGGATATCTTTAAAGAGGGTGATCTTATAGATATTACAGGAACCAGCAAAGGAAAGGGGTTTGCCGGCGTTATGAAAAGGCATGGGTTTGCCGGACAGCCGGATTCACACGGCGGTATGGCCCACAGGAGGCCGGGTTCAATCGGTCAGCACTCTTTTCCAGCAAGGGTGTGGAAAGGGCTAGGGATGGCGGGTCATATGGGTGCCGAGAGGGTTACCGTGCAGGGGGTTCGTGTGGTAAAGGTGAATCCCGAAAAGGACATCATAATCATAAAAGGCTCTGTTCCTGGACCGGACGGTGGTTTACTGGTTCTCAGGCATACGACAAAAGGGAGAGTAGAAAGTGCCGCACTATGACGTATACGATCTAAACAGGAATACGGTGGGTACCGTCGAGCTAGACCCAGAGGTGTTTGAGTCTCCTATAAAGGAGCACCTCTTTTATTATGTTGTAAACTGGCAATTGGCCGGTCGTCGTTCCGGTACCGCCTCAACTAAGACTAGGGGCGAGGTAAGAGGCGGTGGAAGAAAACCCTGGAAGCAGAAGCACCTCGGACGGGCACGTCAGGGCAGTATCAGGGCCCCACAGTGGAGGAAGGGAGCGATAATCTTTGGGCCCAAACCCAGGGACTGGTCCTTTAGTATTCCTAAAAAGGTAAAACGTGAGGCGCTCAAAAGCGCCCTTTCCCTAAAACACAGGGATGGGAATATCCTTATCCTTAAGGATCTTAATCTCCCCCAGATAAAAACAAAGCTGGTTTCTGAGTTCCTTAAAGGGTTTGAGCTTAGTAGGGCACTAATAGTGATAAATGGCGACAATGAAAATCTCAAGAGGTCGGCCAGAAACCTTAAGAACGTTAAGGTATTAAAATCGGATGGACTCAACGTTTATGACATTCTTAGGTTCGATACGCTTGTTATGACTGAGGATTCATTGCTTAGGGTTCAGGAGGTACTTAAGGGTTGAAAGAGCCAAGGGAAACGATAAGGCGTCCTCTCATCACGGAAAAGTCCTCTCTCCTCAAGGGGGGTGGTTGGTATGTCTTTTCGGTTGATAGGAAGGCCAATAAAAAGGAGATAAAAGAGGCCGTCGAGAAGTTGTTCAAGGTGAAGGTGGATAAGGTAAGAACGCTTATCCTACCCGGAAAGAAGGTAAAAAGATTTGGCCGTCCCGTAGGTCAAAGGTCCCCGTTAAAGAAGGCTTACGTGAAGCTTAAGGAAGGAACGATAGAATTTTTTGAAGGGGTTTAAATATGGGTATAAAGAAATATAATCCTGTAACTCCTGGAACGAGGTTTAAAACCTCCCTCGATTTCTCTGAGATCACGGTGGGTGAGCCCTATAAGCCTCTTACCGCGTCTCTAAAGAGAAAGGCCGGCAGGAACTCCCAAGGGAGGATTTCGAGTAGACACCGTGGGGGTGGCCACAAGCGCCTGTACAGGATTATCGATTTTAAAAGGGATAAGTTTGATATTCCTGCAAGGGTTGCCACAATCGAGTATGATCCTAATCGTTCCGCTAGAATAGCGCTTCTAAATTATGCGGACGGGGAGAAACGCTACATAATCGCTCCAGAAGGGTTAAAGGTCGGCGATACGGTGATCTCTGGAGAAAACGTCGACATAAACACGGGAAACGCCCTTCCTCTAAGGAATATTCCCATAGGGACCATGATACATAACGTGGAGCTGAGACCCGGGGAGGGCGGTAAGATCCTTCGTGCTGCCGGGGCTTCTGCTCAGATACTCGCTAAAGAGGGCGATTATGCCCAACTCAGATTGAGCTCTGGTGAGATACGCTTGGTTCATATGAACTGTATGGCGACCATTGGAAGGGTTGGAAACCTGGAACACGAACTCGTAGTGATTGGGAAGGCTGGAAGAAGCAGGCATATGGGCCGCCGTCCTCACGTGAGAGGGGTTGCGATGAACCCGGTTGACCATCCGCACGGCGGAGGTGAAGGGAAGGCCACCAAAGGAAACCCTCATCCCGTTTCTCCTTGGGGGTGGATCACAATCGGATATAAGACGAGAAAGAATAAGAGAACGGATAAGTTTATCGTAAAACGTAGGAGAATCGGTTACGGGATGGATTAGCGAGGCGTATGAGAAATGGAAATAAAGGGGAGTCGATATGCCAAGGTCAAATAAAAAGGGTCCATATGTTGATCCAAAACTACTTAAGAAGGTTCAATCGGCAAGGTCGTCTGGAGACCAACGTATAATTAAAACCTGGTCTAGGGATTCCATGATCATCCCTGATATGGTGGGTCTCACATTTGCGGTTTATAACGGTAAAAAGTTTATTCCGGTCTATGTGACTGAATACATGGTTGGACATAAACTCGGGGAATTCTCTCCTACCCGTACCTTTACCGGACACGGTGGAGGAGACAAGAAAGCGAAGGTTGAGAAAACAACGGTTTAGCTAAAAGGTGAACAAATGGTATCGCGGGCTGTGTGTAAATACGCAAGGACGTCGCCGAAGAAGGCGAGAGTCGTATTGGATCTAATAAGGGGAAGCGGAGTAGAAGAGGCGTTTGCGGTTCTAGGCTCTATAAGAAGGAGGTCCGCACCCATCGTGGCGAAGCTCCTGAAATCCGCTGTTGCGAATGCCGCTGAAAAGGGCCACACGAGCACCGAGACCCTTTATATAAAAGAGGCTTACGTCTCCCAAGGCCCGGTGCTTAAACGGATTAGGCCAAGGGCGATGGGAAGAGCATATCAAAGAAAGAGAAGGATGAGCCACTTGACTATAGTGCTAGAAGAAAGGGGGTTATAAGTTGGGACAAAAGGTATGCCCTGTAGGGCTCAGAATCGGAATCACTAAAAGCTGGGATTCTAAGTGGTTTGCGGAGAAGCAGAAGTACACCCAGCTCCTTCACGAGGATATAAGGATCAGGTCCCTAATCAAGAAGGAGTTCTATCAGGCGGGGATTTCTAAGATCGAGATTGAAAGAGCCGCTTCCGAAAGGGTAAGGGTGGTGATATATGCGGCGCGCCCAGGTATGATAATCGGTAGAAAAGGGCAGGAGATCGAATCCCTAAGACGCGGGCTGGGTAGAATGACCGGCAAGGATGTCTACCTGGATATCCGTGAGGTAAAGCGCCCCGAAGTGGACGCCCAATTGGTTGCTGAGAACATCGCGCTTCAGCTATCGAGAAGGGTTGCCTATAGACGTGCCATGAAAAGGGCCATGTCCTCGGCTCTTAGGCTTGGAGCTGTAGGGATAAAGGTCATGGTTGCAGGGAGGTTGGGGGGAGCCGAGATAGCGAGAAAGGAATGGTATAGGGAAGGCAGGGTTCCACTTACCACGCTCCGTGCCGATATCGATTATGGATTCGCCGAGGCAAAAACGACGTATGGAATAATAGGGGTTAAGGTCTGGATATTTAAAGGCGAGGTACTGGAGAGAAAGGTAAGGCATAGTAGTTAATCCGGTGATTCGAGATCTCTCGATTCGCCTTCACGGAGGTAAAAATGCTTCAACCGGCCAGAACAAAATACAGGAAACAACATAAGGGCAGGATAAGGGGGCGTGCGACAAGGGGGGCAACCCTGGCTTTTGGAGAGTTTGGACTCCAGTCCATTGAATGTGGAAGGCTGACCTCTCAACAGATCGAAGCTGCTCGAGTTGCGATAACGCGTCATGTAAGACGTGGAGCGAAGCTATGGGTTAGGCTTTTCCCTCACAAACCCATAACGAAGAAGCCTGCCGAGACGAGAATGGGAAAGGGGAAAGGAGACGTCGTCGGTTATGTTGCACCCGTGAAGAGGGGAACTATGCTCTATGAGATAAGCGGGCTTCCGGAGGATCTGTCGAGGGAGGCTCTCAGGCTCGCCTCACATAAGCTTCCCGTAAAAACACGTATCGTTGCTCGTCAAGAGGGGGTTCTTACGATATGAAACCAGTTGAGATAAGAGAGTTAAGCGACGATGAATTGAAAAAGAAGGAAGACGATACGAGGCAGGAGCTCTTTAATCTAAGGGTTCAACTCGCTACGAATAGGACTACGAATGTTGCGAGGGTTCGAAAGCTAAAAAGAGACCTAGCAAGGATACTTACGATAAAAAGAGAAAGGGAGCTTGGAATAAGGAGAAAATAAAACCGATGGAAAGAGGGAAGGCAAAGACTCTAGTTGGTGTAGTCACGAGTGATAAGATGGATAAGACCGTCGTTGTGGATGTGGTGCAGATAAAGAAACACGCGACTTACGGGAAACCCGTAAAGACAACCTCACGGTTTAAGGCCCATGATGAAAGGAACGAGTGCAAGGTGGGGGATAGGGTCCTTATTATCGGTACAAGGCCTCTCAGTAAAACGAAGAGGTGGAGGGTGAGTAAGATACTAGAACGTGCCACTGTTGTTGAAGGCGAGATCGCCGATGAGTTCTCAGAAGAGGGAGGAAAACCAGAGTGATTCAACCAACCACTGTTCTCGAATCTGCGGATAACACCGGAGCAAAGAAGCTCTTTTGTATAAGGGTAATGGGTGGGTCTAATAGGAAGTATGCAAGGCTTGGTGATGTTGTTGTAGTTTCCGTTAAGGAAGCGATTCCTAATTCAAAGGTAGAGAAAGGCGATGTGCATAGGGCTGTGATCGTCCGCACAAAAAAGGAACAAAGGCGCCCAGATGGCTCTTACGTGAGATTTGACAATAACGCCGCCGTACTCATAACAAAGGAGAATGAGCCGATGGGAACACGCGTGTTCGGTCCAATAGCTAGAGAGCTTCGTCTTAAGGGATTTATGAAGATAATTTCACTTGCACCGGAGGTCGTATAAGGTGGCTTCTCCAAATAATAAGATTAGAAAATTCCATGTTAAGACCGGTGACATGGTTTACGTCATAGCGGGTAAAGAGAAGGGAAAGACCGGTAAGGTTATAAGGGTCTTAAGGGAAAAGAATAAGGTTTTGGTTGAAAAGCTAAATATAATAAAGAGGCACAGCCGTCCCTCTCAGAAAAATCCATCCGGAGGGATAATTGAGAAAGAGGCACCTATTCATATCTCGAATGTTATGCTCTACGACCCTACGGCCCGTCGCCCCGTAAGGGTTGGACATAGGGTGATTGCAAGTGGAGAAAAGGTGAGATACAGCAAAAAAAGCGGTGAGGAAATCAAGTAATAATGGTTCCAAGATTAAAGACTCTATACAAGGAAAAAGTATCTTCGGTTCTTAAGAAGCGTTTTGGATATAAAAACCCGATGGAGATTCCGCGTCTTGAGAAGATAGTGGTCAATATGGGGCTTGGAAGGCTAACCGATGGGGGAAGGGAGGTTAAGATAATAGAGGATGCCGTAAATGAGCTTTCCCTCATTATCGGTCAGAGACCCGTTATAACCAGGGCGAGGAAATCGATTGCGGGTTTTAAGCTAAGAGAAGGCGCACCGATTGGGTGCATGGCAACGCTACGTGGGGATAGGATGTACGAGTTCTTTGATAGGCTTGTTAATCTCGCACTTCCACGTGTAAGGGATTTTCGTGGTGTACCGCCCGATTCCTTTGATGGTAGGGGAAACTATACGCTCGGCATCAGGGAGCACGTGATATTCCCCGAGGTCGACTATAGTAAGATAGAAAAGGTGAAAGGATTGAATATAACTATAGTTACAACGGCCAAAAGCGATGAGGAGGCAAGGGAGCTATTGGCGAATCTGGGTATGCCCTTTAGAACGAGTTAATAGAGAGGAGACACATGACGAGAAAGTCGCTTTTAGAAAAATCGAAGAGAGAGCCGAGGTTCAGGGTGAGACGAAGGAACCGCTGCCCACTTTGTGGAAGGCCTAGGTCGTTCTTAAGAAGGTTTGGGATGTGTAGGTTGTGTTTTCGTGATAAGGCGAGTTTTGGAAGTATACCGGGGGTGAGAAAGGCCAGTTGGTAGATTTGGTGTTTCTATATTAGAGTTTGGAGTAAAGATGAAGAGGGGAATGAGATGACCGATCCTATTGCCGATATGTTTACCAGAATAAGGAACGCTTTGATAGCCCGCCACAAGTCAGTGGATGTACCCGCGTCGAGAATAAAGATCGAGATAACTAGGATCCTCAAGGAAGAGGGGTTTATAGGCGATTATAAAGTGGTTGAGGACGGCGTAAGGAAGATGATCAAGATAGATCTCCTCTATACGCCTGATGGAGAAGCGGTCATAAAGGAGATTCAAAGGGTAAGCAAACCGGGTTGCAGAGCCTATGTAAGCAAAAGGGATCTACCTAGGGTAAGAGGCGGATTGGGGATTTCTATAGTCTCTACATCTAGGGGTATCATGACGGGTACAGAGGCGCGTCGTTTAAAGATCGGGGGAGAACTAATATGCACGGTCTTGTGAGGTAATAGATATGTCAAGGATAGGCAGAAAACCGATCACGATTCCAAGCGGTGTGAGGATAGAAACCAAGGACGGTTTGATAGAGGTTACGGGACCAAAGGGTAAGCTTTCAAAACGTATACCTCAGGGTATCAAGATAAGAATCGAGGGTTCACATCTATACGTCGAAAGGGAAAGCGACGAGAAGAAATTCAAGGCTCTTCATGGGCTAATGCGTTCTCTTATAGCGAGTATGGTTGTGGGCGTTACGGAGGGGTTTTCTAAGTCACTCGATATCGTAGGGGTTGGTTACAAGGCTGAACTATCGGGGAAAAACACCATTAGGTTCAGTCTGGGCTATTCAAATCCGATTGAGTTTTCTCTTCCTCAAGGGATTAGCGCGGTGGTTGAGGAGAGAGGAACCAGGGTCCTTATTCAGGGGATCGATAAGGAGATCGTAGGCAATATAGCTGCAAAAATAAGAGGGCTTAGACCTCCAGATTCGTATAAAGGAAAGGGGATAAGATACACCGGTGAGATGCTCAAACTCAAACCTGGAAAGGCGGGCATAAAGAAATGATAAAGAAAAAGAGCAGAAAAGAGAAAAGGGATATGAGACATAGAAGGTCAAGCGTTAAGCTAAGGATGATCTCCCGTCTACCCAGACTTTCTGTGTTTAAATCCTCTAAGCATATATACGCCCAGATAATCGACGATGCAGAGGGGCGCACCCTCGTTGCGGCTTCTTCGCTTACACCTAAGATCAGGGAGATATTGAATCAGGATAAAAAGAAGAAGGTAGAGGTAGCAAGGATAGTTGGGAAGTATATCGGTGAGCTTTCCATATCCAAAGGGATAAAAAGGGTCTGTTTTGATCGCGGTGGGTATCCCTACCACGGCAGGGTAAAATCCCTTGCCGAGGGGGCCAGAGAGGCGGGACTCGAGTTCTAGGAAGCATTCTTATTCTAAGGAGAAGAGATTTGCAAAAAGAGAGAATAGATCCGAGTGGACTTGAACTAAAAGAGAAGATAGTTCACGTAAGAAGGGTTGCTAAAGTTACAAAGGGTGGAAAGAGGTTTCACTTTACGGCCCTGGTTGTTATAGGAAACGGTGCCGGTATTGTTGGAACGGCCTTGGGGAAATCCAACGAGGTTCCAGATGCCATTAGGAAGGCGATAGAGAAGGCAAAGAAGAACCTAATAAGGGTTCCAAGGCGCGATAATACCATCCCACACGAGGTAGTGGGTGAGCATAGTTCGAGCAGGGTGATACTAAGGCCCGCCGCTCCCGGTACTGGGGTCATTGCGGGGGGGGCGGTAAGGGCGGTTGTTGAACTCGCTGGTATTCAGGATGTATTGTCTAAGGTCTTGGGCTCTACTAATCCGCTAAACGTGGTGATGGCGACCGTTAAGGGGCTGTCTTTACTTAGAGTACCAGAAGAAGTGGCAAGGATCAGGGGGAAAGAGATGAAGGATCTAGATCTCCCTAGACACTATTTGGTTTCATGATTCTCATATCGGCTTGGTATTTTAACGAATAGAAAGGGGTTTAAAGAGATGCTTGATAGATTAACGCCGCCAATGGG
>CAZWVA010000086.1:0-8213 GCA_964636885.1 uncultured Spirochaetia bacterium
AGTATCGAACGCAGCGTGGATTACATGGAACGTTACCTTCTGCATTATACGACTTAACTTAAGAGAACGGGTAAATACGAGCTTACCATTTGGCCATACCATGCGATGCTGGGCGGCATTGGACATGCCCTAGTATCTGCTGTTGAGGAGGCTATCTTCTTCCATACGATTGCCCGCATGAGCCAGCCGGATATCCGTATAAAGGGTAATCACCCACTCACCGAGCACTACTCCGTTCTCGGCCCAGAAGTGGATAAGGATCAGGACGGGAACCCCCTGGTGGAGAAGAGCGATGAGTTCTTCCGTAAATTGGAGAGGGATTTCGATATAGTTATAATCGCCGGACAGGCAAAGAGCCACTGCGTAGCCTGGACGATTGCGGATCTTCTAGAGGATGTTATGGCCCGTGACAGACACTTGGTAGAAAAGGTCTACCTCTTAGAGGACTGTACCTCACCGGTCGTTGTTCCGGGTGTCATCGACTATACGGATGAAGCCGATAATGCGTTCCGTCGATTTGCATCCGCTGGCATGCACGTTGTACGATCAACAGACCCTATTGAGACGTGGCCGGGGATTAGAAGGGGTCTTTAGACAGTGGGAAGAATTACATTCCCATCTCCTTTAAATGCCTGGTGCATCTATCGCAGATCGAGGGATATTCGGGGTTGCCTCCTACAGTCGTACTGTACGTCCAGCACCTTTCACATTTCTTACCGGGGGCTTTCTTAACCTTGATAGTGAATGGAGACCTTGGGAAGAACGGCTCGGTGCTTATGTAACCCCCGGTGTCGGGTTT
The DNA here is from genome assembly GCA_964636885.1 of uncultured Spirochaetia bacterium. Taxonomy (GTDB): domain Bacteria; phylum Desulfobacterota_D; class UBA1144; order Nemesobacterales; family CSP1-2; genus CAZWVA01. The sequence continues at coordinate 800 of CAZWVA010000086.1, forward strand.
CCCGACGAGTTCCACGTGGGATACGATTGCAAGGGATTTAAGGAGTTCCAGGTTTTCCGATATGAAATACCTTAATTCCCCCTCGGCGTAGATTTCAAGCCCGGCTTCGAGTGAACTCCCGATCAGCTTAGCCTTCCTCTCCTCTTCGAGTTTCTTTAGTATCTCGTCTCTTAGGAAAAGGAGCCTATTCCATTTATATTCCAGTTTGTCGTCGATAAACCCCCTTATGAGTTCGGGTTCGGGGAATGTCGCAAGATGGACGCTTTCCCTCTTCTCGCCCGGAATGAAGCGCCAAACCTCGTCTGCCGTAAACGAGAGGACGGGAGCAGAGAGCCTGGTAAGCCAGTCTAAGACGATGTATATCGCGGTTTGTGCTGATCTTCTCCTCCTTGAGTTCGTGGAGAACGTGTAGAGAACGTCCTTTTGAACGTCAAGATAGATCGAGCTTAGGTCCACGATGCAGAACCTCTGAATCTCGTGGTAGACAGTATGGAACTCGTAGTCGTTGTAGGACCTAAGGATCTTATCCGATGAGACGCTAAGTCTGTGAAGGATCCACCTGTCTATCTCTTCGAGGCTTTCCCTTTTTATTTCGTCCCTTAATGGATCGAAATCGTAAATGTTTCCCAGAAGATATCTGAACGTGTTCCTTATCTTTCTATAGGACTCGGCAAGCCTGTCCAGTATCTCACTTGAGATCCTTATATCTCCCCTGTACTCCTCGGCTACAACCCAAAGCCTTAGGATCTCGGCACCGTATTTATTTATGATGTCCGGTGGAGCGATCACGTTCCCCTTCGATTTAGACATCTTTTCCCCTTCTTTGTCCACGACAAAGCCGTGTGTAAGGACTGATTTATAAGGAGCAATCCCCCTTGTTCCCACGGATATAAGAAGGCTTGAATGGAACCATCCCCTGTGTTGATCGCTTCCCTCAAGGTACATATCAGCTGGCATGGAAAGTTCAGGGTTTCCTTCAAGGACGGATGCGAAACTCACACCGGAGTCGAACCAGACATCCAGTATGTCGTTCTCTTTTCTGAAATCCTTGCTTCCGCATCCAGGACATCTCGTTTCCGGTGGAAGGAGTTCATCTGCCTTACGTGTGAACCACACATCGGCTCCGTGCTCTTCAAAGAGCTGAGCTACATGGTCTACAATTGCGGGGTCCATAAGTGTATGGCTACAGGAATTACAATAGAAGACCACTATGGGTACTCCCCATGCCCTCTGTCTCGAAATGCACCAGTCGGGGCGGTTCTCAACCATGTTGTAGATCCTGTCCCTGCCCCACTCCGGGATCCATCTTACGCGATCTATTTCCCGAAGGGCCTTGGCTCTTAGTCCGTTTCTCTCCATCGAGATAAACCACTGGGGAGTTGCCCTAAAGATGATGGGGTTCTTACACCTCCAGCAGTGAGGATAGGAGTGTATGATTCTCTCCTCCTTTAAAAGGTTTCCCCTCTCTCTTAGTTTCTCGATTATCTCTTTATTCGCGTCGTAGACAAACATGCCCCCAAAATACTCGACGTCTTTTGTGAAGCGACCCTTTTCATCTACTGGGGCGTAAATGTCGAGTGCATATCTTATTCCTATTTCGTAGTCTTCCTGTCCGTGGCCTGGTGCTATGTGGACGATTCCCGTTCCGGTGTCTAGGGTTACGAAATCCCCCATTGTGACTATGGAGTCCCTCTCATAGAGGGGGTGCCTGAATCTCAGCCCCTCAACTGCCCTTCCTTGAAATCTCTCCAGTACCCTGTTTTCTCTGTTTACTATCCTATCGAGGGGTGCCTCGGCAAGGATATATACCTCTTCTTCCTCGACCTCCGTTGCAATGTAGGTGTAATCGGGGTGGAAGGAAAGCGCCAGGTTTGCAGGAAGGGTCCATGGGGTTGTGGTCCAGATTAGGGCAAATACCCTTTTTCCTCTGAGGATAGGAAACCTCGTGGGTAGCTCCTCTGAACCTAGGGGGAACTTGACATATATAGAAGGGGATACCTTGTCCTCGTATTCTACTTCGGCCTCTGCCAATGCCGTTTGGCAGTGGTAACACCAGTAGACGGGTTTTTTCCCCCTGTACAGGTTTCCTGTCTTTATAAAGTTGCCGAGTTCCCTTGCGATTGTGGCCTCGTAGCTTCTACTCATTGTGAGATAGGGATGTTCCCAGTCTCCAAATACCCCTATACGCTGAAACTCCTCGCGCTGTATGTCTACGAACCTCTCGGCGTACCTCCTACAGAGCCTCCTTATCTCGGCTTTCGATGTGGTTTTCTTCTTGGAACCCAGGTCTTTAGTCACCTGGTATTCTATGGGAAGCCCGTGGCAATCCCAGCCTGGAACGAAGTACGAGTCGAATCCGAACATCGTCTTTGATTTTACTATTACGTCCTTTAGGATCTTATTTAGGCAATGACCTATGTGTATATGTCCGTTTGCATACGGGGGACCATCGTGGAGGATGAATTTTGGTCTCCCTTTGGATATCTCTCTTATCTTTTGGTATATCTTGGACTCCTTCCATTGTCTTAGGGTTTCTGGTTCCCTCTGGCTTAGGTTTGCCTTCATCGAGAAGTCCGTGCGCGGAAGGTTTAGTGTGTTTTTATAGTCCGATTCCCTTTTTTCTCTCATGGCCGAGTGTTGTTCTTTTCCTCCTCATTATCGTTCTTGGCTTGGCAGTGAAAGAAGTATTAGCGAATATGACGGGAAATGCAAGGATTGGAGGCCTATAGATATTCGGGCTCTTCGTTATCTAGATCTTCTCCTAGTGTGTTTAAGAGCTCCTTGTATAGCCTTCTTGAGAATCTAACCCATCTCTCCCAGGCTTCCATATACTCGATATCTTCATCTACCCTTTTTTTCAGTATAAATCCGAAGCGTGTGTGCTCGATTAGAAAATCGCTATTTCCCTTTAGTTTGTTTTCGAGTATCTCTGCGTATTTCTTTATGATCTTTAGCTTTTCTTCATCTGCTTCTCTAAACTCCGCTATAAAGTATCCCTCCGATTGGGCAGTTGGCATCTGCATTAGGTTGCAGTCTATGTAAAGCCCCTTCATAATGGGCTCTGCCTTCATAGAGATTAGGAGATCCATTTTTGTTTTTTGTGTTTTGCCCCTTTTTGTGGTTTTATTTTAGGGTTAAGGGGTTTGTTGTGTCAAGATACTCTTTTTTAGTCTGTTTGGTGAATTAGCAATAGCGGCATTAAAATCCGATGAAATACCCACTTCGTAGGGCCATTCCGTTAGTAACAGCCTTGGCTTTCCTCCTCCTTACACTCCAATGGGGAAAGGCGATCTACCGTACGGCTTATCTCGTCTCACACGTGGTACCGAATGCGCCTAGGTGGTTTGAATGGGGGATATACAGGGTTGATCTAAGGAAAGAGGAATTCATAACCGGATCTAAAAAACGATTGGTCTATATCTACCAACCTAAGGGGATAGAGAGACCCTCTTTCGTTATCCTTGTTCCGGGATTTAGCCCTGAAGGTGCCAAGGACAGGCGTTTGGTAAACCTGGCAAGGTCATTTACAGGATCGGGAATCGGGGTTGCGGTTCCCGATTCGGAGACGATTCCAAAGAGGGTTTTTTCGAGGGAGGATATAGACCGTATAAAGGACACATTCCTCTTCTTGCGAGAGAAAGGGTATGCTGATCCTGATAGGATCGGGCTTTGCGGCTTCTCCGTGGCTGGCTCATATGTTCTCCGGGCGGCATCTGAACTCGGGGAGACTCCGCTTTTTGCCTTCTCACTGGGCGGGTACTTTGACCTAAAGGAACTAGTAGCGGAGGTCCTTTCAAAAAGGGCGGTCTATAGGGGCTCCAAACGTCCATGGGAACCGAATCCACTTCCAAAAGAGGTGGTTAGAAACATACTGATAGAACATATTGGAAAAGAAAAAGCAGAGAATCTCCTACATAGAAACCCATCATTTGAGGAGGCCCAAAGATACGTTGAATCGCTACCCAGTTGGCTCCTATCAGCATTTAACGACCTCTCTCCCTCCCCTACCCTCTCCAGTATGAGGACAAGGGTCTTTCTCATGCATGATAGAGACGATGAGATCATCCCGGTAGAGGAATCCTTAAAGATCAGGGATGCCCTTCCCAAGGGCATCTCCGTCTCATTCGGTGAGTTTTCGAGTATACGTCATGTAACACCAAAGGGCTTCTTTAGTGGAGATATAGTGAGGTTCTCATGGCAGGTGCTTGGCATGGTGAGGATACTTCTATAAACCTATTAACCTCTTAGCCTCTAGGTCCCGCTTAGCGTTACCGTGCACATCGGGAGACTCACGAAAGAGATTAGATAAAATAATATATCACCCAAATATCTAACGGAGGTCAGAATGAGGCTTAAAGACAAGGTTGCAATCATAACAGGTGGCACGGGAGCGTTGGGAAAAGCGGTCGTGTCGGCGTTTCTCGAGGAAGGAGCCAGGGTTAGTTGCACATACATAGTTGAGGAAGAGCTAAAAGGACTCTCGTCAATTGTAGAGAAATATAAACCCCGACTCATCCTTATCAGAGCCAATGTCACAAAAGAAAAGCAGGTCTCAAGAGTCGTGGAGAGGACCCTGCAAAGGTTCGGGAGAATAGATGTCCTTGTGAATATAGTCGGCGGCTTCACATACGCAACGATCGTGGATACAGACGAGAAGACATGGGATCACATGATGAATATAAACCTAAAATCCACATTCCTCTGTTCAAAAGCGGTTCTCCCTCACATGATAAAGCAGAACTACGGAAGAATAATAAACGTATCATCCCGCCCAGCTCTTAGGGGGACGGCCGGGATTGGAGCATACTCGGCGTCAAAGGCCGGGGTTCTAAATCTCACAGAGACGATAGCCGATGAAGTAAGGGACTACGAGATAAACGTAAACGCGATCCTTCCAAGCACGATTGACACACCCGCAAATAGGAAGGCCATGCCAAAGGCGGATTTTTCAAAATGGGTAAAGCCAGAAGAGATAGCAAGGGTCATGCTCTTTCTCGCATCAGACGACTCAAAGCCGATTAGTGGAGCCGCAATTCCCGTCTATGGGAAGGCCTAATCGTTCCGGGTTCGGGGAGTGGGGAATTATACTTGACAACTCCCCGCAGAATAAGGAATATTCTATGAGCTATCATAAAATCCAAGGAGATTTTCATGCCTGATAAGCCCTATATGATATGGTTCGACGGAGAACTGGTACCATGGAATGAGGCGAAGGTTCACGTGCTCACACACACGCTTCACTACGGGCTTGGCGTTTTTGAGGGGATAAGGGCCTATGAATGCCATGACGGGCGCCCCGCCATATTCAGGCTTATGGACCATATCGATAGGTTTTACTCATCCGCCCGAATCGCGCAGATAAAGATACCCTTCTCCAAGGAAGACCTGATAAAGGCGATATTTAAGGTTCTAATAGTAAACCAGCTAAAGGAGGCGTACATTAGACCAATCGCATTTATAGGAGACGGGGTGATGGGAGTTCATCCGAAAGACAACCCGATAAGGGTGGCAATCGCCGCCTACCCGTGGGGAGCATACCTCGGAGACGAGGGCCTGACAAAAGGGATAAGGGCGAAGATCTCTTCCTTTACCAGGATGCACGTAAATACACATATGACGAAGGCAAAGATATGCGGAAACTACGTGAACTCCGTAATGGCAAAGCTCGAGGTCACATCCCTCGGATTCGATGAAGCTCTCATGCTTGATACCGAGGGCTACGTTTCGGAGGGAAGCGGCGAGAACGTATTTATCGTGAGAAACGGGGTCATAAAGACCCCTCCATTAACCTCCATCCTTGAGGGAATCACGAGAAACACGGCGATTGATATCGCAGCCGATGAAGGGATAAGGGTTATACACGAAAGGTTTACAAGAGACGAACTCTATATTGCAGATGAGGCCTTCTTCACCGGAACTGCGGCCGAGATCACGCCGATACGGGAGGTTGATGGAAGAACGATTGGGAATGGGAAACCGGGGGAGATAACAAAGAGGCTCCAGAAGAGGTTTTTTGATATAGTGAAGGGAAAGGACGAGAAATTCATAAAGTGGCTCGACTATATTCCCTGGTAATTTGATTGACCCTTAGGTTTATCGAGCATACGATCTCAAGCATTCGATTCTTTATCTTCGCTATATCGTTTTTCCTCTTAAGCAAAGCAGGGCTATTGCAATAGCGGCAATCAACATCTTTGTATGGCCGTTTGGTTCTCACCGGCGAGAGGGAGGGGCCATAAACTCGGGTCCTACCGGGTCTTTTATGGTTTCATCTATGATCCTGTCTATAGCCTCAAGCACCTCCTTATCAAGCGACCATCCCATCACACCATCAACGGCGTCTAACTGGTCAGGCCTTCTCGCCCCCCAGAGCGCCACCGTTGCCCCGGGCTGATCCAGAATCCAGCGTACCGCAAGATGTATAACGCGCTTTCCGTATCTCTCCCTCGCAAGACCGTCAAGGAGATCAACCGCCTTTAGATACTGACCGTAGCGCGGCTCCCTGAATTTAGGGTCAAGCCTGCGAATATCATCCCCTTTAAACTCGGTATCGGGCCTCATCCTGCCGCTTAACAACCCCCGACAGATGGCTCCATATAAAAGGGTTGCGATTCGGTTTCTATGACAGTAAGGAAGGACATCCCTCTCGATCCCCCTCTCAAACAGGTTATAAGGGGGTTGAGATACGTGAAGAGGTGCGATCCTACGGAACCTATCCATCTGTTCGGTTGAGTAGTTGCTAACGCCGATTGCCCTTATCTTCCCCTGCTTATAGAGCTCGTTCATCGCCTCGGCGGTTTCCTCGATTGGAACAATTGGATCAGGCCAGTGAACCTGGTATATGTCTATATAGTCCGTCTGAAGACGCCTCAAGGAGTCATCTATCTCCTTAAGGATCCGGGACCTAGTAGAGTTCCGATATACCTTTCCATCTATCCACTCAAGACCCACCTTAGTCGCTATTATAACCCTATCGCGTCTTCCATATTCTAAAACGGCCCTCCCCACTATCTCTTCAGACCTACCAAACCCGTAGACCGGGGCCGTATCAATAAGGTTTATCCCCTTGTCCAGCGCAGCATGGATCGTGCGAATGGCATCTCTCTCCTCGGTTCCTCCCCAGAGCCATCCGCCGATCGCCCACGTGCCCAGACCGATTCGGGAAGCCCTGATACCGATTCCACTTATCTCTACGAATTCCATTTCTCCTCCTGGATCAAAATACCTATACGGCCAATTAATATATTTCATCACAGTGCAAATACAAGTCTCGCCCCTGAGATTTTTCCTAATGGAGAAGGGATCGGAATAGAGGTTAGTTATCCAAATGCAATAGCGGAATTAAAGGCGGCTATACCTTTTTTACATCTCCTCGGCCATCTTTCTGTGTTCCATAGCCATAGCCCTATACTCC
>CAZWVA010000087.1:0-8130 GCA_964636885.1 uncultured Spirochaetia bacterium
CGATTACACCGGATTCCGTAGAGCAGGCATGGTCATCGAGGTGATGCCCGAGGATCTGGAGATAAAACGGAGGGTACTAAAAGAGATCGAATCCGTAACTGGGGAGGAATCCGTTCTCGCCTCAAATACCTCTACGATTCCCCTTGCCCAGATAGCGGGACATGCAAGGCGTCCTGGTAACGTCATAGGGATTCACTTTCTTCCACCCGTTCATAAAAACCCCATTCTTGAGGTCGTCGTTACGAGGGAGACCTCCGAGAAGACGGTAGCAACGGCCCTTCTACTCGCAAGGCGTTTTGGAAAGACCCCGATAGTCGTAAGGGACGGGGTCGGTTTCTATACAACCAGGATCCTCATCCCTTACCTGAATGAGGCCATAAACCTTTTGGGTGAGGGCGCAAGCGTCGAGGGAATAGACGAGGCGATGGTAGAATTCGGGTTCCCGATGGGTCCCCTAACCCTGATTGATGAGATCGGAATAGAGATCCATGCGAAGGCGGCCGGGATCGCCTACGAGGCGTTTGGCGAGAGGCTAAGGCCACCTCAACATATAAATAGCCTCATCCAGGAGGGAATAACGGGAAGAGGAGGCAAAAAGGGTTCTTATGATTATAACGGCAAGAAGAGGATTGACGAATCCATATATAAACCCTTTCCCATCCGAGGGGGTGGAGAAAAAGAACCTTTAAAAGAACGGATTCAGGAGAGGGTTTCCCTCGCCATGATAAACGAGGCCGTTCTCTGCCTTGAGGAGGGTATAATAAGAAACCCCAGGGATGGGGATATCGGTGCCGTGCTCGGTCTCGGATTTCCCGCCTTCCTGGGCGGTCCCTTTCGCTATGTGGATTCTCTCGGGGTGGGAAGGGTTTTAAAGAGGCTTGACGCACTGGCATCGAGACTGGGCCCGCGCTTTACCCCCGCCTCTTTACTTTTGGATTTGGATAGGCAGGGTAAGAAATTCTATATAGAATAGGTAGGCATATCCACAGATGAAGCAAGAAAAGAAATCCAAGGATAAAGACACACAGAGGATAGTTGTTGTGGCTCTCTCGGCCCTGGGGATAGCGGTCTCCCTATACCTCACTTACCTCTACCACACGAAGGGAACCGCCCTCTTTTTTTGCACCGCGGGCTCCGGCTGTGATACGGTAAGGGAGAGCCCCTATTCTGTGATATCGGGGGTTCCAGTGCCCCTTCTTGGAGTTATTGGATATTCGCTTATATTTCTTCTATCTTTTACGTCCTCCAAAAACCAGACAAGATGGCCATTACTCTATATGGTCTCTCTTATAGGGTTTGTCTTTTCTGCATACCTCACATACATAGAGCTCTTTATATTAAATGCCGTATGCGTTTATTGTCTCATCTCCTCTTTTGCGATTACTGCTATTTTTATCACGATTCTAATCGGAAGACCCGTTTTACCTCCCCGGCTTTCCCCTGCAAAGCTCCTCACCATCAGCGTCATCATAGCGGGTGTGGTTCTCCTTGGCTCCATATACCTTCAATCAAACCGGCTGAGCACGGAATCCGATAGTTTTCAGATGGGGCTTGCGAAACACCTTGGAGGGATAGGGGCTACCATGTACGGCTCCTTCCAGTGCCCCCACTGCCTCACCCAAAAGCTCCTCTTTGGAAAGGAGGCCTTTAAATACGTGCGTTACGTCGAATGCGATCCAATGGGAGAGAACGCAAATACGGCCCTCTGCTATGAGAAGGGGATACACAGCTACCCCACGTGGGAGATAAACGGGCGGTTCTATATAGGGACGAGATCCCTTCAGGAGCTTGCCAGGATTTCTGGGTATAAACCGGGTAGCACGGCAAAATGAGAATTTTCTCTATTCCAAAATCTCATCGGCCTTCTAGTTCAAACAACCCGGGAGCGTTAAAGGTCAGGGAAAAATCCCTGATCCTCTTTTCCGCTAACTTCACGTATTCGGCGTTTATATCGTATCCCAAATAGTGCCGTTTTGTTTTTATCGCCGCAATCGCCGTCTGACCGCTTCCTATAAATGGATCCAGAACAACTTCTCCTTCAAAGGTGTAAAGCTGAATTAACCTATAAGGTAGCTCTACTGGGAATGGAGCAGGATGCCCGACTTTTGTTGCTGGCTCCGCGGGGAATGTCCAAACACTTTTGGTAAATTCGAGAAACTCTCCCTTGGAAATCGTGTTCTTTCTCCCTGGATTTCTTCTTGTAAACATGCCTTTAGAGAAGACTAGAATATATTCATGTATGTCTCTTAGAGTTGGATTTTTAGCCGAAAGCCAGCTACCCCAGGCCGTTGAAAAACTGCCACTTGAGGCTTTATTCCAGATAATTTCACCCCTCATTAAAAATCCTAAATCAAGCATGTCCTCAATGATAAAAGCATGGAGAGGGATATAGGGCTTCCTTCCAAGGTTGGCATTATTGATGCATACCCTTCCACCTGGAACGAGAACTCTTTTAACTTCACTCCATATTCTTTTTAAAAACGCTCTGTATTCATCTAGAGTGAGATTTTCGTCATACTCTTTCCCTACATTGTATGGAGGTGACGTAACCATTAAGTGAACGCTATTTTCTGGCAATTCTTCCATTCGTTCGCTTGATTTGCAAAAGATTTTATCTAGAAATTCAGATGGAATGGGATTTTCTACATACCTAGTTGTTTCTTCCTTGGGTAAACCTTCATATAATCTGCTTGTGTAAAAAGGAGTAGAATCATGCCCTATCCTCCCCGGGGATCCAAAAGAACTCGTTTTAGTCCCTAATCTTTTATATTTACTGCTCATATTCACTCCTTAGAAGTTTAAGAAACACTTCTGCTTTCTTTTTATAAGTGGATTCTTTATTTGCTATCTCTATTATTTCTCCTAACTCCTTCTTGGTTTTCATCCCTGAGAAGAATTCCCGTTCTTCCAAAAGAAGACCCCTTAATTCTGTTCTAAGTTCATCGTAAGAATCGATTCTTACAAATCCATTGTTGTTTGTGCTTCTTATATTACTCCTATGTGTTTGGATATCTAAAGGGTTGGGATTCACCGAGTAAAACCCTGTATAATTCCTGCTCTCTTTAAATGGTCCACTTTCTCGTAGTAGCTTCTAGCTATGGGTGTGTGTTTCCTAGAATTATTATTGGTATCTTTGCCGACTTAAAACTAGCTATACGAACATTAATACTTTTACCTATAGCTTTTAACATAGTATCGGATCTCAATAATCCTGGGTTTCCCTGATGGGTAGTATAATCTCCAATACATTTTGATTCACCTATTAAAGGATTGTACTCCCAATTCCAAACTATTGACATCTTTACCTCTATGATTAAAAGAACGTTCTCCGGTACCTGAACTTTATCTTCTGTCCTACATATCGCTACATCTGCCGGAGAATCGTTTGACAATCCAATTTCTTCACAGATTGCATTTAGAACGGTAAAAGCATTTACTTCTTTAGCTATATCTTCGAGAAATTCTTTTACCCATTTCTCTGTATAACTTCCTATAAATGCATTTCTGCTTTGCAGAGTGGTTTTCTCCCTTTATAATTCTTTGGCCAGTAAGCTAGGTAGCGTCCATCATCACTGGTGTAGAAGAGTTGCTCTGGAGTAGCTATTTGTAATGCTTTAGTAAAGAAATCTTCTTCTTCCTGTTTATTCCAAAGTCTTTGGTGTCCCATTCTTGTTTAGTATACATCCCAAATAACGGTAGAAACAGGGAAATGACTTAACACTTACCAAAACAAAAAACCCAATCCCGCTACCCGGGACTGGGCTTCCTGATGAGTACCATCATCCTCCTACGAAACTCGTCTATCTCAGGCTAATCGCATTTTGAAAACCCACAGCTCTTACACGAAATACAGCCCTGCTCAAAGGCAAGGGCGCGACTCCCGCAGTCGGGACAGCGCTCGAGATCTATGTCGTTGGGCTTCTGTTTCTTCTCAGGCTCCTTCCCCTGGGAAACGAAGTGCTTCTTTAGCACTGCCGCAATCGCATCCGGAATGGACATTATGAGTTTTCCATCCGCAAATACAGGAGAAGCTCCCCCTATTCCCTCAAGCTGTTCCACAACGTCCTTTACGCTTATCCCCGACCTCAGGGCAAGGGACGTAAGGCGCCCTATCGCCTCCGCATCGGCCATAGTCGTGTATCCCGACTTCCCTATCTGAACGAATACCTCAAATGGCCTTCCCCCGTAAGTGTTTACGGTTACGTAGAGGTTCCCGTATCCGGTCTTTATCACCTCCGTGAACCCCTCAAGGTACTGTGGGCGCTTTAGTGGTTTAACCTCGGAGAGTTTAGCCCCCAAGACTTCCCCCTCGGCAGGCTCTTGGGAGGGATGAAGAGATGTGATGGGGTACGGATGGTTTTTTTTCATCTCTTCATCCCGGGTCTCGGCCTTTTTTTCCATTTCATCTTCCCTCTCCTTCTGGGCGGCTCTTGCCTTTACTCCCTCTTCAGTGATGAGGATTCCCTCTCTTGAGCCTTCCCTGTAAACGGTTATCCCCTTACAGCCCAGCTTCCACGATAGGAAGTAGATTTTCTCCACCTCATCAAGGGTTATATCCGTTGGAAGATTCACGGTGCTCGATATGCAGGAGTCTATGTGCTTCTGGATTGCGGCCTGCATCCTAACCCTCATCTCCGGCTTTATCTCGTGGGAGGTCACGAATGTTGGAGGAAGACCGCTCTCATCGCTTAGCCCGAACTTATTTATGTATTCACCGACTAGAGGATGATAGACCTTGAACTCCTCGCGGGATAGCGATTTGGAGCGCCTGTAGTAGGAAAGGGCGAATATCGGCTCTATTCCGCTCGTGGTTCCGGCAAGTACCGAGCCACTTCCCACTGGGGGGACCGTAAGGATGCATGCGTTTCTTATCCCCTGCCTCTTTATCTTCTCTATTACCCGCTCGTCAATGGTTCTTAAGAATGGACGCGATAGATGGGCCTCAAGGTCAAATGCGGGGAAACTCCCCTTCTCAGCGGCAAGGTCCGAGCTTGCCTCGTAAACGATATTCTTTATGTACTCAAACATCTTATCTGCAAACTCAACCGCCTCCTCCGTGTCGTATTTTAGGTTGAGTTTTACGAGCATGTCTCCAAAACCGGTAAATCCCACTCCGATTCTCCGTGAACGCATGGATGCATCGGTCTGGTATTTAAGTGGGTGTTTATACGTGTTGTAGTCCAGTACGTTGTCTAGGAAACGAACGGAGAACCTAAGAGCCCTCTCAAGGCCCTCCCAATCAACGGAGGCCCTGCCCTCAAATGCGTCCTTTACGAAGAGGGAGAGGTTTATGTTTCCAAGGCAGCAGTTCCCATAGTCCTCAAGCGCCTGCTCGCTACAGGGGTTGACCCCATGGACATCCATCCCGTTGTACTCGGTTGGGGAGAACCTCTTTACGGCGTCCCAGAAGATAACCCCCGGCTCGGCAGAAGCCCAGGCCGATCTTATTAGCTTTTTCCATAGGTCCCTGGCCCTGATCTTCTTTCGGAATCTCACCTTATCGTTTTCAAATCTGAGTTCAAAGTCCTTATCTTCCTCAACCGCCCTCATGAACTCGTCAGAAACCTTGACAGATATATTCGCAAACTTGACCTTCGACCTCGAAGGGTCGTTCTTTATGTCAATGAAATCCAGGACGTCAGGATGGCTGACGTCTATGGTTATCATAAGGGCGCCGCGACGGCCAGCCTGGCCGATCGTTCCAGTCGTTGTGGAAAGGAGTTCCATAAAGGACACAGCCCCCGTTGAGTAGATGGCTGAGTTGTTCACAGGAGCGCCCTTCGGCCTAAGGATAGAGATATCCGTTCCAACACCTCCGCCAAAGGAATAGGTTCTTGCCGCCTCTTTGCACCACTCAAATATCCCTTCTATCGAATCCTCCTTTATGGGCATGAAGTAGCAGTTTAAAAGCGTGGCCCTCCTCTTCTGACCCGCGCCAAAGAGGATCCTCCCTCCGGGGATAAACCTAAAATCGGAAAGAAGCCAGTAGAAGTTCTCCTCCCACTCGCGCCTGAGCTTCTGCGTTTTTTCCGGAGAGGCAATCTCCCTTGCAACCCTCTGCCACATCTCCTCAGGCCTTTTTTCCACTATACTTCCCGTTTCATCGCGAAGGGCGTACTTCTCATAGAACACCCTCGCGCGAAGCTCGTCTCCACCAAAGGCGCTTATGGTCTCTTCGGGTATCTCCATAACGGCTCCCTCTCTGTATTCTGCGGGGGGATTGGGTTCCTTATGAATGGATTCGGTATTAACCTCCGAGCCCTCTTCCAATAATGCCTTTCCGTTGCCTTCCATAATCTCGAACTTCTCAGAAGCCATCTCTATCCTCCTTTTTTATCATATCTTGTATCACCTTTCGATTCAACCACAATATGTTGTGGCTGTCAAGGGTGATTTTCAGTCCTCGAATAAAATCAATAAACTCAACTGGTTAGACCGTAAATCGGCTCGTATAAATGGGGATCTATGCGGTAAACCTAGCAAAAAAACAAATACTAAAAAAACTTGGTTAATACTATTAAACCAAAGGATTAAGAGTTACTTCCTGTCATCATTCAAAGGCACCGAACATGGCAAAAACGCCGAGTATTATGAGCACCACGGCTATAAATGAGAGTATAGACCTGATGATCCTCTTGTCCCACTTCCTATGATGCCTTACCCCATATGCGTAGTAGGGCATGTAATGCCTGTTTCCAACCCTGCTGATCTCGCGTATAAATCTCCTTATCCTCTTCCCGTGTATGAGATAAAGCATTAACAAACCTATCCAGAATCCCAGTGTAAGGAGAAAACTAAGCGTCTCTTTACTCCCCCAACTAACCTATTTCCTGATTTTGTAATACCAATACCGTTTTTTCAATCCCGCATAACGGAGTCCCAGTCTTTGCTTTCCGGGCGGACAAGCGTTATTCCGAACCCTGTCCTTAGCGGAGACAAAAGAGTAGTGAGAAATCCGAAAGAGAGCGTTTCACAATGCCTGCCATGATAACACACTAAAATCGGTATATCTTAAAATTATACCTTATCCCGCTTTCGTTTCATCGCGGCAGTCCCAACCCACTTTCCTTTTACGGGATTTTTTCATGCCCTTTTTTGTTTTAGAATAATTAGACCGCTCTTATGCATTATAATTTATATGAGAATTCACGGACTAGATACAGACTACGCCGCAAAAAAGAGGAATAAGAACCTAGAGTCTCTACAGGTCCAAGAAACGATGCCTAACCTTTTCCGCCTTACCCTGGCAAAGAAGATCCTAATTGGATACCTACCACTCAGTCTACTTATCATCCTGATAAGCGTCTTTGTCCTTTCAACCCTCGAACGGCTAAATAAGATAAATACTAGCATTATAAGGACTAATGTCCCTCTTATAGAGATATCGGAAAAGATGATTGACAACCTGCTTGCACAAGAGCTCTATGGCCGTCGCTACGCCATTCTAAGGAGCCCGGACATACTGGAGCTATTCCGGGAAAGAAGCAGGGAGTTTGATCTACTTATCGAAAGGGCCAGAAATCTGCCGGATGAGAAGAATATTCCGATTGATAGAATCGCCTCTCTTCATAAGGAGTATGACGATCTCTTTATAAACGGGTTCGATTATATGGGAAGGCCCTCCTCTAAGATCGGGAAAAAGTACTATGAGGGGATTAAGAAGAAGCAGGAGGAACTCATAGGGCTCATTAAAGGCATGTCCTCGGAGGCCGTTCTCGATCAAAACGAAAAGAGGCTGAGGATCACTAACATCGCAAGGAAGGCATTTCAAATCACGGCGGTTTTATGTATCATTGGTATAGTCTTCGGTATCGGCACTGCGGTACTAATTACCCGAAACATCACAGGTCCAATCAACCAACTGAGGATGGCGACACAGAGGATATCGGAGGGGAGGTTTGACCAGTTACCCAAGGTAAGGAACCGGGATGAATTGGGAGACCTATCACAGGCTTTTAGTGAAATGGCTAGAAGGCTTAAGAGTCTTGAGGAGATGTATCTAGATGCGAGTCCGCTGACGAGGCTCCCGGGGAGTATCGCCGCAGAAAACGTCATAAAAAAGAGGCTAGACACCAGTTCCCCAATAGCCTTCTGTCTCTTAGACATAGACAACTTTAAGTCCTTTAACGA
>CAZWVA010000088.1:0-7127 GCA_964636885.1 uncultured Spirochaetia bacterium
TGGTGTTTCCAAACTGGTCTCCCATTATCTGCACCCCGTCTCCCGAGTCCCCCGCAAACTTTACCGTGACTTTATCTAATTTTTCTATTTTCTCCATGGGTTTATTCTATTGAATCTATAGGTTTATACGGATCTTTAGCGATCACAAGAAAATTCTATCATTCATTTTTTTGAATTTCAAATCCCCTCAAAGGCAAAGGAATTCCTTTAAATCGGAACTTTGGTTATAATATAGAGCCCAAATAAACTTCATAAGGAGGCCTGCAATGAGAAAGTTTAAATTCCTTCTTGCCGTTTCCTCGGTGTTCTTCGTTTTTTCATTCTACGGATGCAAACAGGAGTCTAAAGAGGTCGGAAAAGAGGTGGAGAAGGTCGAAAGGGGAATTGAAAAGGAACCTAAGAAAGAGGCCAAAAGGGTCGAAATAATAGGTAAGGTGAATATAAATACGGCTACGGTTGAGGAGCTTTCCAAGTTGCCCGGTATTAAGGAGAAACTGGCAAAGAGGATAGTGGCATATAGAGCACAGCATGGAAATTTTAAAACCATTGAGGATATAAAGAACGTAAAGGCCAATTGGGATAAGAGGTTCGATAAGATAAAAGACCATATCACCGTAGGAGAGGTGATGGAACAGACCCCTACAACTGAAACCACACCCGCCCCCGAAGGAGGGGAGGATGCGTCTACGCCCACACCCGAAGCCGATTAGAGGTCTTTTCCCAAACAGTCTACGGATTCGATTACAGGATGGGAGGGCGGCCCATTTATTGGCCCCTCGCTTTTTCTTTCATAATCGCCTCTTGCGAATCGCTAAGAACCGTTTTTAATATGTATTGACCGGAGTAATCGTAGTATATAAAAGCACAAAGGAGTAGGTCACCAGTTATGGCGGATCCAAGATTCGGCATTGTAGCCCCTGCGGGCGAGGAACCGAAGAGGCTTTTGGGTTTTATAAGGCATGCCGAGGAATCCGGGTTTGATAGCTTCTGGGCTGGAGACCATATGGTTTTTATGAGACCTGTTGCGTTTGACGTCCTTTCAACGATTGCGGCGGCAAGCGTTATCACGGATAGGATCTTAATGGGCTCTATCTCCGATGCTCATAAATTCCACCCTGCAGTACTCGCACAGCGGCTTGTCACCCTTGACCACCTGACGGATGGAAGGTTCATACTCGGCTTTGGGATCGGTGAGGCTATGAACCTAGACCCCTACGGTATAAGGTGGAATAGACCACTTTCGCGAATGGTTGAGTCGATAAACCTCATGAGAAGGCTCTGGGAAAGCGAGGAGCCTTTTGACTATGATGGAGAGTTCTTTAAGTTCAAAAAAGCGGTTCTGGGTGCAAAGCCCATTAGAAGAACGGTTCCCATCTATATAGCGGCCCACCGTCCAAGGAGCCTCCGGGTTGCAGCGGAGATGGGGGATGGTTGGATAACCCTTCCTCAACCCCCTTCCCTATTTGCCAAGAGGAGAAAAGAGGTGGAGGGGTGGAGAGTAGCTTCGGGAAAGGGTCTTGAGGGTTTCGATATGTGTCAGTATCTCTTCACATCGATTGCGGGGGATAGGGAGTCTGCATTTAAAGCCATAGAACACATGAGGCACACGATAATCTGGTCTGAGCTTTATGAGGAGGCCTACGGTGTGAACCTCCCGGAAGAGTACAGGGGGTTTGGTTATATGAATGTGATTACGACGGATGAAAAAGAGAGGCAGAGGATTATAGATCTAGGAAAATCCTTTTCAAAAGAGGCCATCTTTGATTTCACACTCACAGGCACGGCCAAGGATTGTATAAAGAGGATAGAAGAGTATATTGAAGCTGGGGCCAATCATTTCCTCATCCACGACTTCAGCGTAGATCGTGAGTGGAGCTATAGGGTTCTTACCGAGGAGGTGATTCCGTATTTTAGATGAAGATCGTATTTTTTGAAGTTAAGGGTTGGGAAAAGGGCTACTTGAGAAAGAGGCTAAAGAGGCATCTTATCGAATTTGAAGACGACCACCTGGATCTTAAAAACGTCAAGAAGGCAAAGGGTTTTGACATAGTTTCTACTTTTATCTATTCGAGGATAGATAAACGCATCCTCCAGGAGCTTCCCAAGTTAAAACTGATAGTCACAAGGTCCACCGGGTTTGACCATATAGATTTAAAGGAATGCAAAAGAAGAAAGGTCATCGTTTGTAATGTGCCCTTTTATGGGGAGAACACCGTAGCCGAACATACGTTTGCTTTGATTCTATCTTTATCCAGAAACGTTCATAAATCGTATTTAAGAACACTGAGAAGCGATTTCTCGACGGAGGGGCTCAAGGGTTTTGACCTCAAAGGAAAGACATTGGGTGTTATTGGAGCTGGACATATAGGGCTTCATGTGATCAGGATTGCGAAGGGTTTTGGCATGGAGGTTTTGGCTTATGATGTTAATCAGAACGAGTTTCTATCGGAAGTCCTTGGGTTCAGATACGTTTCATTTAAAGAGCTTTTAAATAGATCGGATATCATTACGTTGCACGTTCCATACAATAGGTATACCCATCATATGATCAATAAAGATACGATCAATATGATTAAGAAGGGGGCCATTTTAATAAATACCTCAAGAGGGGGAGTTGTAAGTACCGAGGCTCTCATAGAGGCTTTAGATAAAAGGATCCTAAGTGGTGTTGGGCTCGATGTCCTAGAAGGCGAGGAATTGATAAAGGAAGAAAAACAACTCCTCTACGACAAGAGGAATATAAACACCCTGATTAACCTCGTTAAAGACCACATACTCCTTAGAAGAGACAACGTCGTCTTTACTCCTCATATAGCTTTCTATAGTAAAGAGGCATTGGAGAGGATCCTCGATACCACGGTAGAGAACATATATGCCTTTTTAGCAAAAAAACCGCAAAACGTCGTTTGATTCTGAAGGGGAACCATCACAGCCTTATCCCCGTAAGCCTAAAGAGGGCCTCAATGTACTTCTCCTTTGTCTTCTCTATGATATCCTGTGGAAGAGGAGGAGCCGGCGGTTTTTTATCCCAGTTAATAGAGGTCAGGTAATCCCGTACGAACTGTTTATCAAAGCTCCTCTGAGGCCCTCCGGGTACATACCCGTCCATTGGCCAGAACCTCGATGAGTCAGGGGTGAGGAGTTCATCTATTAGTATCAGTTTCCCACTCCACTCCTCGATTCCAAACTCGAATTTCGTATCGGCGATGATAATCCCTTTTCCCTCTGCGATCTCTCTTGCCCTTGAGTAGATGGCGATACTCGCTTCCTTTACACGAGTAGCAATGTCCCTGCCCAGGATCTCAACCGTCCTTTCAAACGTGATGTTTTCATCATGCCTACCTTCTTCGGCCTTGGTCGATGGTGTAAAAATAGGGCTTTCGAGCTTTGAGGACTCAAGAAGACCAGGTGGCAGTGGGATTCCACAAACCGTTCCACTTTCCTGGTATTCCTTCCATCCCGACCCCGATATGTATCCACGCACTATACACTCGATGGGGAGGGGCCTTGTTTTTTTTACCAGCATGCTTCTTCCACTGAGCACGTCTCTGTATTTGTGGAAGATATCGGGATAGTCGTCAACCTCTGTGGAGATGAGATGGTTCGGGATGATGTCACTTGTTTTTTTAAACCAGAATTCCGAAATCCGATTGAGAACAATTCCCTTCAATGGAATACCGTTTGGTAAAACGACATCGAAAGCGGAGATGCGATCTGTGACCACGATAAGGAGCCTGTCTCCCAGGTCGTATATGTCCCTTACCTTCCCTCTTCTCGGCGGCGGTAGGTCGGGAAAATCGGTCTTCATAACGACTCTTTCTTCCTTCATTTCTATCTCCTTTAAGATTTTAGAACCAAACCTCAACTATTATAAGCAAAGGATGGAGTCATTTAAAATGAATTGGGTGGTATCGCTTGGGATCGATATCCCGCTTTTCGGTTATTGGTTTCCGACAAGGATTGATAAAGTAAGCGTCATCTAGTACAATCAAGATAGGTAGTAGGTAGGTTTAAGGGGTAGATGGTTTAGCCGTTTTTGAGTTGGGTTTTGGTAAGGCGGATACCGCTTTTATATGCGGGCGAGCGGCTTGAAGAGGCAATATAAGGAGGGGCACGTTTAAAAAGAAAGACTACTCGCTAAGGGATGGGGTGAGATCACTAGGGGGACGATAATTTAGAAGAACCCGTTTTCTGTTTTTAAGTGGCGTTTTTCAAGGAGAGCCGTGTAGGGACTCGGACAGGACCCGAATTAAGGAGGGGAAAATGATCGACAGGGCACTCGGAGTAGCAAAAAGGGAGTGGGAGAATATAAGGAACTCTCTTTCCATGTGCGGGGACATAGGGGAGTTTAACCCAGACGATTTCGTATGGGATAAGCCCACACATATAAGTAATCTTTCATGCCTTATAAACAACCTTATAGAAATGGATACGAAGCTCTTAAGACACGGTTATTCGACTCCTGAAGCCCTTGATGTCTATATCACCCTTGCTACACGCGCCGCGGAGAGGCTTGGGCTAAGCAGGGTATTGGCTCGTACCTTTGGGAGCGGTTACGGTTATGCCCGAACGGGGTGGCTTGGACTCCAAGAGATAGAACAGCAGCAGATCGTTTTTTCAAAGGTGTATTTCCCGGTTGGTTTTAATTTCGATTGGGAGTTCGAATCGCCCCTAGTGAAGGCAAAACTCAAAACGGTGTTTAACAGGTTCATGAGCTGGCAGAATGATCCTGAGTCCTATACAAGAGAGATGAAGGTGTATTTCGAGGATTTTTGACCGAGATATTAAACAGAAATGAACAGCCTAAAAGTCTTAAGGGGGTGATCGATGGTACTCAAGTTGATCTTTAAAAGGGTCTGTCCCAAATGTGGAACCGTTCACAGAAAGATCGCTTTTGAAGGCACAAAAGAGGAGTTCTATAGAATCGAAGAACTCGATATCCCTCCCTTTCAGTGCTGTGAGGTGCTCGATGCTGATTCCTACGAAATAATGATAGATGAGCGTGTCACAAAGAGGGGGCAAATCGAGGATATGTTTGACGTGTTAGAAGGGTAATGACCTGGTTCTAGGGTCTTTTACTTTATTGCTCTACCTTCTTTTTCTTCCTATTACGGCTGTTAAAATAATGTTATTGGCCATGACTTTACTACACCCCATCTTTTGTTAAAATAAAGGCAAATTAAACCGAGGAGAAGACAAGATGAAGATAGCCCTATTAGGCGGTACAGGCGACATTGCCGAGGGATTGGTGTTACGCTGGTCAAAGGCGGGTCATGATATACTTATAGGCTCAAGGAGCGATGAAAAAGCAAAGGGAATCGCATCTGAGTACACGGAGACACTCTCCAAACTGGGTATCAAGTCAAACATACAGGGCATGCCCAACGCGGATGCCGCCCGTAGAGCGGAGGTCGTTATAATAAGCATCCCACCCGAATATGCGGCCTCAACGGTTGCCCAAATCCGTGATAGCTTTACGAATCAGATCGTAGTTACCCCTGTGGTCTCCATGGTGAAGAAGGGGAAGGTCTTTATGTATTCCCCTCCCCCTCAGGGCTCCTGCGCACTTGAAATAAAAGAGGCTCTGCCAGAGGGCACAAGGCTCGTATCCGCTTATCACAACCTTCCCGCAAAGGAGCTCAGCAAAATAGACCAAGACTTGGATTATGACGTCGTGATATGCGGGGATGACGAAGAGGCAAAGGCGGTGGTAAAGAGACTCACAGAGGATATGCCGAACCTCAGAGCGCTGGATGCGGGACCGCTTGAGGTTTCAATGATGATAGAGGCAATAACGCCGCTTATAGTCAATCTGAATATGCGCTATAAGCCTCAGCATTTTTCAATAAAGTTCGTGTGAACCATACATACGGTTTAAAAGGGATACCTTTTGTTGGATGATAGCTTTTACTTGTCGGTGCACGCAGTTCCGGAGACAGGAGTAAAACCCGCCATCGAATAAAGAGAAACGCAGGGCCCCTTTGGAGAACGGGCCTTGTTAAGTCCTCGACTATTTCCCTTCCAGACTAAGAATCGGTGCCGGTTCTTAACAAAATTTGTTATGCACCATCGCCCAAGGACTACCCATCTCTAAAAAGGTAAGAAGTTTAAATATGTTAGTCCACAGAACCTCCAATTGCATAGTTCTTGCAATTTAACATAGGACTGAAAGAACACCTCTGGTTGACCCCGATTCTTTTAAGCACACTATCTGCGTGAAATACGTATAATCCGTTATATACTGGCAGGAGGCGAGTATGAAAATCGAGCGAAAAAGATGGACAAGCTGTGGGCAATCAAATCGGAACGGCGATAGCACAGGCATATCTGTATGAGAAATCCCAAAGGCAGGCAAAGGAACTACAGACCCTGTATGAGGATCTAAATAGGAGAAATAGGGACTTAGAAGTACTAAATACCGTCACTCAAGCGGTGAATCGACCCCTCGATCTAGAGGAGATCTATAAGATCGCCTTAGACTTGACTATAGGTATGAAAAATGTCGATATGGCCATGGTTTATTTGGTAGACGAGACTAAAAAGGAAGCCGTCCTCCAAGCCTCCAGAAACATTCCCGAAGATTACATAAAGCGGGCGGCAAGGATACTTATAAGAAAGCCTGGACCAGAGAAGAAGCCGTGGCCGAGATCAGGCGAAAGAGCGGACAGCATTTCGACCCCCGTGCGGTGGATGCGTTCTTAAAGGTACTTGAAGCTCAGGAAGGCATAGAGCGAGAGGAAAATTCGGATTTGAATCTATTCTCCAATGACCTGAAGTATTACCTCTCTTCTTCTCGGTCTGTTGTCGAAGTCCACAAGGACGATCTGCTGCCATGTGCCAAGAAGAAGCCTCGATGAAGAGAACGGAACCGTAAGCGATGGGCCGAGAAGAGAGGCCCTTATGTGAGAGTATCCGTTTCCGTCCCCCCACCTCGCATCATGATCGTAGTGGATGCCCTTTGGCGCGATTCTGTCAACGGCCTTTTTAAAATCGCTTATCGCCCCGCTTTCGTATTCAATCGTGGTAACCCCGGCGGTAGAGCCAGGAACAAACACGGTGACTATACCGGAAGATACCCCGGAGTCCTTTACGGCCCTCCCTACGCTTTGCGTTATGTCTATTAGATC
>CAZWVA010000089.1:0-5877 GCA_964636885.1 uncultured Spirochaetia bacterium
TTGAAACTAAAAGACGTACTCACTTCCTCCACTCTTGAGCTTAAGTTCTTAGCCTACCTATGAGGAATTGAAACGTTTGAGTTCTGTGTGTACCTGCTTGCTTAAGGTAGAAATTCACCTTACTCCCTGAAAGGGATTGAAACATCCCTAATCCCGTAACCCCGAAATCCGAATCCCGAAAAGGGATAGAAAGTAGGTCTGCACCCAGCCAGTGCAGGCACTCTGGGTAAGACTAGGCTGGCTCCCCACCATAGACCTTTCTGCTTTCTTACTATGACCACTCTAAAATCGAAATCAAATTAGACGACATAACACTTCTTGATCTCAGAGGATATGCAAAAGGCACATCTCAACCGAAAAGACAAGAAAGAGAGTCAAATAGAGAAAAATATAAGGGCTTCTCGTGTTAGGCGAAGTTTAGTATTATACCAATCTGAAATCTACCAACTTCTGCGCCCACCACTTCCCCCACTACCCCTTCGACTCCCTCCGCTACCCATTCCTCCTCCTTTCCTTCCTCTACTACTTCCCCCTCCGCCCTCACGACGCTCGGTTCTGGGACGGGCCTCGTTAACATTTAGAGTCCTTCCCTTAAATTCCTTGCCGTTCAAGCTGCTTATGGCCACTTGAGCCTTATCCTTATCCGGCATCTCCACAAATCCGAATCCTCTGGATTCACCGCTGAACTTGTCCCTAATAACGTTTGCAGATGTTATCTGTCCAAAGTCCCCGAAAAGCTGTCTCAGGTCATCTTCGGTAACCTCACGAGACAGATTCCCTACATAGATATTCATTCTAATACCCTCCTATTTGTTCACACTTAAGTGAACCGATTATATAAAAACCTTGCCCAACCTTCATTACACCCAAATCTATATGGAGACAAGCTCCATCATCCACCAGTATACACGAAGAATCCTAAAAACACACCAGACGGATGAAAAAATTGCCACTACTTCGTTATCTATTCCTTATACCAATCACCAACAGGCACACGAACGGCAAGAACCTCGGCACGAGCGCATTCACTCTTTCCTGAGAAAAGGGAGCAAGCGACAACCGTCTTTCTCTCCTTTACCTCTTTAACCCTCGCACGAAGGGTTACGGGCCGGTCTATAGGGGTCGGCAGGAGATAGTCTACCTTTAGTGAAGCCGTAACATACCAAATAAAGGGTTCGGTGCCCAACTCCCGCCCTTCCCTACCGTATGCGTCCGCTATGGCGGTGCAGATGGAATGGCAATCCATTATGGTAGCGATAATTCCACCGTTTAGAACCCCCTTAGGTCCAGCCATGTGGTACTCCTCTGGCTTCCAAGTGCAGATAGACTCATCCCCTAAGAGGTAGCTCTTTAAACGTAGCCCGTGTTCATTAAGACTCCCGCAACCCCAGCACCCGTTTATTTCCATGTAGTCCTGAATCGCCGGTTTATCCATTGCCATTGTTCTTAAGTCCTCCTTATGTTCCTGTTTTCGTCATTCCGTAAGAAAGGACAGAACTACCCTCTCCCTGCCTTGGTACTTGATAGTTAAGGAAACGCGGTAAACCGAGATTTCCCCAGGTTTTATAAATACCCTGGCCTTAAAGTGGCTACTTCTCTACGATCTGCCCCTTTACACTCGATACGACATCGAGGAGTTCCTGCTTCTCCTTCTTTGGTACCTTGAATTTATCGAGAGTTGCCACGAGAAGCTCCACAGAGTGGTTCCAATCGCTTTCGGTTATCCCAAGCCCCGTGTGTGAGGTCTTCATGTCACGACCGGTGTATAAACAAGGCCCCCCGGTAGCGGCACAAACAAAGTCAACCGTTAACTGTTGTGCCCTCCTCTTAGAGTCCGTACTGAGACCCACAAAGAAGCGACCGAGTTGAGGGTCCGGTATCATCCTTCCAAAGAAATCCGCAACGACTGCGGCAATGGCATCATACCCACCCAGCCTTTTATAAAGGGACTCCTCTTTCTTCTCCTCGGCCACAACACGAGATAAACTCAATGAGATAAAAACGAAAAAAGCCGTAATGACAAATAGGGTCTTAAGAAATAAACCCTTTCCTCTCATCTTTACCCTCCTTTGATTATTGGATGTATATACCAACTCCTCTTTTAATCCAAACCGTTAGCTTATTATTCCCAAGACGCTCTCCTTTTGTCAATATCATCCATCCTCTCCCCGACGCCTTTTCCATATCCTTTCAAGGTATTTTTTAAGAACCGATTCTCTCCCTATATCCGTCGGCTCGTAGTAGACCCTGCCCTTAAGCTCATCGGGCAGGTAGTCCTGATCCACAAAATGGTCCTTGAAATCGTGGGAGTACCTGTAATCCCTGCCGTATCCGATCTCCCTCATGAGCCCTGTCGGGGCGTTCCTTAGATGAACAGGAATGGGAATGCCGGGTTTCTCACGAACGTCAGAGAGCGCCTTCTCAATCGCAACGTACGAGGCGTTGCTTTTTGGACAACTCGCCAGGTAAGTCGTCACCTGGGCGAGGATTATCCTTGCCTCAGGCATCCCGACATAGGTTACGGCCGTAAAGCAGGCGGTTGCAAGCGTGAGCGCATAGGGCTCGGCGTTTCCAACGTCCTCGGATGCAAGAACGATGAGCCTACGTGCTATGAATTTGGGATCTTCTCCGGCCTCTAGCATACGTGCGAGGTAATACAAAGAGGCGTCTGGGTCGCTTCCTCTAACGCTCTTTATAAAGGCCGAAATCGTGTTATAGTGCTCCTCCCCGCTCTGGTCGTATCTATAGTG
This sequence comes from uncultured Spirochaetia bacterium, assembly GCA_964636885.1. GTDB lineage: Bacteria > Desulfobacterota_D > UBA1144 > Nemesobacterales > CSP1-2 > CAZWVA01. Next base: position 2,751 of record CAZWVA010000089.1, read on the forward strand.
GTGTACCTGGTAGGCCTCGCGTATCTTCTCTCTGCCGATCCTTATAGGCCTCTTCTCCCCGCTTAGAGAGAGGGCCGCTTCAAGGGCGTTTAGCATGACCCTGGCGTCCCCTCCAGAGAGCCCGATTAGCTCCCCTTTTGCCTCCTCTTCCAGATCAACCCCCCTCATGAACTCGTCATTGGCCAGAGCCCTAAGTAGAATCGTCTCAAGGTCGGCCTCAGTTAGGGGATCGAGCACATAGACCTGACACCTGGAAAGAAGCGGGGATATGACCTCAAACGACGGGTTCTCGGTCGTAGCACCTATGAGAACGAGAGTACCGTCTTCAACGCTCCTAAGAAGGGCGGCCTGCTGGGCCTTATTAAAGCGATGGATCTCGTCTATAAATAGGATCGTACGCCTTCCAATCTCAAGAGACCTCTCGGCACCGGCTATGATATCGCGAAGCTCCTTAACACCCGAGGAAATGGCGTTAAGCTGAAAGAAGTCTGCATCCAGACTCTCGGAGATGAGCCTTGCAAGCGTGGTCTTACCGCTTCCAGGGGGACCCCATAGAACCATTGAGCGCGGGTTTCCGCTCTCGATCATCACGCGTATCGCTCCTCCCACACCCAAGAGATGGTTCTGGCCCACAAACCCACCGAGATCCTTTGGACGCACCCTTTCGGCAAGCGGAACCGAAGACCTTGGCGGTGTAAAGAGGGAGGGGCTATCCTTTGAATGTCTCCTCGTCATTATAGAAAAGGTTAGAATGATAAGAAGAAGAAATCAACGAGGCGTATCTTTTCGCCAAGAAAGCGGTTAGGGCCTGGCCTCAATCACATGGAATATACCGAACGCTTGGATTTCTTTTTACGCCCCTTAACAGTGTGTTTTCCGGTTGACAGGCTTTTTCCTTTTATGATTCTTATCAGCTCGGAGGTACCCGCCTCCTTACCTATGCAAATAAGGTTGGAATAATCGGGCGATTCTCTGTTTTGACCATTTAATAGAATAACCTTGGTAGAGGGGCTTTTTCCCGTTATTAGACCTAGTAGGCTATGAAGGTTAAGCCCAAAAGCCCTATTGTCAAGGAATAGGAAATCCGGTTTTAACTGTGTAATATACCTCTTTAGTTCCTGGCGAGTAAAGGCCTCGCCAACTATCCTTAAGCCGCATCTATCCAAAAGGCTCCTCTGGATCCCTTCCACCAAGAACCTCGACTTCGATGCCAGTACCATCTGTATGGGTTTATTTAAACCTAGAATCGATTTTACCTCCTATGCCGATTTGAAGACTGTAAAAACCTAATTCAGCGTGATGCTATCTTGAAGAGTAAAAATAGCGTGTGGATTTAATATGAAAGGCCCTAACGCATTCCATGCCTTGACCCATTGGATGATTTTAACCCATTTCGGATACTAAAGCAAACGTTATAGAGGGGAAATACCTTCGCATCCATAAAACCAACGTGGACTGTATAGGTGGATAAAACGGGTAACTATGGTAACCTTACACGAATGAGAAAACGGCCCTGGTTGGGTGGAATGGGAGTTGTGGTTTACTGTGGTCTTATATTCCTTCTCTCCTCAATTCCGGGAAGCTCTCTTCCATCCCTGCCTTTATCCGATAAGACGATACACTTCCTTCTTTACATGGGTTTTGGTCTAGTCCTTACATATTTTCTAAGCAACCTGAAACCCGCCTCATCCCGGATTGCAATGGGAATCGTTACCTTTTTCTTTATAACCGCCTACGGGCTTAGCGACGAGATCCACCAGGTGTTTGTGCCGGGAAGGGATTTCGATATGCTGGATCTATTTGCGGACGCTACAGGTGGAATCACAGGATGGCTACTCGTCCTTTATACGTCTAACCCCGGCAAGGCTTTTACGAAAACAGAAGACGAAAAATCCGTGTCTAGAAGGCCCACTAAACGCTCACGGAGATTCCCCGCCTGTATCTACCGTTAAGCCTCCTTCTATTATAGGTCATAAGCTCGTACCTGCTTCTTATTTTTAGCTTTTTATATATGCTTGTAAGGTGAGCCTTAACCGTCTTCTCGCTTATAGAAAGCCTCTTTGCGGCTTGCTTGTTGCTTAAGCCGCTACCAACCAGTTTCAGTATCTTGAGCTCCCTCTTAGTAAGAGCACGCCTTTTCCTATCCACGTGTAACGGTCTTTTGGTTGATGTCTCATCCGGGTCTCCTCCCCTTAAAATCCGTATCAGTTCAGATGAATCGGTTTCCTTAGTTATGTATACGACATTAGGAGAATCACTTACCCGTTTAGGATGGTCGTCCAGTAGGATAACCCTGGTGCAGGGGCTTATCTTAGTTAGAGAATCCAAGAGCTTTTTGTTATCCGCGTTGGGTATCCTGTTATCGATAAACAATAGATCGGGTTTTATTTGGATAAAAGAGCCTTCGATCTCTTTAAGATCCGAACCCTCGGCTACTATTTTTAGATCCTCCTCGTTTTTAAGTATCCTACGGATCCCCTCCCGGAAGAACTTTGAACTCGATACCAATACCACATGGACGGCTCTATCTACATTCATGTCTTTTCACCCCTCCCCTAGATATATTTATATAAGAAAGGTTATATAGAGCTATACTGATGAGCAGAAAAACACTCCTACTATTTAAAACGAATAGAAGGGTTCGAACTGAATGCAAGAACTATATCTCCTTCCTCCTCTCCGCCATGACAACCCGATAAATGATTTTAGTACACTTTGATAACAAATGTCAAGTAAAATATTATACTACCCAAAGTAGAAACTCCGAGAATTTCTCATATCACTTTAACAAATCGGCGCAAGTAGAAAAATAGACTTGACTTATTCCTCATTCCGAATCCACTTACCTGAATCGTCCTTCTAGATCGGAAGCATTCCCACTCACGTTACCGAGATGCCCCTTTAAATATGCGTCCCGCATACCTCAGGTGGAACCTCAGACCCTTCTAGCAATGCTAGGGTCTTAAACGGGAAGTCAAAATATCAAATAACGCAAAAACGGATTGGCAAACCACTCATTGTTGGTTATAATCAGAACCGACATGCGGATCGAACTCCTAAGACGCCTGTGCGAGGCCCCCGGACTTCCCGGTGCAGAAGAGCCAGTTAAAGAGATCGTCGTCTCCTC
>CAZWVA010000089.1:5903-6727 GCA_964636885.1 uncultured Spirochaetia bacterium
ACAGAAGAGATCAAAGAGGACGCCCTTGGCAACATAATAGCCCACATTCCGGCAGAGGGACCCCGGCTCGTTCTCGATGCACACATGGACGAGGTTGGATTTATGGTTAACCACATAGACCAGAGGGGTTTTCTCCGCGTGATACCACTTGGGGGGATAGATTCAAGGGTCTTCTACGGCCAAAGGGTGATCATATGGGGCAAAAAACCACTCGTAGGAGCGGTGGCCGCCCTACCTCCCCATATAAGCAAAACAACAGGGGAAAAGGAGGCTCCCGATGTGGAGGACTGCATCATTGACCTCGGACTCTCACCCGAGAAGGTACAAGACCTTGTAAAGGTAGGGGACGTGGTCTCCTATTTCTCCACCTTTGTAGAGACAGAAGACGCCGTGATCTCGAAGGCAATAGACGATAGGGTCGGGCTTTTTGTCATAATAGAAGCCCTGAGGAGAACACCGAATATAGGCTGTGACCTTTACGTTTCTGCCACCGTGCAGGAAGAGGTCGGACTCAGAGGGGCAAACGTGATCGTCCCTGCCTTAGAGCCCGACTTCGTGGTTGCGATCGAGGGAACGGTTTCAAATGACCTTCCAGGGGTTCCCGAACATAAGACCCTGGCAAGGGTCGGTAAGGGGCCGGAGGTAAGGCTTTCCGATAAATACCTGGTTGCCGATCGGGCACTCAGCTTCTTTATAATGGAGCTTGCCGAGAGGCGTAGAATCCCCTATCAGATAACGGTTAAGAAGGCCGGAAGCACAAATGCAACCGCCATGCAGGTTACCGGAAAGGGAAGCCGTGTTAGCGTAGTCTCGGTCCCGGTGCG
>CAZWVA010000090.1:0-6331 GCA_964636885.1 uncultured Spirochaetia bacterium
AGGGGAGAGAGGGCATATGATATTTTCTCCCGTCTTTTAAAAGATAGGATCGTTTTTATCGGTTCTCCTATCACCGATGCGGTTGCAGACGTTGTAATCGCTCAACTGCTCTTTCTAGAATCCGAGAACCCGGAAAAGGACGTTTACGTCTATGTCAATTCCCCGGGTGGTTCGGTTACAGCGGGTCTTGCCATATACGATACCATGCAGTACATAAAGCCCGATGTTGCGACTATGTGTATTGGGCAGGCCGCGAGCATGGCCGCCGTCCTCCTTTCCGCCGGGACTAAGGGCAAGAGGTATGCCCTTCCCCATGCCCGTGTGATGCTCCACCAGGTCTTAGGTGGGTTTGAAGGACAGGCCACAGACGTAGAGATCCACGCAAAGGAGATCCTAAGGGTCAGGGAGGAGATAAACCGCATACTCGCAAAACACACCGGACAGCCGATCGAGAGAATAGGGAAGGATACGGAAAGGGATTTCTTCCTAAACGCCAAAGACGCCTTAGAATACGGCATAGTAGATGCTATAATTACGAGAAGGGAGGAAACGGCAAAGTGACCACAAGACGCGACGGAAAGGACGGGAAGCTCTATTGCTCGTTCTGCGGTAAGAGCCAGAAGGAGGTAAGAAAGCTAATAGCTGGCCCTACCGTCTATATATGCAATGAGTGCATAGAGCTGTGTAACGAGATAATAGCCGATGAGGAGGCCAAAGAGGGTCATCTTAGGAAACGTTACTCGACCCTTCCCACCCCTGCCAGCATCAAGTCCTTCCTAGACGAGTACGTGATAGGCCAGGAGAGGGCAAAGAAGATACTGGCGGTTGCCGTATATAACCACTATAAGAGGGTGGAACTCAGCTCTTTTAACAACGGAAAGAGGAATAGCGACGTCGACATACAGAAGAGTAACATACTCCTCATAGGGCCTACCGGGTGTGGAAAGACCCTATTGGCCCAGACACTCGCAAGGTTCCTGGATGTCCCCTTTACGATAGTGGATGCGACCTGCTACACGGAAGCCGGTTACGTTGGAGAAGACGTTGAAAACATGATAGTCAGCCTCCTTCAGGCCGCCGATTACGATATTGAAAGGGCTTCAAAAGGTATTATATATATAGACGAGGTGGATAAACTCGCCCGTAAATCGGGTGATAGCCCCTCGATAACGAGGGACGTTTCGGGCGAGGGCGTTCAGCAGGCCCTCCTAAAGGTGATAGAAGGCACAAAGGCGAATGTGCCGCCAAAGGGAGGGAGAAAACACCCTCAACAGGAGTTTATCCAGATTGACACCACGAATATCCTCTTTATCTGCGGAGGTGCCTTCTGCGGGCTTGAGGATATTATAAGGAATAGGATAGGCGAAAAGTCGATCGGATTCGAGGTGAAGATAAGGAAGAACGAGGAAAGGGACTTGGGTTTAACGCTTAAAGAGGTTCAGCCGGAAGACCTTGTGAAGTTCGGGTTGATCCCCGAGTTTGTTGGTAGAATCCCGGTTATAGCGACCCTCGATGAGCTCGATGAGAGGGCGTTTATCGAGATCCTCACGAAACCGAAGAACGCCATTATAAAGCAGTTCCAGAAGCTCATGGAGCTTGAGGGCGTTGAGCTTGAGTTTACAGAAGACGCCTTAAGGCTCATTGCCAACGAGGCGATTAAGAGGAAAACCGGGGCAAGGGGGCTTAGGGCGATAATAGAGGCCACGATGCTTGACATCGCTTATGAGGTTCCTTCTATAAACGGTCTTAGGCGCTGCATAATAACGGAGGATGTAATAAGAGGTACTGGAAATCCGCTTTTCTTCTACGAAGAGGAGAGGCGATTGGGTTCCGGATAAAGTAGTAAGGAGATAAGAGATGCCTATGTTTTTTAAATTCGACGAGGATAAGAAGCAGGAGATAGCCGTGATACCACTTCTACCGCTTAGGGACGTGGTGATATTCCCACACATGGTGGCTCCTCTTTTTGTTGGGAGGGAGAAGTCGATACGAGCCCTCGAAGAGGCGATGAGGAAGGACAAGGAGATACTCCTTGCCGCCCAGAAGGACGCAAAGACAAACGACCCGAATGAGGAGGACATCTACAGGATAGGGACCATTGGAACCATAGTCCAGATGCTTCGTCTTCCAGACGGTACGGTGAAGGTCTTGGTAGAGGGTAAGAGGAGGGCGAGGATCCTCCGCTATATACCCAATCCGAGCTTCTTCTTGGTCGAGGCCGAACGCATCGCCGAGGACGAGAACGTGGGGGTTGAAACGGAGGCTCTCATCCGCACGCTTATCACCGCATTTGAGAACTACGTGAAACTCAACAAGAAGATCCCATCTGAGGTTCTGGTTACCGTCTCCTCGATCGAGGAGCCGAGCCGTCTTGCCGATACGATCTCCTCTCATCTGGGGTTTAAGCTCCAGGATAAGCAGGAGATACTAGAAACCCTTAACCCGGCGGAGAGGCTGGAGAAGATATACGAGAAGATACAGGCCGAGGTCGAGATCCTTCAGATCGAAAAACGCATAAGGGCACGCGTGAAGAAGCAGATGGAAAAGGCCCAGAAGGAGTACTATCTCACCGAGCAGATGAGGGCCATCCAAAAGGAACTGGGGGAGAAGGACGACCTCAAGTCCGAGATTCAGGAGTTTGAGGAGAGGTTAAAACAGAAAAACCTTCCTGAAGATGTCGAGCAGAAGGTAAGGCGCGAGCTAAAGAAGCTAAAGATGATGTCTCCCATGTCCGCCGAGGCCACCGTTGTAAGGAACTACGTGGATTGGCTCCTTTCAATCCCCTGGAACGGCGAGGCCACAGAAGACAGGCTGGACATCGATGAGGCGGCGAGGATACTGGATGAAGACCACTACGGCCTTGAAAAACCAAAGGAGAGGATCATCGAGTATCTAGCCGTAAGGGCGCTTACAAAGAAGATAAAGGGACCTATACTCTGTTTCGTCGGGCCTCCGGGGGTTGGAAAGACGTCCCTTGCTAAATCCATAGCCCGTGCTATGGGTAGGAAGTTCGTAAGGGTTTCTCTTGGCGGCGTAAGGGATGAGGCCGAGATAAGGGGGCACCGCCGCACCTATATAGGGGCCCTTCCCGGAAAGATAATCCAAGGGATGAGAAAGGCAGGAAGCATCAACCCGGTCTTCCTTCTTGATGAGATAGACAAGCTGGGGATGGATTTCAGGGGGGATCCCGCATCTGCCCTTCTTGAGGCCCTGGACCCTGAGCAGAATAAGGCGTTTAACGACCACTACATAGAGGTTGACTACGATCTCTCAAACGTGCTCTTTATAACCACGGCCAACGTGCTTCACACGATACCCTGGGCGCTTCAGGATAGGATGGAGATCATCCGTATCCCTGGGTACACGGAAGACGAGAAGCTCCAGATCGCAAAGAGGTTCCTCGTTCCTAAGCAGCTTGAGGCCCATGGGCTAAAGCCGGAGAACTTTAAGATCTCGGATAGCGGTATCCTTGACATCATAAGGAGATACACCAGGGAGGCGGGTGTAAGGACCCTCGAGCGTGAGCTCTCTACGATCTGTAGGAAGGTGGCAAAGGAGGTCGTAAAATACGGGCCAGACCACGTTGTAAAGATAAACTCCGGTTCCATCTCCAAATACCTTGGGATCCCGAAATTCAGGTTTGGCGAGATCGAGGAAAAAGACCAGGTGGGAATAGCTACCGGACTGGCTTGGACGGAGGTCGGTGGCGAGCTCCTTACGATCGAGGTATCCATAGTGCCTGGTAAGGGTACATTTACCGTTACCGGAAAGCTAGGAGAGGTTATGCAGGAATCCGCTCAGGCCGCTATGAGCTATGTGAGGTCTAGGGCGGAGAAACTGGGGCTTGAGCGCTCGTTCTACCAGAAGGTGGACATCCATATACACGTCCCCGAAGGGGCGACTCCAAAAGACGGCCCATCTGCGGGTATAGCGATCGCAACCGCCATAGTATCCGCTCTTGTGAAAAAGCCCGTTGCTCATGATATCGCGATGACGGGGGAGATAACGCTTCGCGGAAGGGTGCTTCCTATAGGCGGGCTTAAGGAGAAGATACTTGCGGCCCATAGGGGTCGGGTGAAGAAGGTCATTATCCCCAAGGAAAACGAGAAGGATCTAAAGGACATACCCGCAAATATACTAAAGGATATAGATGTGAGACTGGTTGAACACATGGATGAGGTATTGAATGAGTCGATTATCTCCGATCCTCCTATACTTCAGTCCGATATAGTCGTTCCACCAACATCGCCTCTTCCTATTAGCGAAGGGGTTGGAACCAACGTGAATCTCTCTTGATACGAGATTAAAGGACTCTACAGGGGAAGGGCATTAAGTCCCTTCCCCTTTTTATATTTATGGTGGGGTCTTTTTCTCGTTCTTGTATGGACAAGGCGGTTAATTTCAGTTATAAATTTTACCCATCGTTCTTTTTCAATCTGGTACTTAGAGCGTGTGATAGGGCGGTTAGCTCAGCGGGAGAGCGCTTGCCTTACAAGCAAGAGGTCACTGGTTCAAACCCGGTACCGCCCACCATGTTTAGTCTTTAGTCGTTCGGTTTTTGGGGCCGTAGTTCAGCTCGGTTAGAACGCTGGCCTGTCAAGCCAGAGGTCGCGGGTTCAAGTCCCGTCGGCCCCGCCATTTCCTTAAATTCCACTGTCGCATATTGTGGTTATCAATCGTTAGAGGGTTTCGATCCCCGTTCTAGCCATTTGGAGGTTGCCTCTTTTACCTCTTTGGGTAAACCCAGTTTCTCAACGTATCCGAGTATCTTGGCAACCCTATCGAATCCCCTTTTCCTGTGGATCTTAAACACCCTCTCGTAGGTCTCTTTTAGCTTGTCTTCTACCCTGGGTTTTATCGCCTCCCAGATTTTGTGTTTGTCAAAAGGCGGTTTTAGTTGCTTTGCGATCTGTTTTAGCTCGTCGTCCAGATCCCAGTACGTTTCTCCGGTCTCGATAAACGCCTCCACCTTATCTATATACGTTTTTCTGAGTTCTAGGGTTTTTGTTTCCGCCTTATCCCGTGCGCATCTCCATGTGAGATCGAGTAATTCGCTTATCTGACTCTCAAAGTCTTTCCATTCTTCTACCGTAAGCCCTTTGTTTTTATCTTCCATTCTTAGGTATCTTCCTCTTTAATATTTATTTCACCGTTCTACCCCTCAGCGGCGCAGGCGGTACACCTATCGGTATAGGGTAGTGCTTCAAGCCGCTCTATCGGTATTTCCCCATCGCAAACCACACATATTCCGTATTCCTTTCTCTCTATGCGCGAAAGGGCGTCGGCTATTTGCTTAAGCTCGGCGAGTATCCTCTCATCCAGGGTTTCTAGCACGTCCTCTTCTTCCTGTTCTAATGCCTGTTCTTCGGAGTTCCTGGCATAGGGCCTTCTTATATCCTGCTCGATCTTGTGGAGACGCAGTTCGAGCTCGGCTCGCCTTAGCTTGAGTTTTCTTGCGATTTCTTCGTATTCCTTCATATGTACCTCCAGGGTTTAATATGGGTTTTTATTAAAGCCTTAACACCTCAAAGGTAAATACGAAAAATCTCCACCACCCACGTGTCCGTCCTCCATTCTTTTCTTTTTCGCTATGGATAAGCCCTTGTCGGAACGTCATCTTGCGCACCCCTTAAAAGGTACTCAGTCGTCTTCGACCCATTAAATAAATTGCAAGTTGCATGCCATTAACTTAACGCCTTGGGATCTTACGAAAGAATACCGTCTATGAGAATCCTATATGTCAGAATCTAAGACACCTGACAGTCCGTATTTTGTGTCTTCAAAAAAATCGAATCGATCCCTCGGGTATGTCGAGAACCGCATCTTAGAGTATATTGGCATGGGATTTGCTTCTTAATTACCTAAGGATCTAAAAGAGATGCGGTTTTCTGCTTGAGAGGGAAATAGAGATGGAGGGTAGCGTATAAGGTGGATTGGGAGTGAAGGGCTTTCATGAGAAAGGGTTTAGTGAATGTGTCGAGGGGCATAATAAGACTCCCCAGGCCGATGTATGATAGTGGTGTATCGATTGAGAGGGCATTACTCGGAAGAAGATCGTACAGGGAATATAAAAAGGAACCTCTAACACTCGCCGAGATCTCTCAACTCCTTTGGGCTATGCAAGGGGTTACGGATCCAGAGGGTTTCAGGACAACACCCTCCGCGGGTGCTCTCTATCCGCTTGAGGTTTATGTGGTTGCCGGAAACGTGGAGGGGCTTTCTGCCGGAATCTATAAGTATAAACCTGAAAGACATGAGCTCACCAGGGTTATGGATGGAGATAAACGATCTGAGCTATGTGCTTCCGCCCTAGGACAGGATTCGGTTAAAT
>CAZWVA010000091.1:0-6141 GCA_964636885.1 uncultured Spirochaetia bacterium
CATGAGCGAAGTGCCTTGCCTCATCCAGATTCGCAGTGTTGGTTTCCATCCAAAGAATATCGGCAAAAGGCGCTACGGCAAGTGATTTTGCAATCGCATATTCGATCCCGCCTTTTACCTGATAGTAACCCTCAGGTGTTCTTGAGAGTTCACAGTCCCATGTAGCATCGATACCCATGGATTTTGCCTTCGCCTGTGCCTTGTGAAGAGAGACCTTTTTACAAAAATCGAGCCATTGGTCAACGGTAAAATCGAGTTGTCTGCCCTCTTCTATTTGAAACTTCATAAGATCGGCCACGGCCTCTCCATACGTCTTAAGCCCCGCTTCTCTCTCCCATATCTCGACGAATTTCGTCACAACGTTATCAAGCGGCTTCGAGATGCTCTTTTCCTTACCGTCCTTTAAGGCCTGGATGTTTTCGTCGATATAGGACATAAGCCCTACCTTTCTAAACCACTCATAAGCCGCCTCATACTCCTCCTCGGATATCCTGTATAACAAATGGCCGTTAACGTCCTTTATCCCCTTGTCATAAAACCTTTTTAAAACCGCAAGGTAACAGTCTTTGTAACCCGGCACATCCGTATTTGTAGCACCGAGTATGAATGGATGATCGCGCTCATCGCCCCGTCCATCCAGTAGATTCGCCGCCTCTGCATCGGTCCTGGCAACGATGATCCCAGGGACCTTCATTATATCAAGCTGAAATCTGGCGGCGTTTAGCCTCTTTATCTGCTCATCTACCGGGACAAGAACCTTACCACCCTGATGTCCGCATTTCTTTGTTCCCGGCTTTTGATCCTCTATGTGGTACCCGGGCACACCCGCCTCTACGAATCTCCTAATCAGGTTTCTCACATGGGCGTCACCGCCGTGTCCAGTATCGGCATCCGCTATTATAAAGGGCCTGTAGTCAATCTTGGGAGTGGCCCTTCTTTCCTCCTCCGTCATTTTAAATCTCATGTATTTTTGATTCCTATCTGCCGCTAGCAGAGCCCGAACGATAGTAGCCGCCTCATCTGGAACCTGACTTAACGGATAACTCGCAAGATCGGGTCCGGGGTCCTCTGTAGTCGAGCCTTTAGCCGAGGTAGCCCATCCACCCAAATAGATGGCCTCGATACCCATACGCTTTATGGTAACCGCCTGCCCGGGAGAATACGGACCAAAGGTCGTGATCTGTTCTCCTTTAGCGAACAACTCCCTTAGCCGATCGTAAAACGCCTCTGCGGCCTCTCTGGCAACGGGATAGTCCGTGTTTATAGTTCCTCTTTGCTGTGCAACTTGACGTGCAGAATAAAGGCGCGTAATCCCCTTAAAGCGAGGCAACGAAAACCATTTCTTTATCTCTTCCACTTCCCTCTCAAATAAATCCGTCTCGTCCTCAGCCTTGGATCCGGTTTGAGGAGACGGTAAAAAGTCTAAGTTCTCCGTGATTCTAGTCCCATCTTTCTTGAACGCTTCCATGTATCTCTTAATCCTCTCTTTAGCGATTTTTAAATCATGGTTATTTAAATTTATATTCAAAAGATCTATGTACCACGGGGCCTTCACATCGTCTAAAACGTATGTCTCGACGATCTCTCTGGCTATAGGCAAGGTCGTTCCCTTAGAATCATCGTGAACGTCTTTATCCCTTGCCTTTAGGAGTTTTACGTATTCCTCCTCCAATAGCCTTTTAAAGAGATCCGCTGTAAAAACATCTCCGGCCTTTACACCGGTTTCGGGATCATCCTCTGTGAACCTTGCCCGCTTGTGAAGCCACTCCCAAAGGATGCTAAGGCGGATCTCTCCGGTTGCCATATCCTCCATGAGATAGAGGACATCATCGTTACCGAAGAAGTCAGCCGGCTTTAAAGCCGCCGCCTGATATCCCTGGCCAAATGCATTCCCGTACTGCAGGGCGACGCTTATAAGGTTTCTCGCTCCTCTAATCGTTCTCGGGGCCGGTTCAAGGAGGAGAAGTCCATCCGCATCCTCTTGTGTGTACGTAAGGGGAGGAAAGGGTCTACCGAGTTGGTTGTCCTCACCCACTCTCTCCCATACGGGTCTTACTATATGAACCATCTTCCAGTGTGCAACCCACTTGCCACTTGCCCCTTCCCTCTGCTCGCGCTCGGCGCCAGCAACCGCCTTCTCCATGCCGCTTCTCACGCCCTCATCAGAACCGACCGGGATATTGGGCTCCATCCCGCCCTGCCAGAGGGCAAAATTCCCATTTAGGTCCGGTGTGTTAACCGCCCGGCGCACCCGGTCTTCGTAATTCCTCATGTAGCCATAGGTCATTGTAATGGCCTCGATGTTGGGATTTATAAAATCCCTGTCCCAAGCCATTGCATCAGAAACGCTGTTAATGTAATCCCACCTTCCCGTATTGAATCCAACGAAGTGCCTGCCCAAAACGGCACGGATCTCCATTAACTGAAACGTCGCTTCAAGCTGTTCAACAAGAACGTAGACCTTTATCGTTCCGATGGGAAAACCCAGATACTCCTCAAGGGCCGAGAGTAGTTCATTCCAAAAGGCCGCCTCCTCGGCGGTCTGAATCTTAGGTAGATATAAAACGATGGAAGAGCCCTCATCTTGGAGTTGCCTGTAGTTGTTTACGACATAGAGGACAAGATCAACGATCGAAGCAGACAACGCAAGCCCATCTTCATCACGGATGTGTCGGTCGTCCAGATGCAGCCCCCTAACACGGAAGATCTTCGTTGTAAAATCTAGCTGCTTTTCCCAATCATCGATTATCTTCCTGCCGAAAAAACCAAGTGCCCACTCGTTCATCTCCTTTGCAACCTGCTCGGCGGCTTTTAAAAAGATCGGATCTTTTCGGAAGGCCAGCTTGAGGTTCCTCTGGTTGTCGAGTGACATCGTTGTTATCTGACCAAGGGCGTCCTCTCCGTCAAACATCCAGCCATCGGCACCGGAGAGCAGTGCATAGGCGACGTTCCTTATGCTTTTCTCAATCGGAGAATTCGGTTTCGCTCCAGGACCCGTTCCCTGAATCCACTGCCTCCTTAGATCCTTTGGAATCTCCGAGCCGATAAACTTCCCATCCCTAGCGTCCTGTACCTTTATGTTTGTCCGCGGTATATAGTCACTGGGGTCAAGGAATGTTATCCTCTCTTTGTTCCGAGCCCTTTCCGCTCTTCTCTCGATCCTTTTTGCCATAAGGGCTTTCTGTTCCCTGTTAAATCTGGCCATGTATTCCAGAGCGGCTAAGGCTTCCGGTGTATATATATCGGGATACAGCCCCTCCAGGTTGTCTCGGATTCTTAACCTCCTAGGCCCGGGGAGGTCGGTGATGTATTGGTTCTCTGTTTTGCGAACTGTACTCATTACCGCATCTCCTTCATGTTTTCATCTGAGTATTTCCCAAAACTTTAAGTGACTGGGTTTCAGATTATACCCAATTAGTTTCTGATAGTCGAATTGCTAAGCACGTATTAAAAGTCCACTGGTATACCATTGAACCCGATTATGGATATTATTTCACAATGATTACAGTAAGTTACATTGACTAAAGCTATAAAACCAGATTTCTTGCGCTTTTACGTATAATAATTGTGATAGAATTCTACCGTATCTCATCCCCCACGACAATGGAGGAATGGAAATGTCATCTATAATCGCAGTAGAAAACCAAGGAGACCCTCTGATCCATCTGCTCCTAATCGCTATCCTTCTTACCGCCCTAGGATGCAGTCACGGTATCCAGTCAAATCCCGAGGAAGAACCCGAGATCGTTTCAATCAGGAATCCCAATGTCATTATTCAATCTCCCGTGAACTTCGCATGGCTACCGGAATCGATTAACTCCTACTACCTTGAGAGCTTAGCTGTGAACCAAAAGGACATTCCCTTGCAGAAGGCGATCCAGGAGACCATAAGTGGATCGTTAACCGCCCACGGTTACACGTATAACGGGTCTATCTATTCCGGTAAAACGATAATCACCGGCAAGGGAACATACATCCGACCAGAAGACCTCATCCTCGTTAAGAACTGGACGTGGGACGGAGCCAACTTCGGAGCAACCGGACTTTTAAAGGAGGTCACACTAGAAAATAGAGGCAATAAGGATGTCAGGGACTTAAAGATCAAGATCGGCTACCTTGGGACAAAGGGGGCCAAGGAGGGGTACTGGGGGCCAACGAGCGTCTTTGTCATTCACGATACCCTCCCAGCAAAAAGCGTAAAAACGTTTAGGAACATAAATATCGGTTTTAGACACCCGGATGAAAGGAGAGAAGATATGATCGTCTTGGGTGTAAAGACGATTAACCATGATCTATTAATCGGCTACACGCTGGTAACAAAGAACACGCTAAGCAATAGAGACATAGACAGAGCATACGGTATTACATCGAGTCAATCGGAAAACGATCTTAGAAAAAAAGAGGAATATGAAAGGGGTACTCTGATTATAGATGCTATAGACGCAGAAACCAGGGTCTTGATCTGGAGAGGAGCTCTAAAGGCCCTGCCTAGCTTCGACATCCCGGAGGGTGTAAAGAGAAAAAGGGTTAAGCTTGCGGTCGAGAGATTGATCGATAGTTTTATCACATCAAACCAACGAATATAGGGTAAACTCCGTGAAGCATCTCTTTCTTGCAATGCACATGTTGAGATTCTTCGGTCGCGGAGTTTACCCTGAGCAAAGCCGTGGGGCTCCCTCAGAATGACAAATGACAGATTTTTGAGATGACTTGTAGTTAGTTATGATATATTATTAAAGCGATACATAATATACACTTAAGACAAAAATAAGATCATTTTTTTTAATTATCTGCAATTCTTGAAAAAATTAGCATATAATGATACATCCCAATAGAATACGATTTTAGTATAGAATAGGCAGGCACCCCGTATCTGGCCGCCTCTTTTACCACTCCCCTTACCTATCTTCCCTATCTTTTTTATAACGTTCCATACGCTTCTCCTTCATCCCGTATAGCGTAGTCCTCTGCTCCGGTGTAAGAACGTCTCTCATGTCGAGTGCCATCTCAAACTCAGCCCTTCTCAATTCCCCCTGTGTCCTTCCCATCTGATTAAACTTGGATAGAATCTGATCCCTTGTTGAATTCGGATCCTTCATAACCCCTCTAAACGCCTCATATTCAGTCTTAACCTGAGCGCGAAGCTTCTCGATCTTTTCCTTATTGGCCGAAGCGATCTCGTCTATCTTGCTTTTCTGTTGGTCTGTAAGTTTGAGCTTCTCTAAGATCTCAGAATCACTCCACCATCCGTGCTTCCCATAGTACTTTCCGGGAAACCCGTAGACAACGAAGGAAAAAACAAGAAGGGTAACGACGGATAACGATAAGACTCTTGTCATTTAAAAACCTCCTAAAATACAGTTTTGCTCTATTAAACCAACGAAACGCCGATCCGGTTGCAATGATGGATCAGGACTCTATAGAAGCCTCTAATCGAATGGAGAGAGATTAATGCAAGAGGACAGACGCCTAAGCCTATTAACGCCATAAGGTAAGGCCGTGAAAACCAAGCGTCCTACAGTATAGTTAATGCCTTATAGGTCAGCCTAAAGACGACATCGTTACTCCCATGGGATCTTACTATATATCCCTCTTTAAGTAGGTAATCGATTACCGGATAGATGTCCCTCCTCCTCAATCTGAGGGATCGAGCTATCTCATCGAGACCGACCCCAGGGCCGGTAACTCCGCCCCCTGGATGGCTATTGAGGTATGTAACCACGTAGACCGACTTTTGATAAATCTCCAGTATATTCATGGCACACCTCTCAAAAACAGCTATCCCCCATCCTCTAGTGAATCCCTTTCTCATGATGGGATTTGCTTCTAGATTCCTCGGCACATCTTCTTTAATAGACCAACTCTATATAAAGGCAAATAGAATTCAAATAAGATTTTGGGAGTATTTTCGGCTCAGGGATTTTCTACGACTTTAGTACTATCGTTCTCGAAGAAAAGGCCATTTCAGGACTCTGGTTGTGTATGTTATCTCCCGGTATTAATCCACATCCCCTTCGGAGAAGTCCACCAGTTTCAACTCCCCGTCCTGTATGAGCCCGATGTCAGGCGCGTAGAATTTGAATTCCACGGCCCCCGGTTCCAAGGGTGTCGTCTCTTTTGTCTTTAAACAATTCTCAAAAG
>CAZWVA010000092.1:0-5603 GCA_964636885.1 uncultured Spirochaetia bacterium
ATGCCTACTTCACCTACGGAGGTAAAACCCGTTGTGTGTATGTAGGCAAGGAGAAAAAAGAGATAGACCCTATTAGAGAGCTTAGGAAGAAACAAAAACTTAAGAAAGGGAGGTAAACGGTTATGGGAAGTGTATTTCTAAGAGGGGACTCATGGGTTGGAGAATACAGGGTTAACGGCAAGGTTAGGCGTAAGACCCTTGGCAAAAAGGGTGTAATCACTAAGACGGTTGCCAGAGAAGTACTACGGAGGATAGAGCAGAAGATTAAGCTGGGTGAATATGACTTGCTGGATACCCGGATCCCCACTTTAAGGGAGTTTGCGGAGGAATACTTAGCCTATCAACGGGACGTGAAGCAGATCCGGTCATGGGAGAGATCATGGTATGCGGTTAGCCACTTCTCAAGGTTCTTTGGCGATAAGAGGCTTAAAGAGATTGCCCCGGAGGACATAGATGTTTACAAGCAGAGGCGCCTCCTGGAAGGGGCAAAGCCGGGAACTCTGGCCAGGGAGTTAACCGTAATCCGTCACCTGTTCAATCAGGCTAGGAAGTGGAAACGTTTTTTCAACGAAAATCCCATCTCAAGGGCCGGTATGCCGGAGGTTTACGACAGGGTGGAGCGCGTCCTATCGGTCGATGAGGAAGGGAGGCTCCTTTCCCAAATCCCGGAGCCGTTTAGAGGGATAGTCGTTATAGCGTTAAATACCGGCATGAGGCTAGGGGAAATCCTGGCTCTCAGGTGGGACTGGGTAGATCTCCGGGAGAACTGTATCACCCTTCCCCAGACGCACACAAAGACCAGAAGGTTAAGGAGGGTGCCTGTTAATCCGGTAGTTAAAAGAGAACTCCTCAAGTTTGCAGAACGTAGACTTGAGGCCGGAGGAAGCGAGTTTGTCGTACCCCGGAAGTCCTACTACTCCCTTCTGGGAAGGTTAAGGCGTTCTTTTAGGGAGGCCTGCAAGAGGGCCGGTATCCCTAACCTGCGGTTCCACGACTTGAGACATACAGCCGGAACCAGGCTGGGAGAATCCGGGATCCCTATTCAAACCATATCGGCTCTATTGGGTCATACCTCTACCAGGATGACCGAAAGGTATGTCCACCCGGAGGAGAGCGTTAAGAGGGCAACCGACCTTTTAGCTCAGATTTCTGATTCAGTCACTGACAATTTCACTGACAAGGAAGGAACAGGGAATCAGGGTTGCGTCGTAACTCCCTGAAATTACTGGCGGCCCCTACGGGATTCGAACCCGTGTTTCTGCCTTGAGAGGGCAACGTCCTAGGCCGGGCTAGACGAAGGGGCCGTTTTTGATTCCCATGTTAATTTAGCACATGAACGGATGAAATCAATATTGGGGACGGATTTTTGATCCTCGGAATTTATCTATGTTGGGTCAAAACTTGAAGACGCCTTATCGGCCTATCTATAACGTTAGGGTCTGACCCTCTTATGATACATCTTGATTTTTCGACATTCGCCCTCCTTGCATCTTTCCTCCCGCTTTGCTATCCTCAATAGGAACGATGGCAGAAGACAGAAGGGAGCTTGGTCTTATAACCGGTGGTTCCTTGGTTGAGGGGCTTCAGATGAAACTCAGCCCCGAAAGGAGCATAGAGGAGGTAAAGACAGGCAAATTCGTTGTTATCTTCGGCCTCCTTCATAGGTTCTTTTCCCTTATAACGGATGTAAGACTCGATTCCTCTTCCCCAAACATACTCATAAATCCTCCGTCAAAAGAGGACGATGTGCTAAGGCGTGTACTATCCGGAACGAGCACATACGCCACAGTAGAGCTGAAACCCATGCTCATGCTTACCAGGGAGGACAAGGAACCAAAGCCAGTAAAGACTATACCCCCGCATTTTGCGATTGTTTCAGAGGCCACCGATGAGGATGTGGCTCTGGTATTCGGGCGTGAGGACAGGAGCGGGAGGTTCTTTAACATAGGCTCCCCTCTCGATATGGATACGCCGGTTTGCATAAACCTAGACAGGTTCGTCGAGAGGAGTAACGGGATATTCGGAAAGAGCGGAACGGGTAAAACGTTCCTAATGAGGGTTATGCTTGCCGGGATCATAAAATACGAAAAGGCTGTAAACCTCATATTCGATATGCATAACGAATACGGCTGGGATTCAAAAAGGGAGGACACCGGCGATTTCGTAAAGGGGCTCAAGCAACTCTTCCCCGAAAGGGTTTCCATTTTTTCCCTAGATCCCCAGTCCACGAGGCGTCGCGGGGCAAAACCCGATGTAGAGGTCTACATATCCCTAGACCAGATAGAAATAGAAGACATTGCCCTTCTTCAGGACGAGCTTCAACTCCACACAACCGCAATCGAATCCGCATACGCGATATACAGGAGGTATGGTGATAGGTGGCTCTCCGAGCTCCTCACCTGGAATCAGGAAGACCTACCAGAGATCGCAAAGGAACTTGGAGCGCATCAATCCTCCCTCTCTGCGCTCTATAGGAAGCTCGTGAGGCTTAAGAACCTCCCCTTCATAGTGGACGACAATCGCCGCGGGGAAGGGACAATAAAAAAGATCATCGAATACCTGGGACGCGGGATAAACATAGTGCTCGAGTTCGGGAAGAGGAATAGCGCACTTTCCTATCTCCTCGTTGCCAATATCATATCTAGGAGGATCCACGACTACTATATCGAGAAAACCGAGGGCTACCTGGCAACGCGTGATCCGGCCCATAAGCCCAGACAGCTTATGATCACGATTGAAGAGGCGCACAAGTTTTTAAACCCACAGGCGGCGAAGCAGACGATCTTTGGAACGATAGCGAGGGAGCTCAGGAAGTACTCCGTCACCATGATGATAGTCGACCAGAGGCCGTCTGGTATCGACGACGAGGTGATCTCGCAGATAGGAACGAGGATAACCGCCCTTCTAAACGACGAGAAGGACATACAGTCGGTCCTTACCGGGGTGAGTAATACCTCCGGGCTTAGGTCCGTTCTTGCGAGCCTAGACACTAGGCAGCAGGCCCTGATCCTCGGCCACGCTGTGCCGATGCCAGTTGTTGTAAAAACGAGGGAGTATGACGAGAGGTTCTACAGGGAGATCTCCTCTACGGTTGAGATGGATGGCGATGCCTCAAAGCGCATCGAGGAACTCTACGGATAGTCTAATTGGGTTACCACCTTCCTATTTCTCTCTTACCCTCTTCTATCATCTTTAGGACGTTTTCCCTTGCCGTTCCGCCGTAGGATTTCCTGCTTGAGATCGAGCCATTAACCGTGATAAATTCGAACACGTCCTTCTCAAACAGCCTTGAGAACATCTGCATCTCCTCTATGGTTAGCCCGAGTAGTTCCTTCCCCTTCCTTTCGGCGTATGCGACTATCCTTCCCGTAATCTCGTGTGCCTCTCTAAAGGGCATTCCCTTCCTTGCCAGGTAGTCGGCAAGATCCGTTGCCGTGATAAAACCGTTGCCGAGTGCCCTCTTCATATTCTCGGGCTTGAATCTCAGGTTCTTTATCATCTCTCCGAGCACCTCGAGTGTGGATGTCACCGTGTCTACGGTGCTGAACATGGGTTCCTTGTCCTCCTGCATGTCCCTATTGTAGGAGAGGGGGAGCCCCTTCATGGTGGTTAGAATCGAGATGAGGTTTCCGTAGACCCTCCCTGCCTTTCCACGTATGAGTTCGGCTATATCCGGGTTTCTTTTTTGGGGCATTATGCTTGAGCCCGTGGTGAATTCGTCTCCCATGTCAACAAAGTCGAATTCCTTGCTTGACCATAGAACGAGTTCTTCGGAGAGCCTGCTCAAGTGCATCATGAGCATCGCCGAGGTAGAGATGAATTCAATAATAAAATCTCTGTCGCTTACCGTATCGATGCTGTTTTTTGTGACATATGGAAAATCGAGGAGCTTTGCGACGAGGTCTCTATTTATGGGAAAGGACGTTCCAGCTCCGGCCCCTGCTCCAAGCGGCATGACGTTTACCCTTTTAAGACAGTCAAGGTAGCGTTCTCTATCCCGTTTTAACATCTCAAAGTAGGCGAGCAGGTGGTGGGAGAGGAGAACGGGTTGCGCCCTTTGAAGGTGGGTGTAGAGAGGCATGACGATGTCGATGCTCCTCTCTGAGAGGTCTATAAGGTCCTCTGCCAGTCCCTTTATGAGAGAGAGGATCTCGCTGATCCTACCCCTAAGGTAGAGGCGCTCATCGAGTGCGATCTGGTCGTTTCTACTCCTTGCGGTGTGGAGCTTGCCCCCAACGTCTCCTATCTTCTCTATGAGCCGTCTTTCGATGTTTAGGTGTATATCCTCGAGCTCCTCCCTAAAGGGAAAATCCCCGGCCTCTATTTCCCTCCTTATCCCCTCGAGTCCCTTTACTATCTTCTCCGATTCGGCCTTTGTTATGATCCCCGTCTCCCCTAGCATCCTTGCATGTGCGATGCTTCCCTTTATGTCTTCCACGTAGAGTCTCTTATCGATATAGATTGAAGCTGAGAATCTCTCAGCCACCTTGTGGGTCTTCTTTTTGAATCTCCCACCCCATGGTTTTTTTAACAAGTCTTTAACCCTCCTTATCTTTGAGTAAGGGGCTTCTCGTGCTTTCCAGGACTCGAAAAATGCGTCCTACGGTTCCCCTCTTTCAGTTTGTTATTGCCCTATTTGACCCGCTTCCTCTTCTCTTCTAGTTGCATATCCAGGGATTTCATCTCCTTTATGGTCTCTTTCATCTTTTGGTTTTCTTCGGCTAGAATGCTGTTTTCTCTGGTAAGGACTCTAATGACCCTTTTTCTTTCCTCGTTTTCCTTTTGGGCCTTTTCGAGTTTCTTTAGGAGTACGATCAGGCTTTGGGCTTCATCCGATTTATCCCCATCCGTATCCATTGATACGTATATCTTGAGCTCTTCGAGGGCCTTTCGGTAGTCTGGATTTGGGTTTTTATGGCTTAAGTGGAGCATGGCAAGCCGAAGATGGGCCTTTGCCCGGATTGATGAATCGGGATGGTACCTCCCTATATTCTCCAGCCTGGTGATCTCTTCTGGAAAGTCATCCGGGTTTGAAACCGGGTAGAAGAGTCCATCCCTTTCGGTTTTATATCCGGCTGCACAACCGGATATGGCAAATACGGTAAAGAGTAATACAAAAAACTCGAATATACTATTTGGGATAAGTATCCTATGGCTCTTTGTTTCAATCATGTCTTCCCTCTAACTATCCCCCGCGCCTGTCTACTACGTATTTACTGCCCGAGATGGATTTAGCGTAGTTCTTTAGCTCGGCGGCTATCTCTCCGATCTCTAGGTGGCTTTTGAGTTCGCGCTTCTGGTTTGTAACGACGGCGATCGAAAGACTTATTATTGGAAACGATACCTCCTGCCCTTGACGCGTCACCCCTATGAGGTAACCCCTTTCCCTGTCCTCAGGATCGTAAAGATGGGGGATCTTATTATCAAACATCTCGATGGTGGAACTACAGATAGCCTCGTACCTCTCAGGTGTGGTAACTACAAGAAAGTCGTCCCCCCCTATATGCCCTATAAAGTCTTCGCTCGCACCATGTTTGGCGACCGCCGCTTCTATTATCTTAGCCGTGGCCTGTATGACCTCGTTTCCCCTGGCGTATCCGTAT
>CAZWVA010000093.1:0-5517 GCA_964636885.1 uncultured Spirochaetia bacterium
GTCTTACCTTTATCATCCATCCCGCACCGTATGGGTCTTCATTTATGGTTTCGGGAGAATCGAGTAGGGCCTCATTTACCTCGACTACCTCGCCGCTTAAGGGGGCGTAGAGGTCCGAAACCGATTTGGTGGACTCCACTCCACCAAAGGGGTCTCCCTTGGTAATCTCATCCCCTTCGCTTGGAAGCTCAACGTAAACGATTTCTCCGAGGGCGTCTTGGGCGTAACTGGTAATGCCGATTACGACTAGACCCTCCTCCAGTCTCGCCCATTCGTGTTCTTTTGTGTACTTAAGGTCCTCTGGAGTCTCTAGCATATCGTATACTCTCCTTTTAGTGCTTTTTTATAAAGGGAATCGAAACGATTTTAGCCTTCCTTCGGTTTTTTCTAATCTCGATTTCAACCTCGTTACCTGACTCTATATCGGTTCTTAGGTAGCCCATTCCGATGGGCTTTTCTAGGCTGGGGGATAGAGTGCCGCTTGTAACAGTACCGAGTATAACGTCGCCTTTCAATATAGGGTAGCCCTGCCTTGGGATTCCACGCTCTATCATCTCAAACCCCACGAGTCTTCTCTTGGGTCCCTCCTCCATGGTTTTAAGAAGCGCTTCCTTCCCGATAAAATCCCCTTTGTCTATCTTTATAAACCTTCCTAGGCCGGCTTCAAGCGGGTTGGTATCCTCATCGATCTCATGTCCATAAAGCGGATAGCCCATCTCGATCCTAAGGGTATCCCTCGCGCCGAGTCCACAGGGTTGTATACCGTAGGGCTTTCCCTTCTCGAGGATCTCGTTCCAAAGACGAGGAGCGCTATTCCATGGGAGGAAGATCTCAAAACCGTCTTCTCCCGTATATCCCGTCCTTGATACTGTGATCTCAACCCCGTTCCAGCTCGTCAGTTGAAAGCAGAACCTCTTTAGCATACCGAATCCACTTCCAAGAACCTCGTTTAATATACCCTGTGAGTTCGGACCTTGGAGTGCGAGTTGGGAGAACTCAGGACTCCTGTTGAATATCTCCACATCGAAACCGTTTCTCAGTCCTTTAACCCATTCGTAGTCCTTTTCGGTATTTACCGCGTTTACACATATGAGGAGGCATTCATCCGAGAATCTATATACGATCACATCGTCCACCACACCGCCTCGGTGATTGCAAAAGAGGGTATACTGAGCCTGGAATCCCTCCAGTTTGCTCACATCGTTTGTCGTAATCCGCTGGCAAAAGGTAACTGCATTCCTGCCCCGGATCTCAATCTCGCCCATATGACTTATGTCGAAGAGACCAGCCCGGTTTCTTACTGCAATATGCTCCTCCCTTATCCCAGAGTATTCCACGGGCATCTCCCAGCCGGCAAACTCTACCATCTTCGCTCCCATCTGCCTGTGAACTCCGTATAATGCGGTGCGATTCATTCTTGTTTATGAGTTAACATCAGAATATAAGGTTGTCAATAACCGGTGGTTTCCTCTTTTCCCTAATCGGTTAATATGCTACTATTTTATACTACCTGAATCTGGCTTTTGCTGTGTGTCCTTGTATTATATTCCAAAACCCAGATGAGTAGATCAAAACGGATTAGGGAATTCTATAATGCCCTATACAAGCGCTACGGCCCTCAGGGATGGTGGCCTGCAAGCAACGAGCTTGAATGTATGCTTGGGGCCATACTCACGCAGAATACCGCATGGAAAAACGTCGAGAGGGCCCTAGAAAACCTTAAAAGAGAGGGTCTAATCTCGATAGAGAAACTGGCCTCGATTCCGCTCCACTCTCTTGCCAACCTCATACGTCCATCCGGGTATTTCAATCAAAAGGCGGTGAAAATCAAGAACCTCGTTAGGTTCATAATTGAAGACTATGGCGGTGACATCAGGAGGATGTTTGAAGAGGACAAAGAGAAGCTCAGGGAGGGGCTTCTGGGTATAAAGGGAATCGGCCCCGAAACGGCCGATAGCATAATGCTTTATGCAGGGAATAAGCCCGTATTCGTCGTGGATTCCTATACTTATAGGGTCCTTTCAAGACATGGCCTGATTCCCGAAGAGGCCGGTTACGGGGAAATACAGGAGCTCTTTATGGATTCGTTTCCCGAGGATGCACGGTTATTTAACGAGTATCACGCCCTGCTTGTAAAACTAGGGAAAGAGCACTGTAGGAGGAGCCCTCTATGCGAGGGATGTCCACTTGAATACGATCCGCATGGGGTCTAAAGAGACCCGAATCGATTTATAAATCCCATCGGCTTGGTCCCGTTATTACGGTGATGATAGGGATAGGAGGCGATCGCTTAATTTAGGCTCGCCTTGGCGGTATCCACAACCGCCCTGAAGCTTTCGGGTTCCCTTACCGCCATATCGGCTAGGTTCTTTCTGTCAATCTCTATACCCGCTTTTTTAAGAGCCCCCATAAACCCGCTGTAAGAGAGCCCGTATGGTCTTACAGCCGCATTTATCCTTGTGATCCATAGCCTCCTAAAGTCGCGCTTTCTCTGACGTCTATCCCTATAGGAATAGGAAAGGGCGCGGAGTATGGTCTCTTTTACCCTTCTAAGGTTCGTTCTCCTCCTTCCCCAGTAGCCTTTGGCGAGTTTAAAAAGCCTCTTTTTTCTTTTTCTTGAAGCGACTCCTCTTTTTATTCTCATGACTTCTTCTCCTCCAGTCTCAGGTCAGCAGGCCGCATACACCGTTTAGCCATTATACACGATACGTATCGATCTTGCATCCTATTTTAAAGATAAGGCACGTATTTTCTTATTCTTTTTGCCTCTACCCCCTCAACATAATCGGCAGAACCGAGTCTTCTCATCCTCTTCCTACCCTTTTTCTCGTTTGAATGGCTCTTCCCGCCATGCCACCTCTTTATCTTTCCGGTTGCCGTGACCTTGAATCTCTTGGCGGCGCTCCTATTCGTTTTTACCTTTATTTTTGCCATACGGTTTCCTTGCCTCTAGGATTTTTTCTTTGGTGAGATGACCATTATCAGGTTCTTCCCTTCTAGCTTTGGAGGGGAGTCAACCGCTCCCACATCGGATACCCTTCCTATTATCTTATCGGCAAGCCCCATCCCGATCTCGAAATGAGTGATCTCTCTCCCTCTAAAGAATATCCTTATCTTAACCTTGTCCCCATCCTGCAAGAATCCCCTGATGTGGTTTATCTTAACGTCGAGGTCGTGTTCGCCTATATTCGGACGGAACTTGACCTCTTTTATTGACTGTGCCTTCTGTTTCTTGGCTCCAGCCTGTTTCTTTAGCTCGTACTTATACTTGCCGTAATCCATAAGCCTGCATACGGGCGGATTGGCGTTTGGTGCGACCTCGACCAGATCAACCCCTTGCTCTTCTGCCATCCTCAGAGCCTCATAAATCGGTAGTATCCCCACCTGCTTTCCATCCGCTGTTACGACCCTCACTTCTTTTGCCCTTATTCTTTGATTTATACGAACTTCGGGTTCCTTAGATATGACTCTTGCACCTTTCCTTTACTTGTATTCTTCTCCTTCCCTCCACCTGTACGGGTCGTTTTCCCTTTCAATCAGGTTCAAAAATCCCTCAACCGTCATTGGAGGAAGGTTTTTTCCACCGTGCCTTCTCGGTGATACCGTTCCGGTCTCGGCCTCTTTATTGCCTACGACTAGAAGGTAGGGGACCTTTTCGATCTGTGCCTCCCTCACCTTGAATCCGAGCTTTTCGTTTCTAAAGTCCTTTTCTGCTCTAAGGTTGTTTTTCCTTAGAGCCTCGTATACGCCTTCCGCATAGGGAATCTGTTCCTCCCCGATAGTGGCGACACGGACCTGAACCGGGCTTAGCCATAGTGGAAAAGCCCCGCCATAATGCTCTATTAAGATTCCAAAAAACCTCTCAAAAGAGCCGAATATCGCCCTGTGTATCATAATCGGTGTATGGCGTTTGTTGTCGTCTCCCACAAAATTCATCTCGAATCTTTCAGGGAGATTAAAATCTACCTGAACCGTAGAGCATTGCCAAGCTCTACCGAGAACGTCCTTTATCTTTAGGTCTATCTTTGGACCGTAGAATGCGCCTCCGCCTTCATCCACCTCGTAATTCAGCCCTTTGGCCCTAAGGGCGTTTTGAAGGGCCTCTGTGGCTCTCTCCCAGTTCTCTTCGCTTCCCACGAATCTTTCGGGACGTGTGGAGAGATAGACCTCGTAATCGTCGAAGCCGAAGGTCTTAAGGAAGAATACCGTTAAATCGAGTACCCCTCTTACTTCCTCTTCTATCTGGTCTGGTCTGCAGAATATGTGTGCGTCGTCCTGAGAAAACCCTCTTACCCTAAGGAGTCCGTGAAGAACCCCTGAGCGTTCGTATCTATAAACGGTCCCTATTTCGGCCCAGCGAAGAGGCAGGTCTTTATAGCTTCTCACCCCGGATTTGTAGATCATGATGTGAAACGGGCAGGTCATGGGCTTTATCTGATAGGCGATGTTTTCCACCTCCATCGGGGAATACATGTTCTCGCGGTAGAAATCAAGGTGACCGCTCGTATGCCACAGGTCGAGTTTGGCGATGTGAGGGGTAAATAGAATGTCGTATCCACGGCGTTCGTGCTCATTGCGCCAGAGGTCCTCGATGATTCTCCTCACCCTTGCCCCCTTTGGATGCCAGAGCACTAGCCCCGGTCCGATATCGTCTTGGATACTAAATAGGTCGAGTTCCCTTCCAAGCCTTCTATGGTCACGTCTTTTGGCCTCTTCGAGCTTTGCAAGATACTCTTCCAGGTCCTTCCTGTTTGAAAAAGCGGTTCCATATATCCTCTGAAGCATCGGATTCCTCTCGTCCCCACGCCAATACGCTCCGGCAATGCTGAGGAGTTTAAACGCCTTTACGAAGCCAGTTGATGGGGCGTGAGGACCCCTACACAGGTCATACCAGCCGTTCTGTTCGTATATCGTGATCTCTGCATCAGGAGGGAGATCGTTTATTATCTCTACCTTGTATGTCTCTCCCGTCTCCTTAAAGGTCCTTAAGGCCTCTTCCCTCGATACCTTCCTTCTGATAAGGGGTTTATCCGCCTCTATGATCTCCTTCATCCTTGCCTCTATCCTCTCTAGGTCCTCAGGTATAAACCCGCGTGGAAAATCGAAGTCGTAGTAGAACCCATTCTCGATAACCGGGCCTATTGTGACCTTGGCCTCCGGGAAGAGACCCTGAACCGCCTCCGCCATGACGTGGGCGGCTGTGTGCCTTATGAGATCAAGCCCTGCTGGGGAATCCAAAGAGACCGGTTCAACCGTAGAGTCCGAATCCAGCTCAAACCAGAAATCCACGAGCCTTCCGTTTACTTTTGCACCGATCACACCGTTTCCGATTCCAAGGGATCTAAACACTTCGCCGACAGATGTTCCCTTCGGAAAGGTCCTTGTTGCTCCGTTCGGAAGCCTTATCTCTACTTCATCCATACCCATTTATAGAATTCTATGGTGAGCGCGGCAGGATTTGAACCTGCGACCTCTTGCGCGTCAAGCAAGCGCTCTCCCCCTGAGCTACGCGCTCAA
>CAZWVA010000094.1:0-5239 GCA_964636885.1 uncultured Spirochaetia bacterium
AATGCGGCTTCCCCCTCTCAAACTTCTGCTTCGACATTATCCCTTACCTCCTTAACTGACTAGTGTATCTAAACACCCCTCACCTTGGCCTTAATACCCTGAGAGAGCATTTCGGGTACTTCGGCGTAATGTGAAAATTCCATCGTGAAAGAGCCCCGCCCTTCAGTTAAAGACCTCAGGTTCGTAGCATACCCAAACATCTCGGCAAGCGGCACCTCCGCCCTTATAGCCTGCATACCACCTCGGAGTTCCGTACCTATAATCCTGCCTCTTCTCGAGCTGAGATCGCCTATTACAACCCCCATAAAATCTTCGGGCACTACAACCTCTACCTTCATAATTGGCTCGAGTATAACCGGTGCGGCCCGCCTTACGGCATCCTTAAACGCCATGGATGCTGCGATTTTGAATGCGAGTTCTGAAGAATCCACCTCATGATAGGAGCCGTCGTATAACCTCACGCAAACATCAACAACAGGATAACCCGCAACGACTCCAGTTTCCATCGCCTCTTTTATCCCCTTCTCCACGGCCGGGATGAATTCCCTCGGAATCACTCCTCCTTTAATCTCATCTACGAACTCAAAACCGCTTCCCCTTTCCCGAGGCTCCACCTTGATCTTTACGTGACCGTACTGACCGCGTCCTCCGGTCTGACGAATGAACTTCCCTTCCGCTTGAGCAGATGTCGTTATCGTCTCCTTATAAGCCACCTGAGGCCTTCCGACATTCGCATCCACCTTAAACTCACGCTTTAGACGGTCCACGATTATCTCCAGGTGGAGTTCTCCCATACCGGAAATAAGCGTTTGCCCGGTCTCTTCATCGTATCGGACCTTAAACGAAGGATCCTCAAGAGCCAGTTTATTAAGCGAGATACCGAGCTTCTCCTGATCGGCCTTTGTCTTAGGTTCAATCGCGATAGAGATAACGGGCTCAGGAAACATCAGGCTTTCAAGGATTATGGGTTTATTCTCGTCACATAGAGTATCGCCTGTGATCGTGTTCTTAAGACCGACTACAGCGGCGATGTCTCCGGCATTTATCTCCTTTATCTCTTCACGTTTATTCGCGTGCATTCTGAGAAGCCTTCCGATTCTCTCTCTCGTAGACTTGGTCGAATTGTAAACGGTGCTTCCTGAGTTGAGTTTTCCAGAATAAACCCTTAGGTATGTAAGCTGACCGACGAAGGGATCCGTCATTATTTTAAAAGCGAGTGCAGAAAAGGGCTCCGTCTCTTTCGGATATCGAAACTCCTCCATACCCGTATTCGGATTTATCCCCTTTATAGGAGGCAGATCCAGTGGAGAAGGAAGGTAATCCACAACCGCATCGAGGAGGAGTTGAACGCCTTTATTCTTAAAGGCGGAGCCGCATAGTACAGGAATCAGCTTTATCTCAATGGTTGCCTTTCTCAAAGCCCTCCTGATCTGCTCCTCCGAGATCGGATTCCCGTTAAGGTAATTTTCCATTATCTCTTCATCCACATCGGCAACGGCCTCAATCAGTCTCTCTCTTCCCGATGTCGCCCTGTCCATCATGTCGTCTGGAATCTCTATGAGTTCGTACTTGGACCCCAGAGAATCGTCATCCCATACCGCTAGCTTCATCCTTACAAGATCCACCATCCCTTTAAATTCATCACCCTGAAACCACGGGATATGGATAAAAACCGGATTGGCATTTAACCTATTCTTTATCTGCTCAACGACCCTAAAGAAATCGGCCCCTACTCGATCCATCTTATTAACGAAGGCTATTCGAGGAACCCCATAACGGTCGGCTTGACGCCATACCGTTTCGGATTGTGGCTCAACCCCACCTACACTATCAAAGACCACAACGGCACCGTCGAGAACCTTTAACGACCTCTCAACCTCAATAGTAAAATCCACGTGTCCCGGTGTATCGATGATGTTTATCCTGTGATCACGCCAGAAACAGGTTGTGGTAGCCGCGGTAATGGTGATTCCCCTCTCCCTCTCCTGCTCCATCCAGTCCATAGTAGCGGTTCCCTCATGAACCTCACCTATTTTATAGGTAAGACCGGTGTAGAATAGGATGCGCTCTGTAGTCGTAGTCTTTCCGGCATCTATATGGGCGATTATCCCTATATTCCTGATCTTTTCCATGGATATAGCTTCACTCAAATCAACTCCCTCCCAATACTACCACCTATAATGGGCAAAAGCCCTATTGGCTTCAGCCATCTTATGCGTATCTTCCTTCTTCTTAATGGCTCCTCCCCGTCCTTGGGCCGCCTCCATGATCTCGGCTGCGAGTTTCTCCTCCATTGATTTCCCTTGTCTAGCCCTTGCGGCGTTAATTATCCACCTTATGGCTAGAGACAAACGCCTGAACGTACCCACCTCCATTGGAACCTGATATGTCGCACCACCTACCCGGCGAGGTCTAACCTCGATTACGGGTTTTACGTTCTCTATCGCTGTTTGAAATACCTCAATCGGGTCCTTTCCCATTTTTTCACCCACCGTCTCGAGTGCCCGATAGAGGATCCTTTCAGCCTTGCTCTTTTTCCCATCATACATGAGCGAGTTTATAAACTTCGAGACCATCAAATCACCGTACCTAGGGTCAACAGGTATCCGTCTTTTTGTAACCGAACCTTTTCTTGGCATTTTGGTTTTTTCCTTTTACTTACTTGGGTCTCTTGGCACCATACTTCGAGCGGCTCTTTCTCCTGTTTTCCACTCCAGTCGCATCTAAGGTGCCTCTTACAATATGGTATCTTACACCTGGAAGGTCCTTTACCCTGCCGCCTCTTACAAGTACAACCGAGTGTTCCTGAAGAGAGTGGCCTTCCCCAGGGATGTAACCGGTTATCTCGATTCCGTTAGTAAGCCTTACACGAGCAACCTTCCTCAGAGCCGAGTTGGGCTTCTTAGGGGTAGTAGTATACACCCTGACACAAACCCCCCTTCTTTGAGGACAGTTCTGCAAAGCCGGTGCTTTACTCTTCTTCCTTAGCTGTTCCCTCCCGTCCTTAACCAACTGACTGATTGTAGGCATTAAATACCATCTCCGAGCTAAAAAGTGAATCTTACATTTATTGCATAAAAATCCCATATTGTCAAGAATTTCGAATCACTTTTATCAAAAAATCAAGAGAAGTAGTAGTAAAACCAAAGAACAGATCCCTCCTTATAGGCCATGTCAACCAAAAACAAACCGTTTTAAACCGCCTTGATCCCATATCGCCTCATCTTCTTGATTAAGCCCCAGCGGCTGAGCCCAAGAGCCTTTGCCGCCTGCCGTTGATTGTAGCGATAGGACTGTAGCGCCTCAAGGATTAGACGCCTCTCTAATCCCTCCACCTCCTCTTTTAATTTTAATGGGCGGACATGTAGTTGATCCGTAACCATCGCCTCACTACCGCCGCACTTCCTTAGGGGTTCCGGTAGGTCCTCCTCGGTTATTACCTTTCCAGGAATCAAAACCACAAGCCGTTTCATTTCGTTTTCCAATTCCCTTACATTTCCAGGCCATGGATAACCCATTAGACACCTAAGCGCCCCCTGTGTCAAACCCTTCTGTTCTTTCTTCATCTCCAGGGAGTACTTATTCAGAAAATAGTTAGCCAATAGTGGTATATCCTCCCGAATCTCCCTGAGTGCCGGCATCTCTATATGTATCACCTTTAGACGGTAGTAAAGATCCTCCCTGAAATTCCCCTTTTTGATCTCCGCCTCCAGGTCCTTGTTCGTAGCGGCCAGAACCCGAACATCTACAGGGACCGTTTTTCTCCCACCCACTCGATCGATAACCATCTCCTGCAAAACGCGTAGTATCTTTGCCTGTGCCGTAAGACTCAGGTCACCGATCTCATCTAGAAGCAACGTCCCTCCGTTTGCGGCCTCAAACTTGCCGATTCGCCCCTCCACACCAGTTGCCACCCCCTTCTCTATACCAAATAACTCACTCTCTACGAGACCCTCGGGAAGCGCCGCACAATTAAGTACGACAAACGGGTTACGGGCACGTAGGCTGTTATAATGGATCGCCTTTGCCACCAGTTCCTTTCCCGTTCCGCTTTCCCCAGTAATCAAGACGTTGACGGAACTATCGCTTATCTGCTCAATCAACCTTACGACGTTTTGAATCCTTGGGCTAAGACCGATGATGTTTTGGGCGAAGAACCTTCCTCTTACCTCCTTCCATAACTGCCTGTTCTCTTCGATTAGCCGCTTCTGGTGGTGTTTTAACTCCGTAACCAACTGTGCGGTTTCAATGGCAATCGATATGTGCTCGGCCAGAGACTCTAAGATGCCCTCATCTCTTTTATCAAAAACCCCCCTCTTTTTATTAAGCACCTGAAAGGCCCCTATGACCTTACCCTCCCGGTTTCTAAGCGGTACGACAAGGAGACTCCTGGTGCGATACCCCGTTTGTTCGTCAATCCCTTTATAAAAGCGAGGGTCCTTATAAGCGTCTTCCACGTTTATAGTCTGACCGGTTAGCGCTGCGGTACCGGCAAGGCCAAGACGCGCATCAAATCGGATCGGCTCGCTGTCCAGTGCGACAATCGACCAGAGTTCGAGCCTCTCCCAGTCTAGAAGAAAGATGCTTGCCCGATCCGCTTCCACGATCCTCGTCACCTCTCGAGCGAGGAGGTCTAAAAGTGCTGGTAAGTCCCTCTCCGCATTCATCTTCTGGCATATTTTAAGAATCGCCGAGAGTTTTTCGCTACCCATACCCCGCATCTGAGAAACCCGTCTATTTAGAAACCTCAAATACCCGTTAATTTAAACCATAGAATGGAGCCAGATCCAAAGGGACTCAGTCCTAATAACGGATAACCCCTTTCCCGAATATCTAGATCGATAAACCGAATTCTATTTTAACACGGTTATAAGATTAGTGTCAATAAAGTTGACACCATGACAACGAAGTAAACCATTAATCGTAGAAGACCACGGCTTATAGACCAATAGAAAGGCGGCTTAATCGACCGATTTTCCTATGGTTTATCGTGCCTGAACCATGATAATCGAGCCCTGGTTATTTGGCATGACCCTTGCGAAAAAATATGTGCGAAAGAGAACTCTAGATGAAAAGGAGTGGGCTTCCCTTGATTCCATACACCATCTCTCAAGGTGCTAAGACCCTAATTAATTTAGAATACAGATACCCAGATAGCCGTATAAACCCGGATAAGGGGTCTTCCATGAACCCAGATGAGATTAGAGTGGTGATTGCCTCAAGCTCAAACCTCTTCCTA
>CAZWVA010000095.1:0-5093 GCA_964636885.1 uncultured Spirochaetia bacterium
TAGATCGAGGGGCGGGAGCTTAAAATCCGTTCTCCGTGATGCCTTATGCACCGGCCTCTCCTCCGTATTCCTCTTAGGCACCTCGACTATTATCTGTGGAAGGGGTTTAGCCCCTGCTTCCGGTTCTGGCCCCTTCTGGAGAAAAACCAGAGCCGACCTTTCAACCTTTTGAGTAGAAGGCTCGCTCACCCTTATTTCAGGCCTTGAGAGACCCGAAAATAGATCCGATAGACCTTCAATCGCCCTCCCCCCAGTACGAAGGGCGTATTTCACTCCACTGGTGATCCCATCCGAGATAAGAGCAAACAATCTCCCGCTCCAGCTTATGACCTCGTAGAGTGTGAGATTAGACATTATTATTAAACTCATAACAAGGAGTATGGTTACAACTATGTACGATCCGACGGTACCGGCGATCCTATCCCTCAGGGTTATGGAGAGAAAGGAGCCAACCCAACCGCCCGGAGGTGAATATCCAAGGAAGGGCTTCTTTCCAAAAACGAGGCCGAGTACCGTGGGTATGACAAATAGGAGTATAAAAGCCGAGACGGCGTTTCTGTAGAGCCTGTCTCCGAATCTACTCGTAAAAACGACTACCGCCGTATAGAACATGAGGATCGGAATCAGAAAGGCCGAGATCCCAAACGTGTCTCCGAGAAGATCGGAGATAAAAACGCCTATCGTTCCCATAGCTCCTTTTACATCGAGCCCTGATTCCGAGCTGTAAAAGAGGAGGCTGAGAGAGGAAAAGACGCCTGCCGTAAAGAGCAAGGCGGCTATTACTTCTCTTAATATATAATCCTGGGATCCATCTTTTAAACGGCTTCTTCTCTTAGGCATTTATACCCAAATATTATGATTCGAAAATACCATATAACAAGAGATTAAATTTTCATCAAAAATAACCGACGTCCTTATTTTATTCAATTGTAGGGGCAATGTATGCCTTGCCCTTGCTTAAAATAACGTTACGAACCTGACAAGGCCAATAGGGTTTAGCCTTAAGACCCTTTTCCATTATACATTTTTCAATCTTTATTAAAAGGTTTCAGATTCCGGGCGCAGATAAAGCCTTCGTGACTCCCCGCTCTACCCTATTTAGCCAAAAAGGCCGGAAGGAATGACCCCGCAACCCTTAGGGCGAGGTCCCATGAATAGAATGGAACGATTCCGAGGATAAGGGTTCCTATTGTAAGTACAGTAAGGGCAAAGGCAGAGGCCGGCTTAAATCCGGGGAACTCAACTCCCTCCTCCCTCATATATGCGTATACGAGGACCCTTAGATAGTAATAGGCAGAGATAACGCTGTTTAAGATTCCGATTACCGCAAGCCAGTAAAATTCCGACCTTACCGCGGAGAGAAACACCCTGTATTTTGCGAAAAAACCGACCGTGGGTGGGATTCCAGCCAGAGAGAACATGAATACACCAAGGGCTATCGCTGTAAGTGGCTTCCTCTGCCAGAGCCCGGATACATCCTCAAGGGTCTCACATTCCCTCCCTTCCCTTGATAGGTAGGCCAAGACCCCGAATGCCCCAAGGTTCATAAACGTATAGGCGAAAAGGTAGTAGAGCACACTGCTAAGACCGAGTTCCCTCCCTCCATACGCCGAGACGACGCCAACCAGGGCATAGCCAGAGTGGGCGATGCTCGAATAGGCAAGCATCCTTTTAATACTCGTCTGAACTATGGCAGCTAGGTTTCCCACAGTCATTGTAAGCGCCGAAACGATCCATAGAACCTTCATCCAACTCACCTCAATCCCCGAAAAACCCTCAAAGAAAACCCTGAGGAGGATCGCAAAGGCCGCCGCCTTAACACCCACGGACATAAACCCCGTTACGGTTACAGGAGCCCCCTCGTATATGTCTGGAACCCATTGGTGAAGGGGAAAGGCCCCGATCTTAAACACGAACCCCGTGAGGATAAGAGCGGTACCCACCACGTATAGCGGGTTATTCACGTTAAATCTAGAGGCGATCTCATCAAGGAATATAGTCCCGGACGCACCGTAGATAAGGGCTATCCCGTAGAGGAGTATCGCCGACGAGAACCCTCCTAAGACGAGATACTTTATGCCCGATTCGGCAGAGCGCAAGGACCTTCTATTGAAACCCGAAAGCACATAAACCGAAACGGACATGATCTCAAAGCCAAGGAAAAGGGACATGAATTCCCTTGCAGAACCGAGTATCATCATCCCAGAGGTCGAAAAGAGGATGAGTGCATAGTATTCGTTAACCCTTAAATCCATCTTCTCTATATAGTCCCTTGAGAGAATGGTGGCAAGAAAGGCCCCGATTAGAAAGATGGTGTTGAAATAAGCCGCAAAACCGTCTAGGGAAAGGGCACCGGAGAAGGCGATTCCCTCTCTATCGAACCTACCGAGATTCAGGATGAATCCAAACGTAAGCCCGAGAATCGCTATCCAAAAGAGTTCCTTCTTTCCCCTCCCCTTTATCAGAGGATCGACCACTATCAGGACAAGGCCTGCGAGCACCAAGGAGATTTCGGGACCTATAAGAACCGTGCTTTTAAAGGCTTCGCTTAAATCCATAGAGCATCTCCCTTTAAATACTAGAGGTTCGGGGTGACGGTTTTAGAGCGTAGGTAGTATGGGTAAGGGTAGATGGGTTGTCAAGTTCAATTCAAGGTGAGCTTCAATCTATCGATGGCCTCTCTGGCAATGGGATAATCGGGGGAGATCTCCAAGGCCTTCTGGAACTCCTCGAGTGCCTTTTTCACCATCCCCTTTATAAGATAGACCCGGCCCAGGTTAAAGTGCGGATAGTGTCTGGGTTCATAACGCTTTGCAACCATCGCCTTCTCAAGCCAGGGAATGGCCTCATCGTATCTTCCAAGCTCGATTAGGTATGCCCCTATGTCGTTATAGGGGTTTCCGAAGTCGGGGTCGGTCTCTATGGCCTTCTTGCATTCGGCTATGGCCTC
Source organism: uncultured Spirochaetia bacterium (assembly GCA_964636885.1). Lineage (GTDB taxonomy): Bacteria > Desulfobacterota_D > UBA1144 > Nemesobacterales > CSP1-2 > CAZWVA01. The sequence continues at coordinate 2,951 of CAZWVA010000095.1, forward strand.
GTGGAGTTTCCCCTGAAAGCTATAGGTCCACCCAAGGAAGGTATAGGCTTCAGCCGTAGGATACGCCTCTATCGAACGCTTGTAGTACTCTACGGCAAGCTCATACTCGCCATTCATCTGGTACTCATATGCCTTTTGAAAAAGCCGAATCGCTTTAGATAAAGGGTCCTTCTCCGACATCTTACTCAACCAAAAACCACCTCTCATTCTAGCACCTATGACAGATCCAGTCAACGGCGTGACACAGACCAAACCCTGGGACGAGGGGGTGACTTCTGATTGGATATCTGATATATCCCGACCAGTATGAGTATCCCTCCAATTATAACCCCCGTATCCAATCTGTTTCCCAACTGTAGCCAATCAAAGAGGAGTCCGAATACCGGAACGAGCATCGAGGAAAACGTCGCCGTATGGATATCCAGTTTCCTTAGCAGATAGAACCATATGGTGAAGTTTATGGTAGAGGCAACGATCCCAGTAAAGAGGATTACCCCTACGGATAGCCATGTCCAGGTTACATTTAGAAGCCCCTCGGTTGGAAGGGAGATGAGGGCAAGACCCACGCTTCCTATCAGCATCTGTAGTCCATTTACCATATAGGAGTCTTCTCGAATCATCCGTTTTTTTACCCAAATGTTCGCAACTGCCCAAGAGACGGCGGCTACAATAACGAGAAACTCTCCAAGGAGTATCTTTAAGTTCTGTTTTACCAGTGTGTCCCATCCCAGAATGCAAAGTATCCCCACAGTGCCAATCACGACCCCAAGCCACCTCTGAGCGGTAAGCCTCTCCTTGAGATAAAAATGGACTAGAAAACTCGTCCATATTGGCATGGTATAGAGGAGCACCGCCGTTTTTCCAGCCGTAACGAACCTCATCCCGTATAGTATGAAGCCGAACATAGCGGTCGTTTGAAAAAATCCCACCGCCGCATAATCGAACAACCTACCCCTTGGAGGCCAAGGAACACCCTTCATGTAAAGAACCGGGATCATGGCCAATCCCCCGAGTAAGCACCTCCAGGTGGCAAATGTCAGTGGGCCCATAAACCTAAGGCCGATTTTCATGAGGACCCACGAGTATCCCCATGTCACTATGACGAATATAAGCAGGGCTATGTTTAAACCCATTTTACGCGCTCTCATATGCGAAGAAACCCTAGGGAAGGACTCATTCCCAGAGGAGCCCGGAGGGTTTTGGAACCTTACGCCTTGCCAATCCGAATTTTTCCACAGCGTGTATCCTAATGTGCTCCATCGCCTCATCCACGGAGTCGGTAAGGAGAAGGAGGTTAAGATCCGAGGGATCTACCGTCCCTTCAACCACCATGTTCTTCAGGAAAACCATGAGGGGTTGGAAGTACTCCTTACCTATGAGGACGAGAGGAAAATCGAATATCTTCCTATTCTGGATGAGGGTTATCGCCTCGAAGAACTCATCCATGGTTCCAACTCCACCGGGCATCACGACAAAGGCATAAGAGTACTTAAAAAGCATGACCTTACGTATGAAGAAGTAATGAAACGTCACCCAGAGGTCCAGATAAGGATTGGGTTTTTGCTCCTTCGGCAGTATGATATTGCACCCTACGGATCTTCCACCAGCCTCCTTGGCACCCCTGTTGGCCGCCTCCATGATGCCGGGGCCGCCACCCGTCATAACTGTGAATCCAAGCTCTGCGAGACGTCGCCCTACTATCCGTCCGAGTTCATAGTAAGGGTGCCCTTCAGTAAAACGGGCCGAGCCAAATACGGTTACGCAAGGGCCTACAAAGTGGAGTTTACGAAAACCCCTTATAAACTCCAACATAGCCCTTATAAGCATCCAGAGTTCTTTTGTTCTGGAATGGGGTCCTTCGAGAAAGACCCGGTCCCTTGTATTAGAGATCGGGTTTTTGGTCGAATCGGTCTCCTTGGGAAACATCTATGATTCGCTCCTCCATAATCGTAAGTATGTAAGAATCCCTGCTACTTATCGTATTTCTGTAATAAAACAACCCTTATTATTTCATATGGATAACGGTTTTCAACAGACCTTTAGACAAATAAAAGGGATTTTGGCAAAAAGGAGTCTCTACCATTTAAGCCTTGCACGAACAAGTGGTGTTAGGGGAAAAAGGGTAAAGTAGCACCTCCAGAGA
>CAZWVA010000096.1:0-4858 GCA_964636885.1 uncultured Spirochaetia bacterium
CTAAGGGATATTGTAGCTTTCTCGTGGAAAAACCGCAAGTAAGATCACGGCTTAAATCGAGGTTGGAAGACGTTCGGGATCTATCGTTAATTTAACTTGTATTTTCATCGGTTATAATTATAATTTCGACATGCCAAAAAGGGTAAAGATCTCTCAAAAGGAGCTAAAGAGCCCTGATAGGTTTAGAGAGGCGGTCTCGGATGCAATCGTTTTCCTATCCCGTAACTACAGAAAACTCCTGGTGGGTCTTGGTGTGGTTATAGCGGTTATTATAGGTGCTTTTCTTTTGATAAACACATCTGAGAGACAAAAGCTAGAGATTAACTCGGAGTTTGAGGAGGCGCTTAAGAGCCATAACGAGGGAAGATCCCAGGAGGCGGTAGATAGGTTCTTAGCCATAAAAAAGGAATACCCAAAGGCGCCTATATCGAATATCGCCCTCTACTATGCAGGCGCCATAAAGTACGACATGGGTAAATACGACGATTCAATAAGCCTTCTAAACGAGTTCTTAAGAGGTGACGTGAAAGAAGAACCGCTAAGGGATGCCGCATACTTTATTATAGGTCTATCGAACTTCAACAAGGGGGACTGGCAGCAGGCCATAGACTATCTATCGAAGGTGGATAAAGGGGGAAGCCCCTATGAGAGGCAGGCCAAGCTCCATATAGGATTATCACTTGAGAAACTAGGGAGGTCCAGCGAGGCGGAGGAGATATATAGGGAACTACTGGGTCAGCAATCGGGTAGTAACAAGGGGTTACAGGTGAAGTAGAAAACGCGGGTTCTCATTCACCATACATCCCAGAATCGACCGGTTATGCTGGGCAATCCAGTCTACAATCAACCCTTTTCGGAGGTTTTATCGATGGTTGCGGTCGGATCCATACTCATAGGTCTGGCTTCGGGAATCGCCAGCGGCTTTTTTGGTATAGGAGGCGGGCTCGTTATGGTTCCCGCCATGGTCTATTTCTTTCAACTCACTCAACACCAGGCACAGGGAACCTCTCTTGCGGTTCTTACCCCCCCTCTCGTGTTCTTTGCGGCTCTGAGATACTATAGAGAGGGAAACGTCAACCTGCATATGGCCGTATTTATCGCCCTTGGTTTCGTTTGTGGCTCCTACCTAGGGGCAACCCTTGTCCACTATATTTCCGATCCACTTCTAAAGAAGCTATTTGGCATCCTCCTTTTAGTCGTCTCAATAAAGATGATACTGGAAAGGTAGGCACTTGGGGGATTATACCGGCTTCTATACGGTACTCACTTTTAGCAGGAGCTATTCCAGAAAAAAGCCTTAGCGGCATCCATTATCCTATCGAGATCCTCAGGCAGGTGATACCAGTTAATGTCACCGTCACGTCTTAGCCATGTCATCTGACGCTTTGCAAAACGCCTTGTGTCGCGTTTTATAAGCTCTATCGCCCTTTCAAGCGTAATCTCTCCGTCAAGGTACTGGTTTATCTGTTTATACCCTATCGATTGCATGGGTTTTAAATCCTTCCCAAAACCCATATCACGTAGCCTCTTTACCTCGTCAACCAGCCCACAACCTATCATCCTATCCACCCTTTCGTCTATCCTCTTTCTAAGGGCCTCTCTATCCTGAGAAAGACCTATCTTTAGAACCTCGTACTCGTTCCCCTTAAAACCGTGTCTCTCTTGAAGCTCCGACATCCTTTCTCCAGTTAGATAATAGGCTTCAAGTGCACGCTCTATTCTCACATAGTCATTAGGATGGATGCGATAAGTAGAAACGGGATCGATCGCCTTCAAACTTTCGTAGAGATAAGAAACCCCAAAATCGGCTTTAAGCCTTCTCAGCCTTTCCCTTATCCCCCTATCGGCTGGGATCTCCTCTATGATCCCGTATAGAAGAGCCCGAACGTAGAGATAGGTGCCCCCAACGATAACGACCTTAACGGATTTCGAGTGGAGTTCCCCTATTATGGACCCGGCGGTTTTCCTATAGATTCCGGCATTAAACTCCTCATCCGGATCAACTATGTCGATCATATGATGGGGAACCTGGGCACGTTCCTCCGGGGACGGCTTCGCCGTGCCTATGTCTAAGTACCTATAGACCTGTAGGGAATCGGCGTTTATGATCTCTGCGCCTATCCTCTTTGCAATCTCAATCCCGAGCTTACTCTTTCCTACTGCGGTGGGACCTAAGATGACGAGTAGCCTTGGCTTATTCTCCAACACCAAACCGTCTTGGTGACCCTATGTCGTCTTTTTCCTATAATCCTCTATTTTCTCCCCCAGGGCTTCCTTTCTGCTGAGCCTTATCCTCCCGTCGCTTTCGATGCTTATACACTTTACGAGTATCTCATCACCCTCTTTTACGATATCCGATACGCTCCTTACCCTGGTTGGAGCGAGTTCCGATATATGAACGAGTCCGTCAGTACGCGGGAAGAGCTCTACTATGGCACCGAAATCGAGTATCCGTTTGACCCTACCGATATAGATCTTACCCACCTCCACCTCCTGAACGAGGCCTTCTACCATCTCTGCCGCCTTACGGCAGGCCTCCTTATTCGGAGATGCGATTTTTACCTGACCGCTTTCATCGATGTCTATCTGAACACCGGTTTCTTCGATTATCTTCTTTATCGTTCTACCGCCTGAGCCGATTACGTCTTTTATCTTCTCGGGTTTTATCTGTATCGTAAGGATCTTGGGTGCGTACTCAGAAATCGTGGCCCTTGGCTCCAGGATTATCTCTTCCATTTTATCGAGTACGAAGAGCCTAGCGTCATAGGCCTGTCTGAGCGCACTTGACAGTATATCCCTTGTGATACCTTTAACCTTGATATCCATCTGGAGTGCCGTAACACCGGCCCTGGTTCCGGCGACCTTAAAATCCATATCCCCAAGCTGATCCTCGTCTCCTAGTATATCCGTTAGGATAACGAATCGATCCTCCTCTTTTATAAGCCCCATCGCGATTCCGGCAACGGGGGCGCTTATAGGAACCCCGGCGTCCATGAGTGACAGAGTCGCCCCACAGACGGTGGCCATCGAGGACGAGCCGTTTGATTCGAGTACGTCGGAGACGACCCTAATCGTATATGGGAACCTCTCCTTTGGAGGGAGGACCGGAAGTACGGCCCTCTCGGCAAGGGCACCGTGACCGATTTCCCTACGACCCGGACCCAAGCGGTGGCCAACCTCGCCCACGCAGAAGGGAGGGAAATTATAGTGAAGCATAAACCTCTTTGTCAGTTCCCCCTCAAGGGCGTCTATCCTCTGCTCATCATACTCGGTGCCGAGTGTGGCCGTAACGACGACCTGTGTCTCTCCCCTTGTGAAAAGAGCCGAACCATGTGTACGGGCAAGAAACCCTACCTCACCACTTATAGGCCTTATATCCGTATAGCCCCTTCCGTCTATTCTTCTCCCCTCATGAACGATGCTATCCCGAACTAAATCCCTTTTTAGGTTATCAAAGACCTTGACTATCTGGGCCTCCATGCCTGGGAATCTTGGGGTCAAGGACTCCAAAACCTCCTGTAATATCGCCTGAATCCGATCCCTTCTTTCAACCTTGGACGATATCCTTATAGCATCCCTAAGCCGGTCTTTGGCAAGGGAAACCACACTTTGAACGACGGATTCGTCTTCTACTATAGACTCTACCTCTCTCTTCTTGACACTTATCTGGCTGAGGAGCTCTTCCTGCGGTTTTATGAGTTCCTGAATACCCTTATGCGCAAATAGAAGCGCATCCACGATGTCCTCCTCAGGCACCTCATTTGCCCCTCCTTCCACCATAACGATCGCATCCTTGGTTCCTGCAACGACGAGGTCCATATCGCTCTTTTCGATCTCACCTCTTGTGGGGTTGCAGACGAATTCCCCGTTTATGCGCCCTACCCTCACGGCCGCAAGTGGTCCGTCGAATGGAACGTCGGACACCAGAAGAGCCGACGATGCCGCCGTAACGGAGAGAACATCGGGGTCGTTATCCTGATCCGCAGAGAGAACCGTAACTATAATCTGAGTAGGGTAATTAAAATCCTTTGGGATGAGTGGCCTTATGGGCCTATCGATGAGCCTTGAGGTCAAGACCTCCTTCTCACTCGGCCGTCCCTCCCTCTTGAAATACCCGCCCGGGATCCTCCCCGCCGCATAGGCCCTTTCCTGATAATTAACGGTTAGAGGAACAAAGTCCTCACCCTCGGACTTCTCCTTAAGAGCCACAACCGTAGCCAGAACGGCAGTACCCCCGTAGCTCGCCAAAACCGCCCCATGGGCCTGTTTTGCGAGCCTTCCGGTTTCGAGCTCTAGATGCCTTCCGAAAACCTCGACCTTTACACGCTTAACCTCATTATTGATCAAAACTATACTACCTCCTTAAAATTTCTATTTTCTTAGCCCCAGTTTATTTATAAGGTTCCCGTATCTTTCAGGATCCCTACCCTTAAGGTAGTCAAGGAGCCTTCTCCTCCTAGCGACGATTGAGAGAAGCCCGCGCTTTGAGTGAAAATCCTTTGGGGCCGTTTGCATGTGTTTAGATAGCTCCTGAATACGCCTTGTGAGAATGGCGATCTGAATCTCGGGTGAGCCAACGTCCTTATCGTGAAGCCTGAACTCACTTATCAACCGATCCTTTTCCTCTTTCTCTAGTGCCATTTATCTTCCTCCATGATGTTATTTATGGGTTTTAACTGCGGATTGCGAGATACCGGCTTTATTCCGGCCTCCCGCGAAACCCCTGGTCTCAATTAAAAACCCTAAGAAGTCTTATTATCACCGTTTTATCATCTAATTTATCCAAATCACGTGAACTTACAAGTGCCTCCGCAATAGAAACGAGCTCCGAGCCCTCATAGACCCTCAGTCTATCCCC
>CAZWVA010000097.1:0-4724 GCA_964636885.1 uncultured Spirochaetia bacterium
CGTTATGTCTATTAGATCGGTCTCTCCTCTGGTCTCCAGCTTAAGGGTTATGGTTTTTACGGCCATTGCTTTTCCTCCTAGAAGAGTTTTAGCTGGGATGGCTTTTCAAGGGGCTTCGCGTTAAAACCCCTTTTTTGAAGGGTTCTTGCAAACTCCGTGCTAAAGCCCTGAATCAGATACACCTCTTTTGGTCTTGCGATCTCTACGAATTCGAGGAGTTCGTCATAGCCAGCGTGATTGCTGAGGGGAAAGGCCTCATCCGCCCTGTATGCGGATATTGCGAACTCCCTATCCACAGCCCATCCCATAACGATACCTATTCTTTTCTTCTCTATCCTTTCTATAACCTCGGAGCCCCTCATATAAGGCGGCATAAGAAGAACCTTGCCCTCTATTCCTTTGGGTTTAAAACACTCGTAGTTTGAGAAAACGATTCCGAATTCCTCGTAGATCTTAAGGGCGTTATGAATGGACCTATGGAGGCTGAGACTGTATCCCATATCCCCTAAAACCTTTGCTATGTCCTGCGCCTTCCCCAAGGGATCTACGAGGAGTATGGGCGTGACGCCAGAAGAGAGGGAGTCATCTATAAAGTCCACCATCGAATCAATCACGCTTTGAGGCGAAGGAAACACGTATTTGGGAAGGCCGTATGTGCATTTCATAATCACGATATCGCAACGCCTTATCTCTGCCGGCTCCGCCGTTTCGCTCGGTCTCAGCTTAAGATCGCCCGTGTATACGATTCTCTTTCCATCCATCTCTATGAGTATCTGGGAAGAGCCTAGGATGTATCCTGCCGGTATAAGCTCCACCTGAACCTTGCCGAGACTAAAGGGGTGGTTAAAGGGACAGACAAGAACAACGGAGCTTTTAACCCTTTTCTCCGATAGCCTTATCGTTTTGGGGGTTGCGATTACCTTTTCGTGCGGTACAAATCCGGTGACGTTAGCGTTTGAGAGAAAAGAAAACCGGGCCTTCTTTTTTGAATCAAACCATAAATCCGTTCCCTTTATGTGGATCCCTTCGTCATATTCGATCATTACACATCGAAATCTAGTGTACTTTGGAAGGCAAAATTTGCAAATCGACTGACTTTAGAAATCTATATAGAACCCGTGTTAAATTGCGGGATGATCCGTGTATAATGGATTCTATAGATGGAACGGTTAGTAGAGATGATAAAGTCTTTAATAAGAAAATCCGGTCCCATAACGTTTGCCAGGTTTATGGAGCTTGCCCTCTACCATCCAGAATACGGTTATTATTCCGGCGGAAGGGCGCGGATAGGAAAAGAGGGGGATTACTATACGAGCCCATCCGTTCACCCGGCGTTTGGAGAGGTTATTGGGGGGTTTATCCGCCGTGCATGGGACCTGGTAGGAACCGATGATTTCACGGTTGTCGAGATTGGAGCGGGGAAGGGATTCCTCGCCCTCGATATCCTGGATTCAATCAAACGGAAGGACCCCGAATTCTATGGAGTACTCCGTTACTCCATTCTCGAACTAGTCCCACGGATGCGTGAAGAGGAGAGGATAGTCTTAAGGGAGCACCTATCCAATGTTAAATGGATCGATTCCCTCTCTTCCCTGGAACCCGTCACGGGTGTCTTCATCTCAAATGAACTCGTGGACTCCTTTCCATTTCACCGGGCGGTATTTAAGGATGGAAGGATGTTTGAGGTATTCGTTACGCTTCGGGATGATGGTTTTATCGAGGTTTTGGGAGAACCGAGTAGTCCCGATTTGAAGGCCTATTTCGATGGCTACGATCTTGGGTTTAAAGACGGACAGGAGGTCGAGATAAACCTAATGGCAAGGGAGTGGTTGCTTGAGGTAGCCCGTTCTCTATCCAGGGGATTAGTTCTTACGATCGACTACGGATTCCTGGCCCCGGAACTCTACAGCCCCGTGAGGATGAAGGGAACGTTCAGGTGCTTCCATAAACACACGGTTAATGAAAACCCCTACTTACATATAGGGGAGCAAGACATCACGGCCCATGTGGATTTCAGCAACCTCATCCGTATTGGGGAATCCATCGGATTAAACACCATAAGGTACACGACCCAGGGACAGTTCCTGGTTGATTGGGGAATACTGGATATAATGGAAAGGTACTCAAACTCGGATATAGCTTCTCAAAGAAGTAGATTAGCCATTAAAAACCTATTCCTTCCCGAACTCATGGGAGACAGGTTTAAGATCCTTATTCAGGAAAAGGGATTGGGAGGCAAGGCTAAAACCATATACCCTGAGTCCCATTTCAGGATAAGTTTCCAAAAGCCTAAGGATAGATTCGAGAGGTAGCCCCGATATTTCAACCGGTAAGGATCGTCATCTAACCGGATGGATTACATACGTGACCACGCCGCGTACCTCAAAGCTCATCTCAGGGGTGACTATAATGGGCCGAAACGCCGGATTTTCGGGTACTAAATACAGCTTATTCTTTACTAACCTGATACGCTTTACCGTGAGCTCCCCGTTAACAAACGCTATAACGATATCGTTATCGTTTACCTCCATGGCCCGGTCCACTATCAGGATATCCCCGGAGTGAATGCCGGCGTTTACCATGGAGTCGCCCTCAACCCTTACCAAGAAGGTCGACTCTGGATGCTTTATTAAGAACTCGTTCAGATCGAGTTTCCGGTCAATGTAGTCGTCTCCCGGAGACGGAAGGCCCGCGGATATCCTTACAGTAAGTACGGGGAGCTCACATTGGGTATTCCGTTCAAATCCGTATATCTCGGTCACATAAAGGCCCTTTCTGTTTCCCATCCTAGGTGTGAAAATCTATCACACCTTTACTTCTATTGTCAATAAATACGGTTTTCCTGAAGCAGGCTTCCTTCTCCCTCTTTACTAATGCACCGTAGATCTCGGCAACCAATAGAGCGTATTCAATCGAAACCCCTTTAAGAAGGGCCTTATATATGACCCTTTTTTGAGCTTCGTCCAACCTACCCAGCCTCATCCTTAATCCCCTTTCTTTCTCCATAACAATTCGACTCTTCTGTTCTTTTCGTATCCCTTAGAGAGGTTTTTACTCTGACATCCTATTGTTTTTTTCGTATTAAGTCCCTGTTATTTTGAGGTTAAGGATTTGAAACAAATTATCCTTTATGGCCCATTTTCGGGCTAAGAGGCCTTGTGGGTAGCGATATTAACCAAACCCTAACACACTCTTCACCCTAAATTGATTTTCCTCTTTTATCCTTCCTTACGTCCAGAGAGCAATCCGAATAAGGGATCTGGTCTAATTCTGAGATTAAGGAGGTAAAGATGATAGATAGAGCCATATACCTGGCCAAAAGGGAGTGGGAGAACATGAGGTTTTATCTGGAGAGGTGCGGGGACATAGGGGAATTTGACTTTGAAGATCTCAGTAATTCCAGGTGGGTCATTAGATACGGGTATCATGAAGGATTTATATCGGACATCACCCGGATGGATGACAGATTTTCACAGTACGAATACCACACCCCTGAGGCCCTTAAAGTGTCTACCGTACTCGCCTCAAATGCGGCGGAGAAGCTCGGTCTTAGAGAGGATCTTTCTCTGGCCTTTGGAATGGGCTATGGGCTCGTTCGGACGGGAGTATTACCCTGTGGTACACTAGAGCCCACGCAGGCCATTTTCTACATGATGTTCTATCCATTGGGAATGAGATTCGATTGGAATCTGTATCCCTTACTCGCGCAGAAAAAGCTAGAGATAGTATACGAGAGGTTTAGAGACTGGCAGGATAACCCCCGACTCCACATAGAGGACCTTACTCGATTTCAAAACTCGGCTGAAGTATGGAGGGAATGGGATAGGATAAACGAAGGGGTTTAGGATAAGGGTTTATTTGAACATCTTGGCCAATTCCCTCACCATGATAAGGCGCTGGATCTCGTTTGTGCCTTCATAGATCTGCATGACCTTTGCATCACGCATGAGCTTCTCTACTGGGTACTCCTCGCTGTATCCGTATCCACCGTGTATCTGCACCGCCTCCGTAGCAGACCACATAGCCGTATCCGATGCAAACGTCTTGGCATAAGAGGCCTCGAGTGTGTTGCGCTCCCCGCGTGCGACTTTCCAGACGGCGTTATACGTAAGGAGCCTTGCGGCCTCGGTTCTCATTCCCATTTCGGCTATCTTAAATCCAACCCCCTGGAAGTCTAAAATGGGTTTGCCGAAGGCCATCCGCTCCAGCGAGTAGCGGAGCGACTCATCCAGGGCGCGCTGAGAGAGCCCCACACTGAGAGCCGCTATAATGGGACGCGTATGGTCAAAGACGCGCATCGCCAGCTTAAACCCCTCCCCCTCCGCTCCGAGAAGGGCATCCGAAGATACCTCAACCTGATCGAATGTAACCTCACATGAGTCCGATGCCCTCTGCCCCATCTTGTGGAATCTCTTTGATACCCTTACACCTGGCAGGTCGCGGTCAATGAGAAAGGCGCTTATCCCGTGATGACCGGCATCCGGATCGGTCTTGGCAAAGACCACGAAGAACGAGGCCTCTTCGGCGTTTGATATCCAGGTCTTTTGCCCTTGAATGACGTATCCGCCCTCCGTCTTTCGGGCACGCGTGCCGAGTGCAGCCACATCCGAGCCGGCGTTTGGTTCGGTTACGCAGTATGCACCAAACCCCTCTATGAGAAGACCTAGGTACCTCTTCTTTTGAGCCTCATTTCCGGCTAGGAGAATGGGAACGGAGGTGAGGTC
>CAZWVA010000098.1:0-3386 GCA_964636885.1 uncultured Spirochaetia bacterium
AGGCAACCTCCTGGTCTGGGGTAAGTCTGGGGGGGATCTCTCGAGAGACGGGGATCTCAGAAAACGGGTCCCTTGGAACCTCTTCCCGCTCCACCCTGATAAACCCCCTCTCCCTAAGCCATCTGATGTGTCTGCTCGCATCCCCGAATATCCCCTTTATATCCGTGTAGGGAACCCTCTTGTGTGTGACTACGAAGTCTAAGACCTCAAACCTGTCTGGATTCTTCTTTCTGAGTTCGTCCCCTAAACCCACGTCCTCTTCCGCTACTATTATCTTTTCATGCTTAACCCTGGGATTTAAATGGATTTCGTAGCCGAACTCGATCAGGTTCCTTCGCCTGAGGGAGTGTAGGAGTTCGTGTGTTACGCCTTCCACGACGTTAAAGAGTTTTCTAACCGTGACGTCTTCTGAAATGGATAGGGTTTTAAGGATCAGTCTCTCTATGTCGCTTAATCCGTCTTTATGGAGTAGGTCCTTCCCCTTTTCCGTGATCCTAAGAACCCTTCTTAGACTCGTTCCCAGCCCCCCCGGATGCGCTGCCTTTAGCACTATACCGAGTGAGGTCAGGTAATAGTTCGCAATCCACCTTAGAAACCTAAGCCTCTTCTCATCGAAAAGGGGCTCCTCATCCACGATGTCTATTATCCCTCTGGGTGTTATACCTTCAGGAGGCCTTTCAAACCCGACTATGAACCCCATGGCCCTTCTGTTTTTAAAGGGCACAAGTACACGCTTTCCTATCTCGATCCCGTCTCTTAGGTGAGGGGGGACCGAATAGTGAAACGCCTCCTCGTTTGGAATGGGGATTGCGACTTCTATTGCCTCCTTCATCTTCTTAAGCGGAATGTTTGTAAGAGAGTGATGTCAATATATAAACTCCCCTATGTCGTATACGGCTATCTTGGGCGAATTATGCGGGTCGGCGATATGGAGTCCCTGCCTAATCAGGTTCATCTGTTCTACGGTTCTGCCCTTAGATAGGGTCCTTATACCGAGTTTGGATGCCCTGAGAGAATACTCAAGCTCGGGATAACATACAAATTCAGAGAGGTAGATAAAATCCCCACTCCCGAGTCTCATGGAATTAATGACCCTTACGGTTTCTTCTACGTGTTCTTCAAAATACTCTTCCCCGCCAATCCCTATCATTACGATAACCCCCACATTCATCTCGGCCTCTTTTATCGTCCTAACCACTTCAAGGGCTTCTTCGGCCTTATTTGGTTTCTGAATGAGGGCTAGAACCCTATCTGAGCCACTTTCAAGACCCACATAAATGCGTTTTAGGTTCCTTCTCCTTAACTCCCTATAGTACCCGATTGACCTTCGACTTCCAATAAAGGCGTCTAGAAAGGAGTATATACCACTGAAGTGCAAGTGGTGTTTCGATTTCCATCTGGAAATCTCGGAGCCCTCTAGGTCCCGAGGGATTATAGGAAGTTCCTGATTCACAATATCCAAGACCCTTAAAAACCTCTCTTCTGGTATGGCAAGGGCGTTGGCATCGGCAAGAAAGATTGACTTTCTAAGCCGTATCCCTTCTCCTAGGAATCCCTTAACCTCTTTTATGTGCTTTAATATCTCTTCATCGTCCTTTACCCTAAACCTTCTATCCCTATAGAGGTTACAAAAGGTGCACCTGTTCCACCAACAACCCTCGGCTACTTGGAGCACAAGGGCAAGATACTGGTCGGGAGGTAGAATACTCACCGGTTTGTATATGGAGAGAAACCTCTCTTTATCTTCCTCTAATCCCTCGTAGTTTAGGGTAACGACCTTACTCAGGGCCTTCTCCACTTCTTCAGCGTAACCCAAGGGTGCGTTAGGGGGAAAATCGATATTACATTCGCCCTTTTTAATGGCTTCATGAATCAACCTCACTCCGGAATACACACTCTCTAGAAACACCCTCTTTTCCATTTCCTCTAATCCCCTTCTCACTCTGTATACTTGCCCATTCTCGTCCCTCCTATACCTCTCAATAACCCTATTGTCGAGGCTTCTTCTAAAGGTGTGCCCATCTAGGCAGGCCCAGATTAATCTTCCCTCCTTGTCGAATGTAAGAACGGTAAATGTGTTTAGGGCTATTGATATAGCACGTGTTCTAACATTTATAAATATCCTGTCCCTTTTTATATTTGGCTGAAACCGCATTGTATTGGGCCTACTAAAAATAATACCGATTTCTGGGCTAGAAAACTAATATGAAGAAACCGGGGTGGTCTAGATGGCTTAGCTTAAAAGTGTCAGATGTTAGAAAATCTGACAGGTTTTTTACGATATTACCTCTTATTTTACAAGGAGATTCGGTAGCTATCGTTTGGCATGGGTTTTGCCAGATATATAAAAGACCTATGCGTTCTTGCAATCGGGCGATTTTTATTTTATCTTTGCGAATGTGTATGTTAACTTTAAAAGGCAGAGGGGATAATGGCAAATTCATTCACGAGTCAGGGAGTGTGTAATTGGTCTCATATATAAACCTACTCCTCTTTTTCTCTACGGTGCTTGTATTTGCCGTCGGGACCCTTATATTAGCCAAGCTGATTAGGTATAGGGATCCTGTCTTAGACCCCGTTAAAACGGAGCCATACGAATGCGGAGAAGTCCCGGTTGGCGATGCTTGGGTCCGCTTTTCCGTTTCTTTCTACCTAATCGCCCTCGTTTTTGTCCTCTTTGATGTGGAGGTTGCTTTTCTCTTTCCCTGGGTTCTATCCCTCTCAAAACTCGGCCTCTTCGCCTTTATTGAGATGGTCGTTTTCCTCTCCATACTTTTCCTGGGATGGCTCTACGCATTTAAAAAGGGAGATCTCAGATGGGAACGTCTTTAGATGAAAAGAGACCTCGGTTGGGACTCGAATCCCTCGGAGAACTCATTCGTCTTCCGGGTTTAAACGTCTTTCTTACCTCCACGAAGGCGCTCTTTTCATGGGCGGAGAAATCGAGTCTCTGGCCCCTTAGTTTCGGTCTTGCGTGCTGTGCTATCGAGATGATGGCGACATTCGCATCCAGATTCGATCTTGACCGTTTTGGTGTCATTACGAGGGCCTCTCCGAGACAGTCGGATCTCATGATAATAGCGGGAACCGTTACTGTAAAGATGGCCGAGCGGATTAAGAAGCTCTATGATCAGATGCCCTTTCCCAAGTGGGTAATCGCTGCGGGAAGCTGTGCGATATCGGGCGATCATTATCGCCATATCTATAGCGTTGTTCCGGGAGTCGATTGGGTTATACCCGTAGACGTCTACGTTTCGGGATGCCCTCCTACCCCTGAGGCATTTATGGAGGGCATAATCCAGCTTCAAAGGATCATTGCCGAGGGGAAGACGGAGCCGCATCTAAATACCGCCTCTAAAATAGGGCAGGGACCCCTTGGGGCGAGG
>CAZWVA010000098.1:3418-4461 GCA_964636885.1 uncultured Spirochaetia bacterium
GCCCAAAACTGGGAGATACGTATTACCAGAGGAGGTTGTGGCGCTTGCCCTTAGTCTAAGGGAAAGGGGTTTTGATTTCTTAACCTATATAACCGCCGTGGATTATGGGAATACGCTCGACGTTGTGTATAACGTTCGTTCCCTTGAAGGCAATGAAGAGGAGACCTGGAGGGTTAGCCTCGATCCGTCTAATCCAACCGTTCCATCCATCTCGTCCATATATAGGGGGGCGGAGTGGCATGAGCGTGAGGTCTATGACCTCTTCGGGGTTGAGTTTTCCGGGCATCCCGATCTAAGACGCATCCTCCTTCCCGATGATTGGGATGGCCATCCGTTGAGAAAGGGTTATTCCATGGATACCCCTAGGCCCCCTTACCGTCCGTCTCGGAAGGAGTATGAGTCATGGAAGAAAGGGTGATTGAGCGGGAGTTTGGAGAGCTCGCTTTAAACATGGGTCCACAGCACCCTTCGACCCATGGCGTTTTCAGGATGGAACTCCATCTAAAGGGGGAGACTGTGGTAAAGGTCGTTCCCCATATCGGGTACCTGCATCGCGGGGTGGAAAAGCTCTCAGAGACGCTAGACTACGATATGCTGCCCCCTATCTATGAACGTGACGATTATCTCTCTCCCACCTCGAATTCCCTCGCCTTTGTCCTCGCCGTGGAGAAGCTCGCGGGTATCGATGTTCCGAGGCGTGCGAGCTACCTTCGGGTCCTGGTAGCCGAGCTTCAGAGGGTTGCATCCCATCTGGTTTGGCTTGGCACATTCGGACTCGATCTTGGTGGGGCTCTGGGTGGTGGTTCCACCCTCTTTCTCTACTGCTTTCGAGAGAGGGAAAGGATACTAGATTTGATGGAGGCCCTTACGGGGACACGGTTTCACACGAATATGAACCAGGTTGGTGGAGTAAGGTACGATGTCTATCCGGGTTTTGACCGAGATGTTTCCAAGACGGTCGACTATCTGAGGGAAAGAATAGGCGAGTATAGGGATATGCTTGAGAATAACCCGGTTTTCCTGGAGCGCACAAGGGGGGTTGG
>CAZWVA010000099.1:0-4338 GCA_964636885.1 uncultured Spirochaetia bacterium
GGGGTTATACCTCTTCCAAAGACCGTCTTCCCCGCGGAATGTGGGTATGCCGCTTTCTGCCGAAATCCCCGCACCGGTAAGGACCGTGACCCCGTTTGCCCTGTTCAGTATGTCCTTCGCCCTCTGGATCCCCTCTTCCATATCGCTTATTTTATCCTAAAAATATTCGAGTACCAATGCCCTCTTCATCCGGTTTATGGTTTGTGAAATGGGATGGCCAAACGGCACCCGGGATTTGTGTTTTGGATGGCCGTTGGATTGGTATATAATGGGAACTGGGGTAAGATACTATCAATCGAGAGAGGGTACAAGAACCATGAAAAGGCTTATCCTCGTTGTTATGTCCAGTTTTCTTTTATCCGGTTTTTTTAGCGGTTGCGATGACGATACCTCTGCCAGACTGGCTCGCTTAAGGGTGTTCCATGACTCGCCCGATACCACACCGGTTGACGTGTTACTAGATGACTTCGTCGTTATAAGGGACCTAGGGTACTTGGAATCCTCTGGTTATCGCAAGATCGGGGCAGGGGATTGGAGGCTTAGAACGAACACCGCAGGGACAGAGGTTACGTTGATAGATACGGATATATTCCTTAAAAGGGATAGGGATTTTACCGCCATTGTAATCGGTTTCTCGGATAGTATAGACCTGCTCTTTCTTGAGGACGATAATTCCCCTCCGGCAGAGGGTGAGGCAAGGGTACGGGTTATACAGGGTGCTCCTAGCTCTCCACAGGAGGTCGATGTTTACCTCACATCGTCCGATGTGGATATAGAAACCGTTAACCCGACCCTTACGGGTTTACAGTTTAAGGATGTTTCCGATTACCTTGAGGTTCCTCAAGGGGAGTATAGGATTCGAGTCACGATTGCCGGAACTAAGGAAGTCTTGATGGATTCAGGGGCCTTTATCTTAGATTCCGGGGACATTCGTACGGCGGTTATGGTGGATAATCAGGGTGGCGGACCGCCTTTTGATGTCGCCTTGTTGGAGGATTCTGAAGAGGCCCTTTAGAGGGGATACGGATTCATGGAGTTTCCCTCCCGTCTACCGTGTTAAAATGGGTGCCCCTAGTTTGCCTCTATCCTAAGCTTTTCAAGAAGGTTCTTCAAGAATTCCTCCTTCTTTTTAAGGGCTTCGCGAAAATCCTTGCTATCTGTAGCCGCGATTTCCATTCGGAGATCGGAAATGTACTCTTCGAGTATCTCGTGGAGTAGGCCGGCCTCTTCGGGGTTCATCTCGATTCGCACCATCTACTACCACCTCCCCTTGGTTCTTTATTACCATCTTACTCAAGATGCCGGAGGTCTTCAAGGACTTTACGGTGTTTCCTTCTCTTGGCCGCTCTGAGTTATGATACCGGATACCGGTTCTATGCCCGTTATGTTTCTTGCCGAGCTTACATCGTAGTAACCCCGTATTACCAGGGGCGGGTTGTAGCGATCCTCCTCGTTCAGCTTATAATAGTTCTCCTTTTCATGTCTCCGTATCTCAGTGTATAAGTCTCAAGAGGCAGATCTACCTCCTTTTTCGTGGACATTGAGGAGATACTCTTTTAGTGCACTGGCCTCTTCCTCCGTAAAGAGTTCGTATAGGTTGTTCTCGAAAGCGTAGCCAGAGTTATTCAAATTTGATCCGGACAATCCAGTCCGCCAGGAATCATGCTATAACTTCGCTTTTCTTAAGACGTTTCCTCCAGAATGGACGGTGTGCTCCGTGATCTATCGGGTGCTGAGATCCGATTTATAAAAGCGCCTTTTATGCCCCTTGTGTTGTATTTGACAAAATCAGTGGGTTGCTTATTATTTAACACTACAAAAGCGGGTTTTATTTTAAATGATTCCTATAAATAAAGAAGGTTTAGATATGGCCACCTGCTCCATTGAAGAAGCTATAGAGGAGATAAAAAACGGAAGGATGGTAATCCTTGTTGACGACGAGGATAGGGAGAACGAGGGAGACCTCGTGATCGCCGCGGAATTCGCAAGCCCAGAAGTGATAAATTTTATGGCTAAGAATGGAAGAGGGCTTATATGCCTTGCTATTACACAGGAAAAGGCCGATCAACTCGGTCTTCAACCGATAAAGCCTGAAAACAGCCCTGTCCCCCAATACACGGCGTTTACGATCCCCATTGATGCGAGGGTTGGAATCACCACGGGGATATCTGCCTATGACAGGGCCTCTACAATCCGACTCGCGATCTCCCAAGAGGCGAAACCAGAGGATTTCGTCCGTCCGGGACACGTGTTTCCCCTTATATCTAGACGCGGTGGGGTTCTTGTAAGGGCGGGGCATACGGAGGGTTCTGTGGACCTTGCCAGGCTTGCTGGACTTAAACCGGCTTCTGTGATCTGCGAGATAATGAAGGACGATGGCGACATGGCAAGGCTTCCCGATCTTGAGAGGTTCGCGGAGCGACACGGGATCAAAATCGCAACGATCGCGGATCTCATCAGTTACCGCTTGAGAGCGGAGAGCTTTGTAAGAAGGGCAGCATCTGCCTCTCTTCCAACCGTATACGGCGATTTTAAAGTGATAGTGTATGAAAGTGACATCGACCCTCAGCATC
The DNA here is from genome assembly GCA_964636885.1 of uncultured Spirochaetia bacterium. GTDB lineage: Bacteria > Desulfobacterota_D > UBA1144 > Nemesobacterales > CSP1-2 > CAZWVA01. The sequence goes on from CAZWVA010000099.1 coordinate 2,574, forward strand.
ATGTGGCTTTTGTAAAAGGGGAGATCAACCCTGAAGATGGGGTTTTGGTTAGGGTTCATTCCGAATGTCTTACTAGCGATGTATTTGGTTCTCTAAGGTGCGATTGTGGGCCACAGATTCGCCAGGCCATGCGCATGATCGAGAAGGAGGGAATGGGGGTTATCCTGTACATGCGTCAGGAGGGAAGGGGAATAGGCCTCGTTAATAAGATTAAGGCCTACGCACTTCAGGATAACGGATTCGATACGGTAGAGGCAAACGAAGCCCTTGGCTTTAAGCCTGACCTGAGGGATTATGGAATAGGTGCTCAGATACTCCTTGACTTGGGTGTGAGAAAAATGAGGCTTCTTACGAATAACCCAAGGAAGGTAAAGGGGCTAGAAGGTTTCGGCCTTCAGATAGTTGAGCGGGTTCCAATAGAGGTTCCACCTAATGAGAGAAACTCCAGGTACTTGAAGGTAAAGAAGGATAAGCTCGGACATCTCCTTTCTATGGTAGACTGATTGAGGAGGGAAAGATGCCTCAGACCTATGAGGGTAAGCTCGACGCCAGAGGGCTTAAATTTGCAATCGTGGTTAGTAGGTTTAACAGCTTTATAACTGATCGTATGGTTGAGGGTGCTTTGGATGTTCTTGTGAGGCATAACGCCTCTCCCTCGGATATCGACATAGTAAAGGTGCCCGGATCATTCGAGATTCCACTCGGTGTAAAGACGGCGGCGAAGTTAAATAAGTACGATGCTATAATAGCCATAGGGGCGATAATAAGAGGGGAAACGTCCCATTTCGACTATCTGGCCTCGGAGGTTACAAAGGCCCTTTCGGCGATCGGTCTTGAGTTCGGTATCCCCGTTGCTTCCGGCGTCATAACGACAGACACCCTAGAGCAGGCAATTGAGAGGGCGGGTTCAAAGGCTGGGAATCGAGGTGGGGAGGCAGCTTCTAGTGCGATCGAGATGATAAACCTGATTAGGGCGCTTTCTCAAAAGAAGTAATCTTTAATTATGGGTAAGAGGAGACGGGCAAGAGAAATCGCGCTACAGTTTTTATACCAGTACGACACCCTGAAAGAGTCTTCTCCTAATGGTGTAGCCATTGAAGAGGCGGTTGATCTCTTTTGGACAACAAAAGAATCACCACCGGATGACGAAGTAAAGGAATTTGCAAACCGCCTCATTATCGGAGCGTGTGAGAACATGGATAGCATTGATAGTATCATCAATCGCTATTCCAAACACTGGCGTCTCTCTCGGATGTCTAAAATAGACAGAAACATCCTACGCATGGCGATTTACGAATTGATCTACTTGATGAACATTCCTCCTGCTGTTACCATTAACGAGGCCGTTGAGCTTGCCAAGAAATACGGTACTGAGGAGTCTGGGGCCTTTGTAAACGGGATCTTGGACAGGATTCGAATAGCAGTTGACAAAGGGGAGCTCGAACATGATAAAGGAAGCGATAGCTAAGATAGTCGAGCGCATAGACCTCGAAGAGGACGAAATGGCTCAAGTTGTGCAGAAGATGATGAACGGTACTGCTACACCGAGTCAAATCGCCGCTATTCTCATAGGGCTCAGAATGAAAGGAGAGGCCGTCTCTGAAATCACGGGTGCCGCAAAGGTGATGATGGATAAGGCTACGAAGATAAGATCCGAGAATCCGGCGACCGTTGATCTCTGCGGTACAGGAGGTGATCAGCAGGGAACGTTTAATATATCAACCGTAGCATCATTCATAGCGGTGGGAGCGGGTGTGTCCGTTGC
>CAZWVA010000100.1:0-3580 GCA_964636885.1 uncultured Spirochaetia bacterium
TCGATACCGCAGATGCCTTCAGGCGTAATCCCAGGTATGTATGGGAGTGGTACAACGAACTAAGGGAACTCATATCAAAGAAGGAACCTAATCCCGGACACTACGCCCTTTCCAGGCTTGAGAGGATAAAACCCTATTTTAGCCTCATAACCCAGAACGTGGACGATCTCCATCGGGTCGCGGGAAACACGAATATAATCGAGATGCACGGGAACATCTGGAAGATGAGGTGTACGGAGTGCACATACGTAGAAGAAAACAGAGACGTTCCCCTAACGGAGATACCTCCCAGGTGTAAAAGCTGTGGCGGTCTCCTTAGACCGGGTGTGGTATGGTTTGAGGAAAACATCCCTCTATACATAATAGATTCTTGTCTTTTATCCATAGAGTATTCGGACGTGATGCTTATCGTTGGAACGTCGGGGATGGTGGAACCGGCGGCATCCATGGGTTTAGTAGCCAAGCACACTGGAAAGACAGTAATAGAAGTAAACCTAGAGGAATCCACAAACTCCAAGAAATACGATCTAGTCCTCTTGGGAAAGTCGGGAGAGATCCTACCGAGGCTCATTCCAACAGATGGGTAAGCGGTTTTAAAAGGTTCGGTAAAACCCATTTGGCCAGACCTCCGATGAAAGAAGGGAATATAGAAGGGCTTTTCGTCTAATCCATTCAAAAAACGGCAAGAGATGAGTCACATACACCGTCCGTGACCTCTCCTGGAGACCTTAAAACCATATAGATCGAAAGACGGATCAGAATGGAAAGGCTAACCCTATTTAAAAGAAACGCCCCAAGAATCGATTCCCACACGACGAGTCACCCGGATAGTAAGAAGGTACCCAATAACCTCTACTTTCTCTTATCAAGGCTTCCATTTCCAAAAAGCTATGCGGGAAAGATCACGCTGGTTACCCTTTTTGGATTATACGCCCCACTTCTAGCCCTCATCCTCTATACACCGGACCCCAAATCGAGGATACAAACCCTTTATGTCATACTCATCGCCGCTCTTCTAGGGACGGCCTTCACCCTCTACGTACTGCGCTCTCTCCTATTACCCATAGACCTCGTCTCACGCTCCCTGCGTGAGTATGTATGTGACAACAGGATACCCAGCCTCCCTACCCATCTAACGGATGAGCTGGGCAGATTAATGGCGGGCGTCCAGCATACGATTAGCCACGTGGATATGGTTATTCGATCACTCGAAAAAACGTCTACAATAGACTACCTAACCGGGATCTATAACCGGTATTCAGGTGAAAGGCTTCTAAGAGAGGTTTTATCTCGTACGGAGAAAAGCGGTGGTTCAATCCCTATTGTGATGCTAGATATAGACGACTTCAAACTGATTAACGACAATTACGGCCACGACATAGGGGATACCTGTCTTAAACACGTCGTGAGGATCATAGGAGGCAATATCCGAAGGGACGATTTGTTGATAAGGTGGGGTGGAGACGAATTCATACTGGTTCTGTTTAATTCCGATGAGGAATCCTCGGAAAGGATACTAAAGCGTATTTTATCTGCAGTCCAGGAACAACCCATATGCACCCCCAGAGGTGAAATAAGACTCACGGTAAGCGCAGGGGTGTGTTACCATAATGGTAAGGACAATCTCGAGAGGCTCTTTAAGAAGGCGGATGGTGCTCTTCTTCTGGCAAAACGGCTAGGCAAGTGCCAGATCGTCTATTGCCCAGCCCCTATCCCACGGCTCTTGGGTTAATAAGGCCCCATGACCCCAAGAAGCACAACTTCGACCCTACACAAACACAGTCCTTGAAATAACGCCCTTAATGTAATAGAATCAAGGGCTACAAAAAGGATGGAGGTGGCTTTACCCGCGGACTGCTACTTGCCCTCATGGCAAAAGCGGTTTTCCCAAGCGGTATTTTCTCGATCCATTTTTGCAAATTTTAAAAATAGACGGTTATTCCACTCCCAAACCCAGGAGGCAGAGCTGATATAGGTATACCATTAAAATCCGAATGAAACACCTAAAGTCAAACCTAAGATTAAATACGGTACTCCTCTTCCTCCTAGCCGCTTCCTGCGGCGGGGGGGTTCTTACATTGTTTCTATCAGGGGGTTCGGTGGGTCTACCCGTAGTACCGGCATTCATCGTTCCCGGCGCAAGGCAGCTCGTATCGACGTCCAGTCACCCAATAGTTAGATTCCTAACCGAGCCTCAGGTTTCGGCGGTAACGCCGGATAACTCCAAGGTCTATGTCACCAATCTAAGGAGCGATTCCGTATCCGTAATAGACTCACTAACGGATAGTGTTACCACTACCATCCCCGTTGGGAGGAATCCCTTTGCCATAGCCATAACCCCAGACGGCAAGAAGGCCTATGTAGGCAACTTCGGTAACCTCTTTGAACCGGGGAATACGGTTTCAGTGATAGATGTAGAAACCGATACTGTAGTAGCCACGGTTCCCGTGGGGATTAATCCAGGAGCCATAGCCATAACCCCAGACGGCAAGAAGGCCTATGTGGCCAACTAACTAAGCAGTACGGTCTCTGTGATAAGTACGGCAAGGGACGAGGTCATAAGCACGATAAACGTCGGTTTTAACCCAGCCGGCATAGCCATAACACCAGACGGCAAGAGGACCTATGTGGCCAACCTACTAAGCGATACGGTATCGGTTATAGACGTATCTGAAAACATCGTTACCTCGACTATACAAGTCGGTATTGAACCGCTTATAGTGGCCATAACACCGGATGGCTCTAAGGCCTATGTTACCAATCTGAGTAGCGATTCTGTCTCCGTTATAGACGTATCAAGAAACGTGATCATAAAGACGATCCCGGTTGGGAATATACCGGTAGCCATAGGGATAACACCGGATGGTTCCAAGGCCTATGTGGGCAACTGCAACTGTGGGATAGCCCTACCAGATAGCCCTGATACGGTATCCGTAATAAACGTATCAAACGATGAGGTCGTTGCCACCGTTACCGTTGGATTCGGCCCACTCGGCCTATCCATAACACCGGACGGCAGGAAGGTTTATGTGCCCGGCTCAAATAGCGGTACGGTCTCCGTGATAGATACAGAAGAGGATAGGATCATTTCCACGGTACCGGTAGGGTCCGGCCCCGTGGACATAGTTATAACCCCCGACGACAGGAAGGTCTATGTGAGCGATTTTAGTAATCCGGATAGCCCCGGTAATAAGGTATCCGTCATAGACGGAGGAACAAACACGGTTATTGGAGAAATAGAGGTTGGAACCGGTCCATCCGGTATGGCTATAACGCCTGACGGCTTAAAGCTATACGTTTCAAATCTTGGAAGTATCTCGAAACCCGGAAATACCGTATCCGTGATAGACGTTGAAACGGACACGGTTATCGGAGAAATAGAGGTTGGAACCGGACCTATAGACATAGCGATAACCCCGGATGGCTCTAGGGCATATGTCACCAACTTTGGAAGCGACGCCTCACCGGGGAATACAGTATCGGTAATAGACCTAAAAACCGACTCTGTTATCGGCGAGGTAGAGGTCGGACTAAGGCCCGCTGGGGTAGCGATAACCCCGGAAGGCTCTAGGGCATATGT
>CAZWVA010000100.1:3659-3967 GCA_964636885.1 uncultured Spirochaetia bacterium
ACCAGTGAGACAAACGTAGGAGTCGGTCCACTTGGGGTAGCGATAACCCCGGATGGCTCTAGGGCATATGTGTCTAATTTTGGGAGTATCTCCTCCCAAAGCGACTTCATCCCTGGCAATAAGGTATCGGTTATAGATATGGAAACAAACGCCGTTATAAACGAAGTGGTTTTTCAATCCGAAGTCGTAGGGTTTGGACCCGCCGGGATAGCGATAACCCCGGATGGAAAGAGGGCATACGTCACAGAGTTCGATAAGGTGAAGGAGGTACTAGGCTTCCATGTTAGCGACCCCGGTAGTACGGTGTC
>CAZWVA010000101.1:0-3824 GCA_964636885.1 uncultured Spirochaetia bacterium
TCTTGCATCTGTGGTAGCCGAGTTTGGGAAGGGGCCGAGCGGAATCCTGTCCACGAAGTGCGTTTCCCAAAAGAGGGAGAAGGAACGGTGTCTTAAAACCCCTCGAATATCGAACTTGTTTTTAGGCCTTCCGGGAAGCTGTGCTCCTGTGTCCTCGAGCTCTCCGTCCAGAAAGGTATACCCTGCAAAGAACTCAAAGAAGTCAAAGGGTCTGAGGACAAGGCTCGCCTCGATTCCCCGCTCGGTTACCTTCCCCACGTTTCTCGGCTCTATCCTCTGTGCGCTGATAAAAACGAAAAGAATGAGGTCGTCGATCCTGTTTCTGAAGTAGGTGATTTCAAAGCCGACACGTGGGTGCGAAAGAACGAGGCCGAAGTCAAGGTCGAAGGAGGTTTCCGGATTGAGATCGGGGTTTCCCCCTATAAAACCCTCTTCTGGAAAGAAGAGTTCGCCGAAACTCGGTACCCTAAACGACCTCCCTACGTTTCCCTTAAGAGATAGATATCTTAGAGGGGATACTATGATCCCCAGTTTGGGCGATAGCTCCGCATCGGTTGAGACTTCCTCAGCCGAGGTTTTAAAGAGGTCAAACCGGATTATCGGGTTTATAAGGATCGATTCTCTAAAAAGGCGGATCTCATCGCCCAGGTACGAGCTTAGGGTGAATCTCTCCGGGTTTTTGAAATCGTCGTTTCTTAAAACGTCACCCCTTATCTCCGAGGCGAATGTAACGATCTGGTCAAAGGGTGCATACCACGTGATCTTCGGATTCACGCCGAAAGAGAACGTCTTGCTGAGGGTGTCAATCGGGATTCCAAGCGTGGGTTCCGGGTTTTTAAAGTCGATCTGGTCGAACCTGTTAAAGAGAACCATATCGAAGTCCAGATTGGGGCTGAGAAGGCCCTGCTTTGAGACCCTCAAGCTGGTTAGATTCCTTATATCCTTTTGGTTCGATTCGCTCTCCTGGAATTCACCGAGTCCGGGAACGCCCTTATCGTCATAGAAGAACTCGTTTAGAAAACCGATCTTCCAGCCATTGAGATCGTAATCTATCTTTCCGAGAAGGCTCTCGGAATGGAATTCGTTGTTTATCCTCTTTAGCGTTATGTCGTTTACGGATTTGAATTTGAAGTCTCCATCACTCTGGGCGTGTGTGAAGGAAAGCAGGTATCTCAGGTTCCCCAGTCTTTGTGCCCTTGAGAGGTTGAGACTCAGGGTGTCGAATGAGCCGTATGTAAGCGATAGGTTTGTAAAGGGTTTATCCGTCTTTTTTGTCACTATGTTTACTACCCCTCCTATGGCATCCGAGCCGGCAAGGGCAGATGCCCCGCCCCTTATGATCTCGAACCTCTCCACGTAATCGAGTGGGATCGTGGAGAGATCTACTCCTCCGCCTAGGGGGCTGTTTATCCTTACGCCGTCAAGGAGGATAACTACTTGGTCGTTTGATGAGCCTCTAATCGACAGGGTCTTAAGCTGACCGAATCCGCCAAAGTCCCTTACAACGACGCCCGGCGAGAAGGAAAGGAGCTCTGATGCGGTGTTGTATTCTCCACCGAAATCCTTGAGTTCTATAGCGGTCGAAAAGGCCGACGGATACCCAAGAGGAGGTTCTACCCTCGTCTCTTCAACGACTATAGGCTCAAGCGTCTGTTCCCCTCCCTCTTCCGCAATGGCCGTTGCAGGGAGGAAAAGGAGGAGGACAAGGATGAGTCTTTTCATTGAAACCCCCGATCTTCAGGGAAGAAGACAGGGGCTGGTTTTCTCAGTAAGAGCATTTACTTTCTCCCCTCGAAGAAAAGTAAATCTGCGGCTTCAAGGCAGGTCTTCTGGCTTATAGCCTCTTGGCTCCTCTGCGCCTTCCCAGACCCTGCGGGTCGAGTCCCGAAGGGATCACAGTGGCATTGTGCAGAGGGCTTCATGGACTACTTACAGCAGCGAGCGGGCTGCACCGGACTTTCACCGGATTTCCCTTTTAAGCCCCTTGGGCACCTATGAACCTTGTGTTGTAAAAGAGATTAGATCTGGGCTTCAAATATAAACCAAATACGGACGATAGTCAATTCCGGGGTAGATGAGCGATAAAGAAGGGTTGCGTGGAGTGCCTCCGTAGAGTGCGTCTCCTAGGGGGCGTTCATTAACCGGTTGCCTCATCGAATACGGTTTTTATCCTCCTTTTTTCCTCTCCTGTGATCTCAACCCTCTTTAAGTACCTGATCTTGGAATCAAAAAAGAGCATATCGAAGTGGTTCTGATCCCTTAGTCTTCTTAGGAGATCCATTTCCTCTTCGGACTCGATGCTAAAGAAACAATCAAAGCGATGGGGTTTATCTGCCCTATCCATTAACTCAAAATGGATCCCCACAGAAGGGAATTCGGGCCTCTTTATACACCGAATCCAGAAGAGTAGGTACTCAGCCCCACGAAGAGACTCGATTTCATCCTGGGGACCCTTTAGTATGAATGCCGTTTTACCATTTACGAGAGTGGGCAGGCATCCCGATTCTATAAAAGAGAGGGTCATTTCGATCTCGGAGGAGGGTTCGAGACCCTCTCCATCCCAGGCGATCGTTTGGATCGGTTTTGATATACGGGATAGCAAATGAACCTCCTCACATGAGAAAGCGGTAAATACGCGTAACACGGGTTGATTCTGAAAATGGGCTTTACCGCTTTATCGTATGCCCCTCCCTTTCCCTATCCCACGTGTCCTTTGTTATTCCCTCTTCTCGGAGTTTGTTCTTTTGCACCCTCTGGGTTCCGGTCTTGGGAAGGGAATCCATGAAGCGTATAAAGCGGGGAACCATAAAGTGGGGCATCCTGGGCTCTAGGAACCTTAGGAGTTCTTCGGGGGTAACATCCATTCCCTCCTTTTTCACGACTACGATCATAACCTCGTCCTCTGCGTAACGCCCGACCTCGGCCTTTACCCCAATTGCCGCCGACTCCTCTACGGCGGGATGTGATCCTACTATCCTCTCAACCTCAAATGAGCTTATGTTCTCTCCCCGGCGGCGTATGTAGTCCTTTACCCTGTCGACGAAGTATATGTAGCCGTCCTTATCCATCCTTCCGGCATCTCCCGTGTGGAACCAGAAGTTCCGAAAGTCCTGCACGGTTTTCTCTGGCATCTTGTTGTAGTAATGAAGCATTATGTTTGGGATTCTCGGACGGACGACTATCTCCCCTGTCACACCTCTTGGAACCTCCTCGTCCGTTTCGGGATCGACTATCTTTATCTCATACCCAGGTGCCTCTTTCCCGCACGAGCCGACGCGGAAAGGCTCTCCTGGGCGCATGTAGGTAACCTGACCGATCTCGGTAAGGCCGTAGCCCTCCATGAACCTTATGTTAAACCTCTCCATAAAAGGCTCTATTATGTCATGGGGGGCGGGGGATCCCATAACCAGTTGCACGTTGTGTTTTTTCTCTTCGGGAGTAGGTGGGGTATTCCACATAAAGTAGGCCATAGTGCCCACCATATTGAACTTCGTAACCCTGTGGTCCACCATCCATCTCCAGAACTGGGTGGCGCTGTATTTCTCCTCTATAACTGCCCTTGCCCCTCTAATGAGGGCTGGGTAAACGGTGAGGACCATCGCATTCGAATGGAAAAGAGGGAGACAGGTGAAACAGACATCGCTTGGCTGTACGTCCATGATCTCGGCGTAGTTCCTTGCACTGTGGTAGTCCGCCTGACACGGCCTTACGACCCCTTTTGACCTCCCGGTCGTCCCCGAAGTGTACATGAGCCTTGCGTGATCGAGATTCGTGATCTTGATATCGGGCTCGTCCCATCTTTGTTCGTTCATGAATCTACTAAA
>CAZWVA010000102.1:0-3816 GCA_964636885.1 uncultured Spirochaetia bacterium
GCAGAACTCGGGGCTTGGAGTTGCACTTGCAAAGGCGCATTTCGGGGCACTTGCGGCACTACCATCCGCTATATTTAGCGTATGGCATAACGTTTCGGGCTCGATGCTTGCCTGGTGGTGGAGAAGAGTGGATAGTTGATATATGGGTGAGCTAACAAAGGTAGAGAGAAAAGCGGCTAGATTTCCACTAAAGGGTTATTTGTTTTTGGTAGGCACCGCCTTTTTCACTGCCCTATCCTATGTGTTTGGAAGGTCGGTGGATAGGGATTTAAACCCCGAAACCGTTACCTTCTTCTGGTTCTTTGGGGCATTCTTTTTTTCCGTATTTGCTGTAATGGCATTACCCTCTCAGAGAAATGAGTTCAGGAATCTAAAGAGGTATACGGTTATATTCCTCCTTAGCTCTATAGTAACCGCTATCGGGGCTGCTCTCTGGATCTTCTCTCTAAGGACGATCGGCCCTCCACTGACGTCCTTTCTTATGAAATCCCAGACCCTTTTTTCATTGTTACTAGGGATCATATTCCTTGGAGAGAGGTTAAACAGGGGAGAAACCGTGGGAATAGTGGTGACGATTGCAGGTGGTGTAGTTGTTGCCTATCAAAGGGAAGGCTACTTGCTTTTTGGAACCTTTATGGCCCTGCTTTCTGCTTTTTTCTACTCGCTCCTATCTTTTCTCGTAAAGAAGATCGCTCAGGACCTAAATATGTTAACCGTTGCCAATTTAAGAGCCCTTGGGGTGTCGATTGTGGTTTTTGTATATCTTATGATTACCGGAAGGTTTCAGATACCCGAACCAAGGGATCTGGTTCTTATGGCTTTTGGAGGTCTCACGGGTGCCTATATCGCTAAGGCAAGCCAGTTCCAGTCAATCAAGCTTCTCGATGTTTCCCGCTCAACTGCCGTAATGCCATTGGAGTCCCTATTTGTCGTTGTCTTTTCCTATCTCTTCTTTCATGACCTTCCTTCGGTTATTAAGCTTATAGGCGGAGCGGGGATTATAATGGGCGTTGTGTTTCTCGTTATATTCCGGGGGAAGAGGAGCGACGTGCTTGAGGAGTAATGGCTGCATTCTGTAGCCTGTGGTGCGATATTGACAATAAAACGCCTTCTATGTATTATCCAGCCTTATCTGGTAAACGGACAGGTTAGAGATCAAGAGGGGAAAAAACGATGATTGTGGTAATGAAAAGCGATGCAACCCAGGAGCAGATCGAAAGGGTAATATCGGCTATAAGAGACCTCGGTTACAAGGCCCACGTTATTCAAGGGGTTCTAAGAACGGTAATAGGCGCGGTAGGAGACGAGAGGGGAAAGCCCCATCATCTCGAATCTCTCAGGGTGCTTGAAGGCGTTGAAAACGTCGTTCCCATACTCCAACCCTATAAACTCGCAAGCCGCGAATTTAAACACGAGAACACCGTGGTAAGGGTTGGAAACGTGGAGGTAGGAAGCCGCAAGGTCGTTGTAATGGCAGGTCCCTGCTCCGTTGAGAACGAGGAGCAGATCATAGAAACCGCCATAGCCGTTAAGAAAGCGGGGGCAAGCATACTTAGAGGAGGGGCCTATAAACCAAGAACCTCTCCTTATACCTTTCAGGGACTCGGTGAAGAGGGATTGAAACTCCTTGCCAAGGCCAGGGAGATCACGGGCCTCCCCGTTGTAACCGAGATCCTCGATACCAATGACCTAGAGATCATAGCGGAGTATTCCGACATGCTTCAGATCGGGGCTCGTAATTCCCAAAACTATGCTCTCTTAAGATACGTGGGAAGATGCAATAAGCCCGTCCTTCTCAAACGTGGTATGTCCACAACCATAAACGAGTTCCTTATGGCCGCCGAGTACATACTCTCCGAGGGAAACCACAACGTCATTCTCTGTGAGAGGGGGATAAGGACATTTGAAACCGCCACAAGGAACACATTTGACCTCAATGCTATACCCGTGCTTAAGGAGAAAACCCATCTTCCAGTGGTGGCCGATCCGAGTCACGGCACTGGTTACTGGCAGTACGTGACGCCTATGTCGCTTGCGGCGATAGCGGCGGGAGCCGATGGTTTAATAATCGAGGTTCACCCAAAGCCGGAGACCGCCATGAGCGATGGAGGACAGTCCCTTAAGCCCTCCAAGTTTGCTGCGCTTATGGAGAAGGCAAGGCCCGTCGCCGAAGCGGTCGGACGAGGGATTTAATCGATAGATAGAGCGAATATAAATGGGGACGTCATTGGCAAAACGCCTCTATGACTAGCCCTCCTTAAAGAAAAGCCGAAGGATCTCATTAGCCTCTTCAATCCCCTCTTTATAAACCATGACTCTTATGGGAGAGACAAGAGAGGGATAGATACGAGCAAGAGAGTAGTTCTCCAAATAACATATAAGTCCGTGATCCTCCAAGACCTCTTTAATTAGACCGGCGAGTGCTGCGTCCTCGGTTCTATAAACCTCGACAAACGTCCTTTTTCCCTCATTCTCCTCAAAAACGATTCCCACACAGCAGCAAGGACAGTACTCGGTACCTTGAGGATACGTTTTCTTACAGATTGGGCATTTACCCATTATGCTATTCTGGATTACGTGTTTCCGACTCCTGATTTAGACACCTTTCCCTATTAAATCTGCAATCGAATATACGGTTCTTCACTACTCTTTAATAAGGACCTTCCTCCCTTCGATTCTTAACCTTCCTTCGGCAAAAAGCCTTATTGCCTCTGGATATATCCTGTGTTCCTCTTTATGGATCTTCTCAAGGAGGCTTTCTTCCGTATCACCCTCATGGATCGGGACTACGGCTTGGAGTATTATGGGACCCGTATCGACTCCCTCATCTACAAAATGCACGGTACATCCGGTGAATTTAACGCCATAATCAAGGGCCTGTTTTGCCGCATGCATGCCCGGAAAGGAGGGTAAGAGGGCGGGGTGCAGATTCATTATCCTATTCTTATAGGCCCTTACAAAAACCGGAGAAAGAACCCTCATAAAACCCGCAAGGGCGATAAGATCGACTTTATAGGGCTCGAGCCTTCTCAGAATCTCCTTTTCAAACTCCTCCCTAGAAGGATAGTTTCTGTGGTCTATGACCTCTACAGGAATATTATGCCTTTTTGCCCTCTCTATAGCGTAGGCGGCTGGATTGTTACTAATGACTACCACTATCTCCACAGATGGGATTTGGGCGTCGATTATCGCCTGTAGGTTGGTTCCGCTTCCAGATACGAAAACAGCAAGACGTGTCTTTTCATCCATGATTTAATCCCGACTTACCTAGAAAAAGGTATACACAAAACTATATTAGAAGCTACATCAAAATGGGTTTGTCATGCTGAACAAATCGCAATACTCAGTGTAAACTCCCTGAAGCATCCCTTTCTTTTCAATGCACGGGCTAAGGTTCTCTAAGTTGCTTCACTCTCTCAGAATTACAGTTAAAAGATTTTTGAGACGACTAGTAGATATTTAACCCGAGATAAACGCTCTTTCCTTATTTAAGAAGAGATTTTACTACAAGAGCCCAAAAAAGCCAATACCGGAGGGTATCCATAAAAACAAAAAATGAATCAGGGCAGCTACCTACTTTCCCACCCCCGTAAGGGGGCAGTATCATGGGCCTTGAAGAGCTTAACTTCCGGGTTCGGAATGGGACCGGGTGTTTCCTCTTCAGTATGGCCACCCAGATTCAACTATAAATTTAACAGACTGTAGGGATATGTCAAGTGTTATGTTTTGGAGATTAACAGATTAAGGGGAGCGAGGAAGAGGGAGGAGGGAAGTAGGAGAGAGGTAGAAAAATTCCTTTAGTCCCCGAAAGATGCG
>CAZWVA010000103.1:0-3569 GCA_964636885.1 uncultured Spirochaetia bacterium
TTCTATACGCAGATAGGGTTACCTCTTCTATGGCAAGAGCCATCTCCGAGACGATGAGGAGGAGAAGGATCCAAGAGGAGTATAACGCAGCCCATAACATAACGCCGAAGAGCATCGAAAAGGGTGTAAGCGATATCCTCTCTTCTATATACGACATCGATTACCTTAAGGCTCCAGACGAGGAGTTTACTCTTGACGTTTCCCCTGAGAGGATCCCCGCCTTAATCACCGAACTCACGAAGGAGATGAAATACGCCGCAAAGAAACTCGAGTTTGAGAGGGCGTCCGAGCTCAGGGACAGGATTAAGGCGCTTCGTGAGATCGAGATTAAGTACGCGGGGGAGATAAAATGAGGGTCTCTCAGGCCTTGGTCCTCTTTGCCCATCTTATCGCCCTTATCGGGTTTTCAGCCTTGTGTCTTACGGGAAAGGTGGATGTGATAAGTGCCTCCGTCTTTGCCTTCTCCCTTATTTTGAGCTTTGTGAATGAGCGCTTTCAAAAGGGGTATTACCTAAGTCAGGGTATCATAACCGCCCTTGCCTTTACACTAATAGTATACGTGGTCCTCGGTATGGCTCTTTTTAATGCCGAGGTTTTTGACTCGATCCTCACATTCCTCATATACACCCAGGTAATAAAACTCCTTGGAAGAAAGGGTATGAGGGATTATATTCAGGTCTTTGTACTCAGTTTCTTTCACTTCCTTGCCGGGACGATTCTTACGGTGAACCTGTCCTACGGTGTAGCCTTTATCGTCTATGTTTGCGTTGCCATCTGGGCGATCATGGTGTTTAGTATGAGAAAGGAGTCCATAGAGGCCTCAAGCGGTGACGATCCGAATGTGGTTACCCCTCTTTTTCTTAGCACCACCGTGATTATAAGCTTTGGTATATTTGTGTTTACGGCCTTGCTTTTTGTCTCCATACCGAGGATGCAAGGCGGTTTCTTAATGAACACGTTCCTTAAGCCCGAGGCTCTAAAAAGCGGGTTCTCCAATGAGGTTAAGCTTGGAGAGGTAGGAGAGATCAAGCTCGATAGCTCCCCTGTTATGAGGATAAGGATCCTTGATCGGAAACCGGGATCCCTTCCTGGCATCATCTACTGGCGAGGAATAGCCCTCGACGAGTTTGATGGGACGACTTGGAGGGTTAGCAGTGGTAATTACAGGGCGCATAAGAGCGATGGAGAGGGAATAATACGGGTAAGAAAGGGCGGCAAAAGGATCGTATCACAGGAGATAGTAACCGAACCTCTGGATGTGGACGTGCTCTTTGCGGGTAGCTTGCCAGTTGGTTTTCGTGGGGTGATTGGGGGAAGGGTAACGGATGTGAACGATTCCTATATCCTATCCTCTAGGGCCTCGTATAGGTTGAAGTACGTGGCCTATTCCGATTTGAGCGTTCCCTCTGCCGAAGATCTGAGAAGGGATAATAGAGGGGATTACCCCGTCTCTATAAAGGAGAGGTACCTGAAACTCCCGCCCCTTGGTGAGAGAACGAAGAGGCTCGCTATGCGAATCACATCTTTAGACAAGACCCCATATGATAAGGTGATGTCAATAAAGAGATACCTGAGGGGCAACATGAAATACACGAGGACCCTAAAGAGGGGGGGCGGCGAATTTCCAATTGAAGACTTCCTCTTTGAAAGCAGGGCAGGGCACTGTGAGTACTTCGCTACGGCTATGGTTGTGCTCCTAAGGGAGATCGGGATCCCAGCGAGAATAGTGAATGGGTTTATAGGAGGGGAGTGGAATGAATACGGAGGGTTCTTTCTCGTTAGAGAAAGCGATGCCCATTCCTGGGTTGAGGTGTTTTTCCCTGAGCACGGCTGGGTTCTTTTCGATCCGACCCCGGTGGGAGTGGGAAGTAGTGGATTCATGGAAAATAGCGGCCTGTCCTTCATCGGTTTATATCTGGATTATCTGAGATACAGATGGAGCAGATACGTGGTCGACTTTAACGGACAGGATCAGGTCCGCCTATTTCAGGAGATGCGTAACACCTGGAAATGGCAAAAGAGGGATTTGGAAAATAGGAGCGAATTTAAACTGAGAGGATTCGATAAGGGATGGCTTTTTGCGTCTGTATTTG
Source organism: uncultured Spirochaetia bacterium (assembly GCA_964636885.1). GTDB lineage: Bacteria > Desulfobacterota_D > UBA1144 > Nemesobacterales > CSP1-2 > CAZWVA01. Next base: position 2,094 of record CAZWVA010000103.1, read on the forward strand.
CGTTTCTCGTTGTCTGGGTTCTCTATACCAGGTCGGGTGTGAGGTACGTTTTTGGTTACCGAGGGAGGAGGAATGAAAGGGCTTCTATAGTTTATAGAAAGGCCTTATCTCTTCTATCCAAAAGGGGTTTTAGAAAGCCGGATTTTGCAACGCCGAGGGAGTTTGCAAGGGGTGTGATAGGGATTGGTGGAGCGGAGTTTCTTGTGTTTCATGAACTCACGGAAAAATACCTGTCCCTTAGGTTTAGTGGATGTAATGCAAAGTCCGACCTTGAGGAATTGGAGAACCTCCTAGATGTACTGAAAAAAAGAATAAAGTGACCTTCCCTGAAACCTTTCCTGAGTATCGAGGGTTAAATGTATCAAATCTCCTTGTGTCTTAAGAGTTGCTTGGAGCTAAAAAGGAGGATAGACGATGAGAAGACTGTTAAATGGCACATCCTTAGTGTTAATGCTTGCTGTCTCAATAGCCCTATTAAGTTGCTCAAACGACAACCAGGCAAGGCGCGGAGGACAAACCACTATAAGAGGAAAAGTGGCAGTAGAAAGTGCCGGTGCAAGAGGAGATGTGGAAGGGAGGGCGCCCATTCTGGCCGTGCTAAAGAGCCTAATGGGCCTTATAGAATCGGCCAACGCCCAGTCCACTGAAAGCATCCTTGTTATAGCGTTCCAGAATGGAGCCGAGGTTGACCGTGATACCACGGATACCCAGGGCGATTTTGAGATAACCGTCCCTCGCGGTGGCGATGTGACCCTTAGGTTCCAAACACCCACCTTCACCGCCACTACTTTAATCACGGTGACACCTGAGAGTGAGGTTACATTGGATGTAAGTCTTCTCACTTCGGTCGATCCGCCGGAGGTTAGAATCAACGCCTTTCAAATAGTAAGCGGTCCTATACGCACCAGAGAGGCTGAGGAGTTCGTGTTCGACGAGGCGGATTCAGACCTCACGATTGACGGTGGAGGAGGGGATTGTATAAAGGCTACAGGAGGTTCGGAGGTCGATATTAGAGTCGGTGATCTTACACTCACGGATTGCGAAAATGGGATTAACGGAGAGGACTTCGCCAATGTGATACTCGAAGCGGTAGCGGTCCCCACATTGTCCATTGACGCCAGGAATAGCGGCATACACGCAGAAGACGATTCGTCTATAAGGCTTATGGGCACGGACATCTTTATCACGGCGGGTGTGGATGGCATTCTCGCTACGGGCACCTCTGGGGTCGAGGTGAACCCTTCGGGCGATTGCGTGATTCAAGGGGGTGACGATGCAGTTGACAAGAGGGATCTCTCCTCTATAGATACTGCTGGTTGCACCCTGACGAGGGGAACATCGATTCGTTAGTTTTAATTATGGTTTTTTAGATTCAGATGGTTAGATCGCCTTTTAGCGCGCTCTACGTTTAAGTTGGGTTCCATATACTATGAGTTGGTATCTATTTTCGAGGTTGAGTTTCATGAATATACTGGT
>CAZWVA010000104.1:0-3293 GCA_964636885.1 uncultured Spirochaetia bacterium
AAAAGGGTAGGACGTGGCCCCGGCTGTCATGGAAAAACGAGTGGAAGAGGGCATAAGGGACAGGGGTCGCGATCGGGTGGAATGGTATCCCCTTGGTTCGAAGGTGGACAAACCCCCCTTAAACTGAGGTCGCCAAAGAGGGGATTTAAAAACCCTCTGAGGATCGTATACGACATAATAAACGTTAAGGATCTAAATAGGTTTAAAGACGGCGATGTTGTAACGCCGGTGGAACTTAAAAAAGCGGGTCTTATAAGTGGGAAAAGTCCTGTAAAGGTTCTTGGAGACGGAGAACTAAACCGTGTTCTTACGGTAAAAGCAAATGGCTTTAGCAAGGTGGCCATTAAAAAACTAGAAGAACGCGGTGGTCACGCTGAGGTTGTATGAGTAGAAATATCGGAGCTATTCCTAAGATTCCAGAGCTTAACAGAAGGATCCTTTTTACCGCCTTGATGCTCGTTGTCTATAGGCTTGGAGTATTCATACCTACTCCTGGAATAGACCCTGAACAGATATCGAGGATATTCGAGCAAACGAGAGGAACTATATTCGACATACTGAACCTCTTCTCTGGTGGTGCACTCGAGCAGGCTTCTGTTTTTGCTCTAGGAGTGATGCCCTATATCACCTCTTCTATCATTATGTCCCTTCTCGTAAAGGCCTTTCCTACACTTGAGGCCATTCAGAAGGAAGGCGAAGCCGGAAGAAGGAGGATAAACCAGTATTCTCGCTACGGTACCGTACTCATCTGTTTTATTCAGGGGTTCATGCTCGCTATTACGCTTGAGGGTGGGCTTGGCCTGGGGGCCTCCGTTGTGAGGGAACCTGGATGGATGTTTAGATTTACGACTGTGGTTACCCTTACCGCGGGAAGCCTCTTTATCATGTGGATAGGTGAACAGATCTCCGAGCGTGGAATCGGAAACGGTGTGTCGCTCATTATAGCGTCTTCCATTATGGCCAGAGTCCCTTCGGGGATCTGGGATGTGTTTAGGCTCGTAGGAACCGGGGAAATGACCGTCTTCGGCGTTATCCTTCTCTTCATGTTTCTGGTTTTAGTTATAGGTGCTATAGTATATGTTGAAAGGTCGTATAGGAAGATTCCCGTTCAGTATCCAAGGCGAGTGGTGGGAAGGAAGGTATATGGAGGACAGTCTTCCCATCTTCCCCTTAAGGTAAATACAGCTGGTGTCATTCCTCCGATCTTCGCTTCGTCACTCTTGATATTCCCGGCAACGATATTGACCTTTATCAACGTTCCGACTCTAAGGGATATAACGGATGTGTTCTTTCAAAACTTCCTTATACATAACGTTATCTATGCCGCACTGATCATATTCTTTGCTTATTTCTACACGGCTGTGGTGTATAACCCGGATGATCTCGCGGAAAACCTTAGGAAAAACGGTGGGTTCGTTCCTGGGATAAGACCGGGGAAAAAGACCGCTGAATACATCGATAAGATCCTTGGAAGGATTACCTTTATCGGGGCGATCTACGTTGCAGCGGTGTGTGTGCTTCCTTCTATCCTTCAGAAGCCGCCTTTTAACCTCCCTTTCTTCTTCGGTGGTACATCTCTTCTCATCGTTGTGGGGGTTACCCTTGATACCGTTCAACAGATCGAGTCCTTCCTGATTACTCATAGTTACGAGGGGTTCATAAGAAAACGAGGAATGAAAGGACCCAGAAGGTTCGGGGTATAGAGGATTTGTTTAAAGGAGCTTAGGGTATGAGATTGATACTATTCGGTCCACCGGGAGCGGGAAAAGGTACTCAGGCCTCAATGATTTCAAGCAGGTATGGTATCCTTCACATATCGACTGGTGATATACTTAGAGCCGCTGTAAAAGATGGGACGGAACTCGGAAGGCTTGCGAAGTCCTATATGGATAAGGGCGAGCTCGTTCCAGACGAGGTTGTGATTGGAATAATAAAAGAGAGAATCAAAAAACCCGACTCAAGAGATGGTTTTATGCTCGATGGGTTTCCAAGAACGATCCCGCAGGCGGAGGCTCTGGACAGGATGCTGGCCGAAGAGGGTCTAAGGATCGAGGTCGTGGTTTCAATCGAGGTAGATGACGAGGAGATCGTAAAGAGGATAAGCGGCAGGCGGGTTTGCGAAAAATGCGGGGCAATGTATCATATTACCTACAACCCCTCTAAAAATGCGGGATACTGTGATAAGTGTGGTGGAAAGCTGTTTCAAAGGGATGACGACAGTGAGGGAGTCGTAAGAAGGAGGCTACAGGTTTATAGAAGTCAGACCGAGCCTCTAAAGGAGTATTACAGGAGAGCTGGGATACTCAAAGGGGTTCAGGGGACAGGTACGGTTGATGAGGTATTTGATAGAATCCAAGGGATATTAGATACGGTAAACAGATGATTTTTCTTAAGAGTGAAGAAGAGATAGAGAGAATAAAGGCCGCTTCCCAGGTGGTCGTGGAGGTTCTGGAGAGGCTTAAAGAAGAAGCTAAACCCGGGGTTTCGACCTGGGACCTCGATAGAATCGCGGAAGAAGCCACCCTAAAAAGGGGTGCCATTCCGGCCTTTAAGGGATACAGGGATTATCCTGCCTCTGTGTGCTTTGCTATAAACCATGAGGTCGTTCATGGGATCCCTTCTAAGAAGAAGGTCCTAAGGGAAGGCGATATCTTAAGCCTGGATTTCGGGGTCTGCCTTAATGGGTTCTACGGCGATGCGGCGATCACGATTCCTGTCGGTAAGGTTTCTCCTCTTGCCGAGAGGCTCATTAACGTAACCAGGAACTCCCTTTATAAGGGGATAGAAAGGGCTCGTCCCTCTAACAGGCTTTTTGACATCTCACATGCGATTCAGAGCTATGTTGAAGAGGAGGGCTTTTCGATTGTAAGGACTTTTGTAGGACACGGAATCGGGAGAAATCTGCATGAGGATCCACAGGTCCCTAATTTTGTTCCGGAGAATGGGAATTGGGGGAAGGGTATAAGGTTAAAACCCGGAATGGTGATTGCGATTGAGCCTATGGTGAATGTGGGAAGACCGGACGTCAGGATTCTAAGCGACGGATGGACTGCCGTAACGGTGGATGGGAATCTTTCTGCTCACTTTGAACATACGGTTGCAATCACAGAAAATGGCCCCGTGATTCTAACCGAAGGGTACTGAAGAGGAGTCCATGGCGAAAGAGGAAAGAATAGAGTTTGAGGGTACCGTGATTGAGGCGCTTCCTAATGCGATGTTTAGAGTGGAGATTGAAGGTGGTCATAAAATACTCGCCTATGTTTCTGGAAAGATGAGAATGCATTTTATACGGA
>CAZWVA010000105.1:0-3247 GCA_964636885.1 uncultured Spirochaetia bacterium
CAGCTAGTGTAGCGGGGTTACTCCTTACCACGGAGGCCCTGGTTGCCGAAAAGCCCAAGAAGAAAGAAGACCTTGGCCCAGGGGCTATGCCGCCCGGCGGTATGGGAGAGTTCTAGATAAAAGCCCTAAAGAGGCGGGCTCCCATAGAGGGATGTCCGCCTCTTATCCTCAGGATAAAAGGTGGTTTCTTGTATCCACATAGGGGTCGTGTTATCCTTTTTTATGCTTGATTTCTCCTCCATAAAATCCCAAATCAATAAGATGATAGAGGAAAGGAAGGGGGTAGAGGAGGGATTCTTAGAAAAGGTAAACCTCGCGTACGGCGAGCTTAAACTGAGGTCGAAGAACCGGGAGGAGCTCTCAAGAAAGGTGGCCCTCAGTAGAACCCCATGGCTTTTAGCCGGTATTTTGGAGGCTCTCGATATTACACATCCCCTTCCACCTCGTCCTTCGGATTACACGGTTTTTGCCTCTGATGGCTCTCAGATATTCCCGGATAGACACGAGGCACTTCCCTGTTACCTGATAAACATCGGCTCTGTGGTTCTTAGCTACGGTTCGGACGGGGGGGCCAAGCTCTTTTCATATCCCAGGTTCTTCTATAGGGATGAAGACCGGTTTACCGTCTGGGATGGGAGAAGGGTTCCCACAGATACCGTCCTCGTATCTGAAAAGAGGACGCTAATGGAGTTTGAAGAGGTACTAAGACTGGCCGAGGGGAGGAAGAAGGAAGGTGATACTGTTGCCCTTTCTGATGGGACACTCATCCTCTGGAGGCTCGAGGGAACGCCAGAGGATTTTAGGAAAGGAATTATAGACCCTTTTATCGGGGTTATGGATAGACTGAGAAGTCTCAGGATCCCTATTGTCGGATATATAAGTTTCCCCGGGAGTACGGATGTGATAAACACCCTTCGCCTTGGGCTTTGCCCCGAGGAGATAAGCTACTGTGATAGGTGTCCTTACAAACATCTTCCTGAACTTCCCTGTGCCCCTATCGATGGTGTAACGGATAGGGTTCTATTCTCGCGTGTCTTAAAGCCTGGCGAAAGGACGTCCATCTTCCAGAGCTCTTCAAGGATCCTTGAACTATACGGTGACCACGGTATCTGCTTTTTCTATTTGAACATCGGTGAGGAGATAGCAAGGGTAGAGATTCCAAAGTGGGTGGCCGAGGACAGTGAGCTCCTTGGTCTCGTTCATGCAGTGGTTTTTGATCAGGCGAAAAAGGGTGGCGGTTATCCCGTTGCGCTCATCGAGGCCCACGAGCAGGCAGTTATAAAGGCGAAAGACAGGGATTTCTTCTTTGAACTTATAAGGGAGGCACTGGTTATGTCCGATTTTAAGGTAACAGTTTCGAGAAAAGGCCTGTCTAAAAGGAGCCCCGGAGTCTGATGAGCCACGTTGGAGAGGTTGTAGAATCGAGTACAAGGGGATTCATTGCCCGTTCCCAAAGGGTGGGTGAATCACCCTCCTTTGGTTGCTTTTTAAAGACCGATTCAAAACCCGTGGTCTATGGAATAGTATATGAGATCATAACGGAAAGCAAAGAGCCCGGTAGGAAACCCCAGACCTACGGTATGAGTATAGATGAACTCAGGCGGGAGCAGCCTCAGATATTTGAGCTTTTAAAAACCGAGTTTCATGTACTAACCATCGCCCATTCGGAAAACGAGAGAATGAGGTTTTCCCTCCCACCTCTTCCCCCTCCGATTCACTCCTTTGTTTACGAGTGTACAAAAGAGGAGGTAGAAAAACTAAGCTCAGAGGACTTCTTCTTGAGGACTATAATCTCATCTCCACATGTTCCTGTGGATGACCTTGTTATTTCGTCTCTCCACTATGCCAAAGGTGTAAGGGAATCCGATAGAGACTACATAGTGCGGATGGGGAAAAGCCTTGCAAGGTTTTTTAAAGACGATTACGAGAGACTGAGTTCGGTCTTAAAAAGGCTGGTTTAGAATTAGGGTTATTCGCTCCTTAAGGAATCGGTTCCTAATATCGCGTACCCAATCAAAATATCTTCAACACGCTATCAACGTCGGAAAGATCTTCAAATAGGTGGTCTGGTTCATACATATACAGATCATGAGCGGAATAAGACCCGGTGGCAACCGCAACCGTCTTTGCTCCCGCTTCCCTTCCATGGACTATATCAAACGGCGTATCCCCTATTACAAAAACCCTTTCAAATTCCCCGTTGTGTTTAACGATGGCTTTCCCCCTTTCAATCGCTGTGCGGATGAGTTGCCCTCTATCCTCGGAGTCAGAGCCAAAGCCGCCGAATTTAAAATAGGATTCTAGCCCTGCATGCGAGAGTTTTATCCATGCCCCCTCCTCTATGTTCCCTGTGGCGATCCCCATTATTACACCCTCCCTTTTTGAAAGGGCCTTTAGGACCTCTGGGATCCCGGGCATTATTCTGAATCCCTCTGAATCCACTATCTCCTCTCGGAGGAAGAGAAGATACTCCTTAAACACCCTGATCGCTTCTTCGGGCAGGAAATCCCTTTCTAAACCCTTATGGAACATCTCTCTAAGGATTATTGGGTCGGTTTTCCCGTCGGGTTTTATCCCATCCATTACGTTTGGGATACCGTAGATCTTCTTAAAAGCACGGTTTGCCGCCCTAGTCGCAGCCCCTCCAGAGAGGAGTATGGTTCCATCTATATCGAAAAGAAGCAGCTTCATTCTAAATCACCCTTCATAAAACGTCGTTTTACCCCTAGGAAAGAGATGGGATTAATACCGCATCCCCTGTTTGGTCCTTCGCCAAATGGTTATTGAACCCTATCAAGCGCTGTCCTATAGAATTCCTCCTCCAGTTCCCATAGCTCTTTTGCCTTCTTAGAGGCCAGATCGAGTAGCTCTCTATCCGGTTTTTCCCTTTCGCTTATCTCTTTGAGAACCATGGATATGTCGCTCCACCTGCTCCCTATTAGGTCCATCCTTTGAGAAAGCCCGAGCCCCTTTAGAGAAGGTACTATTAACTCCGCTTCCTTTAGAAAGTCCCTGTAAATCCACCTGAATCCGGCTCCGCATACCCCTCTCTTCTTTATCACCTGGTATCCGAACCTCGCACACCACCTCCAGTCTGGCGCTTCGGTCCATCGTGGAAGGTCCTCAGACCAAAGCCTTATCATCTTTACCCCCGATTCCCCCCTTCCCCCCTTCTTCCCTTCGATCATCCTTTTCGCATTTAGGCGAATGGCCTCAGGTATAACCTCCGATAGAGGCCTTATGGGTT
>CAZWVA010000106.1:0-2920 GCA_964636885.1 uncultured Spirochaetia bacterium
TATATCACCTTTTTAACCCCCGCCTCTAACGCCTCAAACATCATGTTCCTTGTGCCCTCGACGTTGACTTTGTAGTACAAGCTCCTGTCCGGAAGCCACCAACGGGATACGCTTCCCAAGTGATAGAAGACATCACAGCCCCTTAGCACCCCCTTTATAGATGATCTATCCGTGACATCGCCTACTACGGGCTCGACACCCAGTTTTTGGAACTCACCTATCCTGTTTCGGTCTCTCACAAGAGCCTTGACGCTCATCCCCTCATCGAGAAGCCTTCCTATTAAATGGCTCCCTATAAATCCGGTTCCTCCGGTTACAAATACCCTCATAAACCCGACCCCGGTGTTTGAATCGCCATTTCGCTTTATAGTATGTCTCAGATTCCTAAGGATTGAAAAAGCCACTCGGTTTATGGAGTATAGATCTTAAAGCCCTTCGCGATTGGAAGACGGCAAGAGGGCTTATACCCTTTATACGTTCCCTTCCTTAAACCCCTGATTACCATTCCTCTGGGTTTTAATCAGATGGTATATGCGCTCGAATTCCTGACGGGATATTATCCCCTTATCGAAAAGCGCCCCCACTAGGGTCCAGGTGAAGCTTTTTTCGTCGATCTGAATCCCATTACGTTTAAGAATCATGAGTATAGCGTCGACGGCCTCCTGAGCAGAGAATTCCCCGTATTCTTGCCTGAAGTTCATCTCTCCATACCTCCTAGTTGAGCAACCTCTAATAACCTATTCGGAGCCATAATGGCTAAAACCATAACCCGTTCATGGTTATTATGGGTTATATAATTTATCGACCTTCTTGTCAAGCCTTTTTGAGGTAAAGGCATTAGAAGTACTTAATAATTAACGGGTTGGAAGACCATAGAACCAATACGATTCCTTGAAATAAGGAGGGATTAAAAGTCGGTCGCTTTGAAAACGGCCATTAAACCAGTATAATAGGGATGGAATTGATATACAGGATTTAGGTTGTGTAGGGAAAGAGATGGTAATCGAGTCTTATTTTGCATCGGCCTTTTTAGGTTTTTTAACCGGCCTCTTGATTCTCCTTTTTGTATACGGACGGCGTATAGAAAGATTCATAAACATGAGGGGTCAGAAAAGGATACCCTACTACATCCGTAAAGGTGAGTATAAAAAAACGGTTCTATCATGGGTAGCCCTAGCGATTATCGTATTGAGTATCATAGGTATGATCAAGGTCTATAGCGTGTCTAATTCTGGGATCTACGGGAGTAGAAGCGATACTTCAAATCAAGTAGTTAAGGCTAAACATGGACCCGGAGCGAGTATGAGCAGAAAGGGTAGGGATTAGGACAACCAAGATGATGTTCTATTCACGTATGAAACCATCTCAAGGTCGTATCTCGTCTATGCCTCATGGATCGAGCAGGCAAGTAGAAACTAGGGTTTGAAGGTCGGGAGCCTTGAGATATAAAGGGGGTGCACATGGTTAGAAAGAGGGCTTTTCTCAAATACCTGGGTAATAGAAAATGGAGAAGGATAAAGAAACCGACTGCCTCTCTTGGAAGATCCTTCCTCGTGTATATCGGAAACAGGAAATGGAAGAGAAAGGGGGGTCTAAATATTGAGTCGGAAAGAGCCGAACCCCGATAGGCAATGTTAGATGATCTACGAATCCATTTAACCGACGGTCATTTCAGTTAGGGATTACGCAGTTGGGTTATTTCTGATAAACTATCTGAAACCGTATAGATCCCATACTATAGGTCCCAAGGGGGATTATTCCTCTTGAAGGTCGCCATAATCGGTGTAGGTCAAACGTCATACGGGGAAAAGAGGAGCCAATCGATTGACGAGATGGTGTTTGAAGCGACGAAAAGGGCCCTAGAGGATTCGGGTCTAGAAAGAGAGGAGATAGAGAGCGTTGTTACTGCCGGATCAGACGGACTAGACGGTCGCGCGATATCAAACATGATAACGGCGGGCTCTTCCGGTGCCTATCTGAAGGATGAGGTAAAGGTATCGGATGGCGGAATCTATGGGCTTGTTATGGGGTACCTTAGGGTAGCCTCAGGCGTATTTGATAACTCTCTTATAGTAAGCTGGACGAAGTCGTCCGAGACCTCACCCGATTTACTTGGCAACCTGGCATTTGATCCCTTTTTTCTAAGGGACTGTGGACTTAACTCCATAACCTCTATTGCTCTTGAAGCCTCCGCATACATAGACAGGGCAAAGGTGAAAGAGAAAGACGCTATGGATGTGGTTTTAAAAAACAGGGGAAACGCCCAGAGGAACCCGCTTTCCCACCTCTCCGATAAGCCGTCCAGAAGAGGTATATATTCGAGTAGATTCGTCTCTTACCCTTTAAGGGAAAGTCACATCCCGCCAAGATCAGACGGTGCGTGTGCGTTGGTTATCGCCTCAAAAAGGATGATAAAGTCCCTAAAGAAAAACCGTGCCTGGATAATGGGAATCGGATGGACGGTTGGTGGTTACAATGACCATTTTAGAGACCCGGCTAGCCTTTCTCCCTTAAGAAAATCATCCGAGATGGCCTACAGAATGGCAAAGATTAAAAAGCCGTTAGATGAGATTAAGGTTGCCGAGATAAGCGACGTCTCGGCCTATCACGAGATGATGGTATACGAAGCCATCGGTTTTTGCAGGTACGGAGAGGGAAAAGAACTCATAAGAGATGGGGTCACGAAACCCGATGGCAAACTTCCCGTAAATCCTTCTGGTGGCATCCTCTCTTCAAACCCCGTCTTTGCATCGAGTCTTGTTAGGGTGGCAGAGGCCGCCCTTCAGGTAATGGGAAGGGCAGGAAAAAGACAGATAGAGAACGCGGAGATAGCGCTTGCCCAGGGCTTTACTTGGATGTCCACCCAGGGGAGTTGCACTGTGATCCTTGGAAGGGGGTAGGGACGACTCAAGATGAACCG
>CAZWVA010000107.1:0-2855 GCA_964636885.1 uncultured Spirochaetia bacterium
CTCTCTGCCCAGTAATTCAAGGACATGAACAATATTTCGACGTGCAAGTAGGTCGCCGGGATTAATGTCGATAGCCTTTTGAAATGCAACTAACGCTTCGTCAGACCTCCCCACCTCTAGCAAAGCACGTCCAAGATTCGTGTACGCCTCTCCGAAATTTGGGTTAAGTTCGACTGCCACCTTAAGCTCTTTTATTCCCTCTTTGATCTTCCCACCAAGCAATAAAGCGGTTCCAAGGTTATAATGGTAAAGAGCGCTATCTGGATTGATTTCGGCTGCCTTTTTATATCCCCTTATTGCATCTTCTATCTCTCCTTTATTCACCAGAGCCGTAGCAAGGTTACTATGAGCAAGATGGTTATATGGATCGATTTCAATTGATTTCTTGTATTCCTTTATCGCCTCCTCTCCCTTCCCCATCTCTACCAGAGCATGTCCAAGGTTGTTATGGGCGAGCGCACTATCAGGATTAAGCTCAACTGTGCGCCTCAGGTGATAAACGGCCCTATCATAGCTACCACTAGCTAAATAGGCAACCCCCAGGTCATTATGAGCCATAAGCAGATTTGGATTCAGGTCGAGGGCTTTTTCAATGTACTCACTGTTAGGGTCCTTACCCGTTGCCTTCCAAAGTACAAAATACGCTTCGGCATCACTGGGGTTCATTTCTATTGCTCTCCTTGCCTCCCGCTCGGCCTCCACATACCTACCCAAGGCATAATAGCTCATAGCTAATGCACGATGAGAATAACTTGAGTCGGGTGCTAACTCTCTAGCCTTTAAACTGTATTCCAAGGACTTATCATAGAAAGCACCACACTCCTCGCTTTGTCCCTTCCAATCTCCCCAAAGTGCGTAAGTCTCCCCGAGTCCTGCATAAGCGGGTGCATATTTCTCATCCACATCCAGTGCCTTCTTATACCAATTTATTGCATTCTCATATCCTCTAGGTGTTGAAAGCAAATAGGCGTTTCTTCCCTTTATGAAGTACTCGTACGCACTGGATTTTTCGATTCCGGTACTACTATTGATCGAACCCTTAAGAACCGTCTCATAATGGTATCCATTCCCCAAGATGGGATGAAACAATAAAAGAAAAGCTAGGGTTCCACTAAAGAGTACTTGAATTCCCATCTTTTTACCTCCTCCTTTTATCAAACCGCAATCCATTCCTATCAGATCATAAGAAATGGCAAAAGCCATGCCAGATCTTTAACCGGGATTTTGCCTATATTTATGAAGAATCCCTCTTTGATTGCACAAAAACCGTGCATGGGTGTTTGGTTATTAAGCACACCTTGTAATCCACTCTTTAAGACTACACTTTTGACTAGATTACCGCTTGGCGTTAAAGGATACGATTTTATCACGCGATATTGACATCAAAATTTAAAGAGATATGTTATAAATATAAAAGAGCAATGAAATACCTTAGCCTTTTATTAGTCTCTACTCTACTCTTCTGCTACACGGGCATTTGTTATGCCTTATACACTACTGGCACTCTAAATATAACGAAAACGAATTGTCACACGTCCCATCAAGATAGAGCTTCCAATACGGATGTCAACATCCATTCTTACAATGATCCTGATTCAGGAAAGGGTCATGGTAGTATGTGTCAGGATGCGCTCTTAAGTGCACATAATAGTTATGACCTTAATCTAAAAGACACTCTTTCATACTCTCTTGTAGTAAATATACCAAGCCTAGAAATCGATAAGGTTTTTAATCCCCTTTTGATTTTTGAAATAAAGAGGCAATACCGTCCACCCGATTTATTCCTTTTAAACTCCTCTCTTTTACTATAATCCTCATCCATAGCCCTGCCTTTGCTTGGTGATGTATCTCCCACAGGGTGTACCGCTGTTTTCGCTTCATCACGACATCTCCGGCAGAGGCAAGATAGCGAATAAATCCTTTTAAATTAAAACAAAAATAGGAGGTATAAAGCCATGGGGATATATGGTAGTGGCAAAAAGACGATTTGGAGAATCGGCATTTTGTTCGTCTTATCGGTTCCCCTGTTTATTACAGCTTGTGCCCGGACAAGGGGAGAAGTGGTTAAGCTTAGCACTGACATTTATCCTCCAAAATCGGTAACCCAAGAGATTCTGATCACTCAGGGCGATATTGAAAAACCCTACAGAGAAATCGCCATTGTGAAAGCAGAGGGAAACCGATACACAAAAGAAGAGGAATGCCTTGAGAAAGTACGCCGGATTGCCAGAGAAGTCGGAGCAGACGCTGTTATAAAGGCACATGTGGAAAAAACGGAGAGGTTGGTTTCCCGAGAGATTCCTACAGGGAAGTTCCGCAGGACAGTAACTTATAAGGTAAATGAACCGGTTTGTGAAGGGACCGCGGTCGTTTTTACGAACAACGGATGAGCGAGTAGGAACTAGAGGCTCCTCCCGGATATAGATTCTGGGAGGAGTCTTTCACCCTTAAAAGCAAGGGAATTGAAAACAAATACAAGGAGGAGGCAACAAACGATGATCAAAGCCAGCAAATCAACTATAATTTTAGTACTGTTTTTATTGTCTTTTTCCAACGCCCTTGGAAAAACAATGGCTAATAAAGAGGTAACGATTAAAGGCACAGTAATAGACCCCTTTTGTTTAATAACGATGAACATGAAGGGAGAGGGACATAGAGAATGCGCCCTAAATTGTGCTAAAGCCGGGGAGAACATGGCAATCATGGATGAAAATGGAAAGATATATCCGATTCTTCCTCAGGGGCTTCTTTCAAACCCAAATCAACCCCTACTGGATTATGTTGAGAAAACGGTCACGGTGAAAGGGACTCTCTTCGAAAGCGGTGGAGTTAGTTATATCGTGGTTAAGGAAGTT
>CAZWVA010000108.1:0-212 GCA_964636885.1 uncultured Spirochaetia bacterium
CCCCTACACCTTCTCAGGGCTCGACGATTCCGAATTTCAAGGTCGCCTTCATCAGTGATCTGTTTCTAACCCAAGGTACTAGAGACGTACTTCAGTTGATAGAAAATGAAGGCGCTCAAATGTTGTTAATTTTAGGGGACCTGGACCATGAAAATAATCCAGATGCCTGGGAACAGCAGATAAACGACATCTTGGGCCCTGATTTTCCCGTT
>CAZWVA010000108.1:222-2839 GCA_964636885.1 uncultured Spirochaetia bacterium
GCAATCATGAAACCGACAAGTGGGATATTCCCAACGGTTATCAGCAAAAGCTACTTGACCGTCTGGAGAGGCTTGAGCAAATAGAGGGGCATCAAATCTGTACGGGTGATGTTGGGGTTAAATCCGCATGTAATTATAAAGGCCTATTTTTTATCCTTGCAGGGGTTGGCACATGGCCTGTAGTTGACCAAAGAATCGCCTCAAGTAGCGATGACGCCGAGGAACGAGCCGATAAAACCATGACCCTTACCAGTACAGACCTTGAATTTCTGGAGGAGAGTGGAGGTACACAAAGAGCCGTTGGTATGAGGTGGACAAACGTTCAGATCCCCCAAGGAGCTATTATCACAGACGCTCACATAATCTTTACCGCATCACAAATAGGGGCTAACCCGGTAAGTATCAATTTTAACGGACAAGCCTCTGATGATGCCCCGCCATTCACAACTGCTAACAGAAACATCTCATCCAGAACGAGAACCGATGCTCGTGTACAATGGACAAACATCCCTCCGTGGAATACGGTAGGAGAAGAATGGACTACACCGGATCTTTCTCGTATTATACAGGAGATAGTAAATAGACCGGGATGGGCTCCAGGAAACAGCTTAGTCATATGGGCTACACTTCCCTACAATGCACCAACCGGTCCAAGGATAGCCGCATCATACGATCTAAACCCAAGCCAGGCTCCACGCCTGCACGTAGAGTACTACACCGCTGATAATGAGTATATAAGTTACATTAATAACCAATTAGCCCTGGATAATTCCCTTTGGAGGATATGCGCATGGCATAAACCACAGAGGCCTATGCAGATAGGGGGATTCCCAAACCTCACGGGATGGGGTGTATACGAGGAGTGTCGCAAGGGGGGTGCAATCATCGCCACGGGGCATAACACCGCCTATGCACGAACCCACCTGATGTCCAATTTTCAGACTCAAACGGTTGCCAGCACACTGAATCCCCTTGTACTCGAAAAGGGAAAGAGCTTTGCCTTCGTGTCTGCGTTAGCAGGCGGGGGTATAAGCCCACAAAAGATCGACGGTAACTGGTGGGCTTCTGTTTATGCCTCAACTTGTTTATCTACATCTACTCACTGCCAGCCTAATGCCACTTACGGGGCGTTATTCTGCACGTTTAATGTCGGTGGTCAACCCGACCTTGCAAGCTGTTATTTCAAGGATATTAACGGCAGTATAATAGATAATTTTGATCTAATCAGCAACGTCCAGTCGCTACCTTAGAACTACGAGTTATAGACTCGTTAAAGATAGGTAGAGAGTAACGCGTATAGCATGTAACGGGTTTATTGGGTAGCTAATATATGTATTCCTTTCTATGGATTAATAATCGGTTTTAATCTCCGGACTAAAGTTTGTTTTTATATTAAAATCGCGTTAAATATAAGAAACCGATGAGAAAGGAGAGACGAGATGAATGGATTTACCGTTTGGTTTACGGGTCTTTCGGGTTCTGGGAAGACGACTCTTGCAAGGATGCTCGAAAAGGAGCTTCAGGATAGGGGTTTTCATGTGGAGGTTCTAGATGGAGACGAAGTGAGGTTAAGACTCTCTAAGGGTTTGGGTTTTTCTAAGGAGGATAGGGATGAGAATATACGTAGGATCGCATACGTAGCAAAGGTCGTTACGAGGTGTGGAGCGGTTGCTATAACATGTGCTATATCCCCCTACCGTGAGATAAGGGATGAGGCAAGGAGAGATATCGGGAGGTTTGTTGAGGTCTACGTGAAATGCGATTTAGAAGAGTGCATAAGAAGAGACGTGAAGGGATTGTATAAGAAGGCACTAAATGGGGAGATTAAGAATTTTACCGGTATCTCTGACCCTTACGAAGAGCCGCTTAATCCTGAGATAGTGGTTGAAACGCATAAAGAAACCCAAGAAGAGAGCATAAATAAGATAATTAGCGGGTTAATCGACTTGGGATACCTTCCAAAGGAAAGGCAGAGGGTGTTTTAAAAGGGTGATATAAGGCTTCTCTATCAATTTACATAGCTCGATTTAAAAGCGCGGGGCTGAGCGGATTATCAATACGGCGCGTTTTCGCAAGCTATGTATTAACCCGGTGTTGTGCCCTAGGTCTCTATAATCGCGATTGAGTTAACCCGTAGATGGGTTAAATGGAGGGTAGGCATGGATAGGGAATACATTAAATCCTATAACCTAAAACGGCTTATCGGTATGCCGTTTGAGCTATACGATATTGAAAAAGACCCAAACGAGTTAAACAACCTGATAGATGTTGAGACCGGGATTGCAGATGAACTCAAGAGAGAGCTTTTTAAGTGGATGGAAGCGGCCAAGGGAGTTAACGGACTGATGCCACAGAAGAAGAATGTAAGTATTGATAAAGAAACCGAAGAGAACTTAAGATCGTTGGGGTATATAGAATAGAAGCGGTGTTAAACAGGATTAAACGAGCCCTTTTAACGTTCCTAGTAGCGGGGGCCTTAGGTATCTCAGGGGTACGATGTGACGACAGCGGGTTTACCGTTGGGATGATAGATCCCGTAGGGGGTAATAGTAGCACCGTTCCTCTCTTTGACACTGCCGAGATCGTACTCCGCTCTGGTATCTCCTTTAACGGTAAC
>CAZWVA010000109.1:0-2811 GCA_964636885.1 uncultured Spirochaetia bacterium
CGCTATCTACACAGTCCAAGCTGTCTGGCATATAAGAGCGATATAGAAGAGACCATAAGGCTCGCTTCGGCTATTTTGGAAGAGATCGAGCATCTTAAAGGCTGATTAGTCGGCTTCGTATTTAACCGAAAACCCAAACGAGAAATGAAACACACCGTGTTAAACATGGCCTTTTTGATCCTCACCCTACTATTCCTAACCCACACAGGAATCGCCGAGAGCGTGGGAAAATCCGCCCTGGATGGGCAAAAAGACATAGAAACGAAACTAGAAGAGGCCAGAAGGGTCTATTTCGACTACTACAAGGACTCGATGAACCTTGATAGGTCAATAGGCATACTGGAAGAGGTTATTAAGAGGGACCCGGATAACATAGACGCCCTGCTATTCCTCTCAAGGGTATGGCTCACATACGGATACGCCAAGGCCCCAAACGATAAGGAGAAGATAAGGGTATTTAAAAACGGTTTCGAGGCGGCTAAAAGGGCAATAGAACTCGATCCCGAAAACGCCGATTCCCACTTCCTATACGTGGCAAACCTGGGCTCATGGGCAGAGACAAACGGGGTTCTGAGGTCCCTTTTCTTACTACCAAAGATAAGAAGGGAAATAGAACGCACGCTTGAATTAAACCCAAACCACGTCTACGGTCTAGCCATGTATGGCCTCCTCTATTACGCCCTTCCCGGTTTTATGGGCGGGGACCTTCACATCTCCGAGGTGTACTTGAGAAGGGCCATAAGCATCGATCCCCACCTCACAACACTCAAGATACACCTTGCAAAGACACTCATAAAACAGAAGAAATACGATGAAGCAAAAAAGACGCTAAAGGAGATAATAGAGGAGAAGAATCCGACCGTCTATGCAGACTGGTACCTTAATAAGGAAATGGCAGAGAAGATGATAGCAAGGATAGAGGAAAAGGAGAAAAGGTTAAACCACAACGGCTCTCTAATACATAAGGACTAAAGATCGTGTAACCGTTATTTAACATCTATCCAAAAGGGCATGAGGGCAAGGGCCCTTTCCCGTTCGAGTGTCCTAAGGATTTCGTCCTCTCCCCAAGCAAAGCCCCTGCCAAATGGGGCAAGCTGTATAACCCTCGGTTTTGAGAAGAATCTTATAACCGGGGATACCCCATCGGGTATGCCAGCCTCCCTCTTGGCTATGCGAATCGCCTCTCTTATGCCTCCGAGTTCATCGATAAGCCCCAGCTCCTTTGCCTGTCTTCCAGTCCACACCCTTCCACGCGCCAACTGCTCGGCGCTTTCGAAATCTTTTGCCCTCACATCGGCGACCTTCTTTACAAAATCGTCATATAGATACCTCATGATCACACCGAGCCTCTCCTCTTCCCTCTTTGTAAAACCCCTGAAGCTGGAAAAGACAAGCGCCCTCTTCCCACGGGTAACCCACTCCTTCTTGATGCCGAGCTTTTCTATGAAACCGCTCAGGTTAAATTTACCGGATATTATCCCTATGGAACCCGTAAGAGAAAGCGAATCCGCTACTATACTCCTCGCCCCAAGGGCGATCATGTACCCTCCAGAGGCCGCCACATCGGATATCGATATAACAACGGGCTTCTTTTCAGAAACGGTTCTTATCTGGTACCGGATCATATCCGATGCAAGTCCAGAACCTCCAGGGCTTAGGATCCTTAAGACGATGGCCTTTACTCTCCTGTCTTCGGAGAGCCTCTTAAGGGTTCCTATAACGGTCTGAGAGCCGAGTGTTTTGACACTCCCACCGCTCCCCTTGCTCTCACCCAGGGTTATTATTCCAGAATCGCATACGAGGGCGATTACACTTGAATCCCCTCTTATCCTCTCTCTTACCGATCGGACGGCCTCCTTGAGACCGATGATCCTGAGAAGGCTCTGGGCACCGATTTTTCTTATCTTTAGATCCAGGGTATCCTCTATTATTCCATCCAGATCGCTTTCATAGCAGAGTCCATCGACAAGCCCCTTTGAATAGGCCTCTTCGGCAGTAAAGGGACCCGAATCGATTAAGGCCCTCAAGTTCTCCTCTTCGATTCCCCTTCCCTGAGAAACGCATTTCACAAACTGGGAGTAGAGGTCATCGATTATAGAATCCATCATGGCTCTATGGGATTCCGACATGGTGTTTCTCGTAAATGTCTCAGCCGCGCTTTTATACTCGCCAAGCCCCTTGATCTCGGCCTCGATACCCAACTTGTCCAGTGCATCCTTAAAAAAGGTGACCTCAGCACTAAGCCCAATAACACTCAGTATCGCCCAGGGAGGGACAAAAACCCTGTCGGCCGCCGAGCCTATCATGTACTCGATGTTGTGAGGGCTCTCGGTGTAGACAAATACCTTTTTCCCCCTCTCCCTTAGGTCCAATATACCCCTTCTTATCACCTCTGCCCTCGCTAGACCGATCCTGAGGTCTCTCATCTTTATGAGGGCACCAAGGATATTAGGGCTGCCGGAGGCGTAAAGGAAGAGTCTTTCCAAATCCCACACGGTGAGCTTCCTTCTCCTGGGAAGAAAAGGAACGATAAAGCCCTCTTCCTCCTCCGGGACCTCACCCTGAAGACTCATCTCAAGGAAATTGTATCCGCGGGCCATGGAAATAAGCCTTGTAAATGCCTGCATAGCTCAGCCCCCGAATCTATTAACGCTCTATCCCGCGGCGGATCACGAAAGGAGGTACCTTATTATCGTTCTTACGCCGAAACCCGTGCCGCCCTTCGGGTACCAGTCCCCACCCTTCTCTATGAAGGCGGGACCCGCAATATCTATATGCACCCACGGGGTATCCCCCACAAACTTCTCTAGA
>CAZWVA010000110.1:0-2314 GCA_964636885.1 uncultured Spirochaetia bacterium
CTATTATGTATTGGAGGAAATCCATCTTGTATGCCGTATTTATCGGAACCATAACCCCACCCATCTTAAGGATCCCAAACCATGTAAGAACGTAGTCGGAGGAGTTTGGCATGTAGACGGCTACCCTTTCCCCTTTTTTAACCCCAAGCCTCAAGAGCCCGTTTGCGATTCTATTTGCAAGGAGATTCGTCTGTGAGAAGCTAATAGGGGGATTATAGCCGAATTGGAGGAACGGCCTGTCGCCCAGCTTCTCTGCCCTTTCCCTAAGAACCAGCGGGAGCACCATCTTGGTTTTATCCTCTTTCAGGTACCAGTAGAGGTTAAAGGGACGGCGCCTCTTGAGACTAAGGGTGTATTTGAGGTCCTTTGGTCTTTTGGTCTTTACGGTTTTAGCGGTTTTGCTGGATTCTAAGATCCTGGTCTTTTTGACTGCCATCGTTTTTTTCCTTCTCTCAGAATATCGTTCTATTTTCTAACGTATGAATCGGGTTGTCAACACGATTTAAACGCCCTTCGGGTGGGAATGGCAAGTACCTGTTCGAGTGTTAGCACCTTGAGGAGCCTCTTCCCCCCTTCTTCGTATATCCGATCCATTCCACCGAACCTCGCCGCTTCAAGCGCCTTCATTCCACCATCTGTCACGTATTTCTCCCCGATGAGCCTTATGGTCACGATTCCCATGTCGTCCCTTCCGTCAACCGAGGCGGTATCTATAACCTCGAATCTCGATCTTATCTTCTCGTGTTCGCCGTCTCTTCCTTCCGCAAATGTCATCCTCACTATGTCCCCCGGATAGGTCGGCGCATCGTGAGAGCCGCTGTTCATTCCGAGGTGGTAGGCGAGCGGGAGATAAGCGCTTACCTCACCCTCTGCTCTCGCCTTCACGGCGCCACCGTATCCTATGAAATTGGAGGCGGGGTCATGGTGGATGGAGGCGTCGTTTAGGGTTGCGATCTGGAGCCAGCTAAAGGTTACAAGGTCTATGGCATCTTCAAATAGGCCGTAGAAGACGTCGCCGGGCTTAAGGTCTTCAAACGTCTTCCCCCTTTCTCCGAGGAGCCCACTCGGCAGGTCGTGATACGGTCTCGGAAGAACCGTCTTCCCAATATCGATCCTATCCGGCTGTGGTTTAATCGTGCTCCCCTTGGGATAGGTCTTTCCGTCTTCTGCCTTTACGAGAACCTGCCTTACGTATTCGAGTACGGATTCCCCCCTTTGGTTGTAAACCGTTGTCTTTACCTGGACAGATCCGTTTACTGCCCCTTCCTTTCTAAACTCCTTTCCAAGCACCTCCGATTTACCGTATAGGATGTCCCATTCAAATACCGGTACGCCGAATCTGAGATCACTGTAAGAGAGATTTGCAATGGCGTTAAACGATATGTCATGGACACTAAGGCCAAAGCCGGCGTTGAAAACAAACCCCTGGCTCACAAGAGCGGGCTTTTCTAGAGAGTATTTCTCCTCCTTATGCCTCCTATCGGGGTCTTCATAGCCTAGGTGTAGGCAAATCTCCGGGTTTGCCCCGAGGATTAGGCCGTCTTTAAATCTATTTATGTATTCCCTATTTCTCATAGGCGTGATCTGGATCGCGCCGTGGTGATAAACGTCTCCTTCCTTAAAATCACCAATGTATCTTGAAGAAACGAGGTTTTTCCTCTGCAATGGAATTCCCCTTCTTTATTTGGATTAGCCACTGATGAACTATTAAAGAATCGTAGTAGACGAATTTGAAACCCGCCCCTACAGGGGTTATTAAATATTACCCAATATCGGGTAGGGAAGAACCTTGGTATATCTTGAATTTCACGCTTTCTTGGTTTCGATCTGAATTCTAGTAGGATCCTTCAGCCTTTCCGATCTCTTGTATAGCGCATTCGTCTTCGCCTATCCCGTAGCCTGCCTCTCTTCCTCGGCGCTCTTTAATCTTATCACGTCCTTTAGGGCGGGGACCTTCTCTATCACCCTTTTAATGATCTCGTCTCCGTCGATCTTTGAAAACCTCATAGCCTCGTTTACAAGGGGGAGAATCGCACTTGCGCTTATAACCGCGCTTATCACCTTGCCCACGGTATCGCCCTGGGTGCTTCCCCCTAGACCCGCTCCGTTTATATTGAGGACCCGGATGCTTTCTATGTTTCTTGTGGGCTCCATGAGTTCCCTAAATATGAGGGGCGCGTTCTTTATGAACTCCTCTACCATATCCTTTACTATGAACTTCGTATCAAGCACGTTCTCGGCCTCCCTCATCTTGTATTTCACCTGTGCCTCAATCTCCCCTTCTCTAAGCCTCGCATCGGCAAGCCTCTCTATG
>CAZWVA010000111.1:0-2245 GCA_964636885.1 uncultured Spirochaetia bacterium
AGAAACCACTCAATGGGCTGAAGGAACAGACGAGTACTCTTATCAACAGAATAGAAGGGCCCATTTTATCCCCACTTCCACCTCCTTTGGAGGCCCCTCGAGTTAGTTTACCATCGGATGGAATGAATCGGTTTCGTGGGTTATTTGGGCTTACCCAAATAACTCACGGAACCTCTCGAAAAAGTTCTTTACGGACGGACTCTCGTCCCCTTCACTCACCCTGGCAAACTCTTCCAGTAACTCCCTCTGCTTTGAGTTTAGTTTTACGGGCACTTCCACATTGACCTTTACATAAAGGTCACCCCTCCCCCTTCCATTGAGAGAGGGCACCCCTTTATCCCTGAGCTTGAAGACCTGTCCGGGTTGCGTTCCGGGAGGGATTTTAACCGTGGCTTTACCATCGAGGGTAGGAACCTCTATCTCCCCCCCAAGGGCCGCTTGAACGAAGCTTATAGGAACCTCACAAAAAACGTCTTTCCCTTCACGCCTAAAAAACGGATGCTCTTTTACGTATATCTCGATGTATAGATCCCCACTCGGAGCACCGAAGGCTCCCGCCTCCCCTTCCCCACGAATCCTGAGCCTCGCACCTTCGCTTACTCCCGCAGGAACCTTTACCTTTACCCTGTTCTCAGCGACTATAAACCCCTCTCCTCTACACTTGGAGCAAACCCTTTTTATTATCCTCCCTGTACCCCTGCAGTTCGAGCAGGTTCTACTTACGGCAAAGAAGCCTTCCGAGTACTTGATGGCCCCCTTTCCACCGCATACCATGCATGTGGATTCCCCTCCAGGGGCCGCGCCCCTTCCGCCGCATTCGGAGCAAAGAAACCTCTTCGGCAGGGTTATCTCCTTCTCGACACCAAAGGCGGCCTCCTCAAAGGTAAGCTCTAGATTGTATTTCAGATCCCTGCCCCTTTCAGGACGCCGTCGTCTTCTACCGGCGTTAAAGACCTCGTCGAAAAGGTTCTCAAATAGATCGTTAAAGTCTCCACCAAAACCCATATCCGAAAACAGGCCCTCGCTCGACATATGACCAAAGCTATCGTACCTGGCCCTCTTCTCAGGGCTACTTAAAACCTGATAGGCTTCGTTGATCTCCTTAAACCTCTCCTCGGCCTCTGGATTCCCAGGGTTTCTGTCAGGATGATACTCAAAGGCGAGCCTCTTATACGCCTTTTTTATCTCCTCCTGACTGGCATTTCGACTGAGTCCTAAAACCTCATAATAATCCCTTCTCATCGTGGCAATCCATCTCTCTTAAAAGATCCGTGTAATCATTCCCCCTCTTCGGCACTCTTGGCCCTTTGAGAGTATATAAACTCTGCAAACCTGTAAGAAACCTCCTTAAGATCATTCAGGGCATCTTTGATCTCAATATAACTATCCCTTTCAAGAACCTCCCTCATCCTTTCTACCGCTTTCTCTATTAGCTTCCTCATCTCGGGTTCGGCCTTATCGCCATAGGCGTCAAGGGTTCTCCTAACCGAATAGAGAAGGCCCTCGGCCTCGTTTTTTAAAAGGGCAAGCTCCTTTCTCCTACGATCCTCTTCTGCGCTTTTCCGTCCTTCCTCTATGATCCTCTGAATCTCCTCTTCGCTGAGTCCACCGGAAGGAAAAACCTGGATAGCCTGTTTTTTCCCCGTGCCCAGATCCCTTGCCGATACGTGAAGGATGCCATCGGCATCCACCTCAAAGGAAACCTCGATTTGGGGCATACCGCGCGGAGCCGGAGGAATCCCTATGAGATTAAACCTCGCAAGGGATATATTATCAGCCGACATCTCACGTTCCCCCTGAAGGACGTGTATGCTTACAAAGTCCTGATTGTCAACGGCGGTTGTAAAGATCCTGCTCCTTTTAGTAGGAATCGTCGTGTTTCTCTCTATGATCTTGGTAAATAGCCCACCCTTCGTCTCAACACCGAGAGAGAGCGGGACAACGTCCAAGAGAAGGACCTCGTCAACCTTGCCTTCGAGCACACCACCCTGAATCGCCGCACCTATTGCGACAACCTCGTCGGGATTGATCCTTTTCTGAGGCTCTTTTTCAAATATCCTTCTTACCTTGTCCTGAACCTTTGGCATTCTGGTCATCCCGCCAACCAGAACCACCTCGTCCACCTCTGCCGGTTTCAACTTGGCATCCTCAAAGGCCTGCCTGCAAGGGATCTCAAGCCTATCGATTAGGTCTGCAACCAGCCCTTCGAGCTCCGCTCTTGTTATCCTAACGTTTAGGTGCTTTG
>CAZWVA010000112.1:0-2231 GCA_964636885.1 uncultured Spirochaetia bacterium
CGTCGTCCTCGAACTCGAAAACGGGGTGGAAGGTTTTATAAGAGGCTCGGATTTGGGTCAAGAGGGGATAAAAGACACATCCAAGGCCTTTAAACTGGGTGAAGAGGTAACCGCCCAAGTGATCGGATTCGATAAGAAGAAGCGTCAGGTTAATCTCAGCAAAAAGCGATATGAGGAATGGCTCGAGAGGGAAAGGGTCTCAAGCTTTTTATCCTCACAGGGGGAGGCCTCGGTAAAGCTGGGGGACCTATTGGGGGAAAAGTTGAGATCCTTGAGCAAAGAAGAATAAGGTGGTTTAGAATTGAGGGGTTTCTTTCTCGCATTAATCATCTTAGTGCTTTTATTCCTTGCCTTTATAGTCGGACTTGGGCTTGGGCTCGTGATCTCCGGGGAGGATGGCTTTCCGGTTGGTAAAAGGGTTGCGGTTCTTAGGGTTGACGATATACTCCTTGACTCTCAAACGTATCTTGAAAGCCTGTCCACAATAAGAAAAGACGACTCGATTAAGGCGCTTGTTTTAAGGATAAACTCCCCCGGCGGGGCGGTTGGTCCATCACAGGAGATATATAGAGAGGTCAAGCTGCTTAGGGACAAGATGCCGGTAATCGCAAGCATAGGAACGGTTGGAGCCTCAGGTGGCTACTACATCGCATGCGCCGCTCAGAGGATAATCGCCAATCCGGGATCGATCACGGGGAGTATCGGTGTGCTCGCCCAGTTTATGAATTACGAACAGCTTATCAAATGGGCCAAAGTGGATGTTAAGGTGATAAAGAGTGGAGAGTTTAAGGACGCAGGCTCGCCCTTTAGAGGGATGACGGAGGCCGAAAGGGAGTACATACAGAAACTGATTGATAACGTCCACCTCCAGTTTAAGAAAGCCGTTTCAGAAGCAAGGGGGATTGAGCCGAAAGAAGTGGATAAGATTGCAGATGGAAGGATATTTACCGGAGAGCAGGCAAGGGACCTAAAGCTCGTTGATGATCTAGGAACGCTAGGCGATGCAATCCGTCTTGCCGGTACCCTAAGCGGAATAGGAGAGGAGCCCAATGTCGTTTATTACCCAAAGGGCAAGGGACGCCTTCTCGATCTTATCACTTCAAAGATCGAAACCCACGGCCTTTCCGGTCTTCCTCTAAGGGAGCGTTTTGGACTTTTCTATCTAGTTGATCTAATACGGTAGCCATGAAAACGATCTGGGCTCCTTGGAGAATAGAATACATAACCAAGGAAAAAGAAGAGGGTTGCATCTTCTGTGAAAAACCCAAAGAGAGAAACGATAGAGAAAACCTTATACTCTATAGGGGGGAGAGTGGTTTCATCATACTAAACCGCTATCCCTACACCAACGGACACCTTATGGCCGTACCCTACAGGCACGTAAAGGAGCTTGCCGAGCTTAACGATAGGGAAAGGGTAGAGATTATGAATCTCACGATTAAGAGCGTAGAGATTCTAAAGGCGATGAAACCAGATGGATTCAACATCGGAATGAACCTCGGCAGGGTAGCGGGAGCAGGAATCGATGACCACCTTCATTTTCACATCGTGCCGAGATGGAGCGGAGATACGAACTTTATGCCGGTTATTGGCGATATAAAAGTGATGCCCGAATACCTGGATCAGACCTATCTCAAGCTCATCGAGAGAGTAGAAACCAAAGGGGGTGAAAGATGAGATTCATAAAGATAATAGTGCTGGCCTTGATCTTTGTCGTGGCTCTTGTTCTCATTATTCAAAATCAAGAGGTCTTTACACACAAGTTCGAGCTCAAGCTAGATCTTCTAGTTTACCAGATAGGTCCATATATAGCCACCAATCTCGTACTCGTAGTAGTCGCTTTTCTTATAGGTGTGATATTTGCCATTATCTGGGGGGCGTTTCACTCCGTAACCCTTAGAGCAGAACTAAGGGAAAAGGACAGGAGGATAAAAGAGCTAGAGAAACAACAGAGGAGAGAGGTTGTAGCTCCCTCTTTCAGTAATTCCCCCTCTCCTACGGAGACGGGGAAACCGGAATAGCGCTGTTTTTCACCCTGTTTTAGATTAAAATTATAGACATGCAGACACTAAGGAAACCCAACTGGATTAAGGCTAGAGTCCCGGCGGGGACCAATTACAACCGTCTAAAAGACCTTATAAGGGAACTCAACCTTCACACGGTCTGTGAGGAAGCGATGTGTCCCAACATAGGAGAATGCTGGGGAGCGGGAACGCTCACCTTTATGATCC
>CAZWVA010000113.1:0-2128 GCA_964636885.1 uncultured Spirochaetia bacterium
CCCCAGAAGGTCTTCTTTTTTATCCCTCTCCTTATCCCAGGTGTTAATCTCCAGTAATAAAATATTGACAGTGATCCACCGTTTTGGTAACCTGAGCCTGTGGAATGGGAAAGGAAAGGGTTCGGATCGTTGTCCGAGGTAGGGTGCAGGGGGTGTTTTACAGGGCAACGACACAGGAAAAGGCTATAGAACTCGGTCTTACCGGATGGGTAAGGAACAGGGCGGATGGAGCGGTAGAGGTCGTTGCAGAGGGGGATAGAGAGGAACTCAACGAGTTGGTCGAGTGGTGCAAAGTCGGTCCAAAACACGCCCATGTAACCGATGTGGAAATAAGGTGGGAACCCTATATAGGAGAATTCAGGGAGTTTACGATTAAATACGGAGAAAGGTGATTTTGTAATGATAATAAGGTGTATACCCGGTGGGTCCTTCTTAACCAATTCCTATATAGTCGCGGATGAAGAGACAAAGGAAGGAATACTCATAGATCCGGGAAGCCAGGTAGAAGAGGTCATAAGAGAGATAGAGAACCTGGGACTGGATGTCAAGAGGATCGTAAACACACATGCCCACATAGACCATGCCGCAGGGGTTGAGGATGCAAAGGAAACCCTAGGCGCTCAGTTTTACCTTCACCCTGAAGAAGAACCGGTTCTTCTTGCCCTTCCAGAGTCCGCAATCAGATTTCCCGAATTTCGTGGAGTTAGGATTCCAAAAATAGATAGATTCGTAGAAGAGGGCGATGAGATCCCGATTGGAAGGCATACGGCAAAGGTGATACACACACCGGGCCATACCTGGGGTAGCATATGCCTTCTAGTAGACGGCCATGTTTTTTCCGGTGATACCCTTTTTGCAGGTAGCGTCGGAAGGGTCGACTTAACGGGCGGGACATCGATGCGCCAGCTCATCCATTCCATAAAGACAAAGCTAATGGTACTCCCTCCCCACTACAAGGTCTATCCAGGGCACGGTCCCTCCACAACGATTGAAACGGAAAAACACACAAACCCCTTTATAGCAGGCGGGATACTGCTTTTCTAACATGAAAAAATCGATTCTAAGGACCGTCTTGATAGTGGCACTAACCCTAGCCGTGGGTTACGTGTTTGCCAGGGAGATCTCAGAGGTTAATCTTCTCTATAAGGAGAAGGAAAAGATAAACGGGAGAATCGAAGAACTAGAGAACGCAAATAAAGAGCTTAAAGAGAAGATAGAAGCCATTAAAAACGATAAACGCTACATAGAAAAGATAGCGAGAGAAGAACTCGGAATGATAAAAGAAGGTGATAAGGTTTACAGGTTTGCGCGGTAGAGTTAGACCTCTAATAAACATCCTTAGTGAGATATACCCAATCTCACTATCGGTCCTGGTTTTGTTTTCGATCTATAGGAATCACTTTGAGATTCTTAACCCGTATTCTATTTCAGTCGCGCTTCTCCTATTCACCCTAATCCCATATGAAGCGTTAAGGATAAAAAGAAAGGCCGAATCCTCCCCCATCTCCGTAAAGGAAAAACTGGAAGTCACACTCCTTGCAACCGTTGGATTCGAGGTGGTCTTCGAGGTATTGGGAAGGGGGCTCTTTCCCCTGTTTTACCTTGTTACCCCTCTTTTATTTACATACCTAGGATGGCAGGCGGCCGTGCTGGCCGTGGTTCTAGCATCGTCAATCGAAATAGCCCTATATTCGAGCGAAAAGGATGTGATATACCGCCTTCTCCTCCTTTTCCTCTCGACATTCGGTCTCGGATACTTGATGAAGAACACAGGATCCCATAGAAGGCCCAGGGGATATAAAAGGGGAAGCGAAAAACAGGCAGTCACTCCGGTCCACCAGGAAGTAGAGGGATCAAACCAGGGAGACGCAAAGAAGCTCCGGGATGCTATAAGGAGATCTCTTGAAATACTAAGCGATATTCTCTCCACACACAGCATAGTACTCTACATGAAGAAAAAGGACGGCTCCTTTGAAATCGAGGACTTTCTATCTAACAGCCCAAATTACATAGATAGAGGTCAGAAACTGCGCTTTCTAAGCGGCTACCTCGGATGGGTAGCAAAGACAAAGACCCCGATTCTTGTGGATGATATAAAAAACCATAAGGAAAACCTGATCTACTATAC
>CAZWVA010000114.1:0-2038 GCA_964636885.1 uncultured Spirochaetia bacterium
CCCAAGGCGGCGTGATCATAGACGAGGCCACGGTCTTCGCCTCGGCGGAGGGGGATACCCTATGCGTTTGATTGACAGTATCGAAATCAAGTTTTTTAGGTCAATTTACCATATACGGCTAAAATCCATGGAAGACGTTACGATACTATCCGGAAGGAATGACGTGGGTAAATCGAACCTTCTAAAGGCTTTAAATCTATTCTTCAATGGGCAAACAGATTGGCAGCGATCGCTAGATTTCAACCAGGACTTTAATGTTCGCCGTCAGGCTGAAGTTAGGCGCGAAACTATTAAGGGGAGGCAATTTATATCAGTTAAGGTAACGTTCAACCGCGGCAATCGTTTCGTCAACAGTCTACCGGAACGGTTCTCTGTTACTAGGACCTGGTATAGAGACGGCCGAATGGAACAAGACGATAATCTTGAACGGTCTATTGCTAATGAGGAAATCAGATTATACCATGCAAAAAGATCGCTAACCCAGTTTCTGAACCGTATCAGTTATATCTACATTCCCGCCATTAAGGACCAGTCAGTCTTCGACTCTATCTTTTCACGGTTACAAACTTTTCTTCATGAAATCGGGGCCAGGAGATCACCGGACATACTTAAGAATGTTGAGGAAACGATCGCCGATGAGCTTGTTGGCGTTGCTAATCAATTTTCAACTGGCACTGGTATAGCCACAGAAGTCTCAATTGCCAAAACGCTAAAAGATCTTTTCCGTGTTTCCATTCTCACTTCTGGGCCTTTCGGTGAACCAAGGATTAGCTTACACCTCAGGGGTGATGGAGTGCGGCTACGATCTATACCAAGTATCCTTCATTATTTGGCTACCAAATCCACGCAAAACGTGTTCATATGGGGTTTTGAAGAGCCAGAAAACTCTCTTGAATATGAACTCTGCGTTCAATTAGCGGATAATTGCCTGGATGAATACTCTAAGGCCAGTCAGATCATAATTAGTACACATTCCGCCGCATTTATCTCCCTCGGAGCCAAGCCTGGCGCAACTCTTTATCGAATTACCTACGGAGAAGAAAAGGGTACGGAATTTAATAAGGCAGATGAAGGACTAGAGCAACAAGGCAACCTTCAGCTTCTTCATGAGCTAGGGATCACGCGCCTCAACCGTAAATTACATGAATTTTACGTCAGAGAAAAACACGAATTCGAGGATGAGATAGAACGTCTAAAGGACGTACTTAAAGAGCGCAACCTACCAACAATTCTGGTGGAAGGCAAATGGGATCGCAAAATTATTGAAGAGGCCTGGAAAAAGCTGAATCCTAATATAGATCAACCGTTCAAAATTTTCAGCGCGGAGGATCAAACATCTCCGACTGGTGGAGCGACGAAACTGGAAAATCAAGTCAAGCTTCTCGCCGATTACATGTTCGAGGGACGAATAATCGCAGTTTTCGATAGGGATGAACAAGGTGTAAGAGGATGGGAGAAGGTCGCTTCACTTAGCCAATTCCAACGCCATAAGGATTTACCCGATGTCGTCGTACACCGAAACCGAAAAATAGCGGCGATGATTCTTCCCGTTCCTCCCGGCCGAGAACAATACGCAGAATACGGAGTTCTAACATTGGAACACTATTTTCCGGACGAGGCTTTGAGGCGTCAAACCGACGCAGGTAAGGGATTAGTTCTCAAGCCAGTGGAGATAGAACATAGGGTAGGAAGCAAAGTGCTCAAGACGGAGTATGCCAACGGAGTCATAAGAATAGTTGGAGGGAAGAAAGAGTTTGCTGAAGAGATAGTTCCGCATTTGTCGGAGGAGCAATTCGTTCTATTTCAAGAATTATTCCGACCCTTGGAAAGGGTGCTCTTGTATCTGGAATCATCTCAAAGTAGTCCCGTTCAGGATGTGAAGGTCAGTTGAGCGACGTAAATCCTCTAATTAAAACCGGTTTTCCTCTCAAACAAACCTCCCTTGACTCCGTGCACGAGAAGAACGTGCGGCATGGGCACATGTCCACTCTGCATATCTGGCCGGCGCGGCGGCCGCTGGCGGCGTCCCGGGCGGCGA
>CAZWVA010000115.1:0-1926 GCA_964636885.1 uncultured Spirochaetia bacterium
ATCTAACCTCCAGAGTGCCCTTCATTCCCTTTTTCTTGTGGCTATCGAAAAGGAATTTCTTGTCACAGTAGAATTCGAATGTTCCCGTTTTCGTAGGGGTAAAGGTGACCTTTACCTCTTTACCGTGCGGTATATCCTTATCCGCGCTGAGCCCTGCCTCCGGGTGATTGATGGTGAAATTGTGGGGGATTACCTTTGTAACGCTCTTTAATGTGAGCTCCACCGGTTTATTTGCTATCACTATTATGTGGTTGGGTTTAAAGGAGTAGCTGTCCACCGTGATATCGACCCTCTGAACCCCGTCCTCCGAGACCTTGGCTTCAAATGGTGTGGATTCCCCTTTTGCCTTAAATGTCGGGTATATCCCCGATAAAAACATAAAGACAAAAGAGATGATTAGAAACCTGTAACCCATACGGAGTCTCTCCAAAGGCCCGCTCCTTATTAATATTCTATACCGTATTTATCCCTTTACAAAGGGATTTTACATGGCGTATGAAACGCTCGCCTCTCTTTTCTAAGCGTCTTATATGGTAAACTGTTTGTTTAAGGATCTAGAGGCTATCTCATAAGTAACCCTTAAGAAAATACAGATCAGAGGAGGATTAGAACTTGGATTTTAAACTAGCTGAAGGAAACGTACTCCGTGTAAAGTGCTCTGTTTTGGTGCTCGGAAGGTTTGAGGGAGAGGGAATCGGTGAATCCGTTAAAAGGGTGGACGAGGCGCTGGGCGGTGCCCTCAGCCGTATCTCTCAGGAGGAGAAGTTTAGCGGAGAGCTGGGTAAAAGCGTTATGATAAACACGCTTGGCAAGATAGGTGCCGATAGGGTTCTCCTCGTGGGTCTTGGGAAGAGGTCTAAGTTCTCAACGGATGTCCTTAGGAAGGTCGGGATACTCACGGCAAAAAAGACAAAGGCCTTTTCCGGGAACATAGCCTTCGGCCTGGAAATCGACGCGCATAAGGGAAGCGTCTCCGCTCTAATTGAGGGGTTGATGCTCGGGAGTTATGAGTTCGATAAGTATAAAACTAATAACAAAAAGGAGAACGGGATTAGGAGCGTTGAGTTTCTCTCAACCAAGATAGGGGAGAAGGCCTTTAAAGAGGAGCTAGAATTCGCCAAGATCGTTTCAGAGGCCACCAATTTCGCCCGTGATCTGGTTAACGAACCGCCGGCGGTTCTTACCCCTACCAGGCTTGCGGAGTATGCAAAGGAGATTGCGGAGGAGGGGAAACTGGTCTGTGAGGTATTTGACAGGGAGGAGATGGAAAAAAGGGGGATGGGAGCCCTTCTTGCCGTATCACTGGGAAGCGAGGAGCCCCCCAGGTTTATACGTTTGACATACGAGCCAAAAAAAAGACCAAGAAAGACGGTTGCTATAGTAGGAAAGGGGATCACCTTTGATACGGGTGGGCTCTGTATAAAACCAAGGGAAAGCATGCGAACGATGAAGATGGATATGTCGGGTGCGGCCTGCGTTTTGGGGGTCATGAAGGCGATCTCAAGGCTAAAACCCTCTATAAGGGTTCACGGTCTCATCTCTGCAACCGAGAATATGCCTGGTGGAAAGGCCTATAAGCCAGATGACATAATACGTGCACTTAACGGAAAGACGATAGAGGTGATAGATACGGATGCCGAGGGAAGGATCGTCCTCTCGGATGCCCTTTCATACGCCGTTCAGCTTAAGGCCGATGAGATCGTTGATCTTGCAACGTTGACAGGGGCGTGTATAGTGGCGCTTGGGAACTATACAGCAGGACTCATGGGGAACAACGAGAGGTTGATAGATAGGATCTTAAAATCCGCAAGACTAGCCGGAGAGAAGATGTGGCAGCTTCCTATGGATGATGAACTCAGAAAGGAGATAGAGAGTGATGTTGCCGATGTGAAGAACGTCGGCGGCAGGTGGGGCGGGGCGATCATT